>NZ_JCALDH010000043.1:0-202 GCF_059812765.1 Mycobacterium sp. NGS39 | reverse complement strand
CCCTCGGCCTCGTAGCGGGCCAGCCAGCAATGCAGCGTTTGACGCGACACACCTGCTTTCTCCGCCGCCTGCGACACCGACAGACCATCGCCGATGACCGCCATCACAGCCTGATACCTCTGCTCTTCCACGCTCAACTCCCTCATTCCGGGAGTGTCAAGGATCAGCCGAAGTAACCGTCAAGCATCAGCCGAAACACTGT
>NZ_JCALDH010000042.1:0-225 GCF_059812765.1 Mycobacterium sp. NGS39 | reverse complement strand
AGAGTGGTGTACGAGTCGGAGCTGAAGATCGGTACCGGCGTGTCGTAGCCGAGTGATTGAAGGTCATCGCGTGATTCTTCGAGAGACCTACCAAAGTTTCTCGAGCAAAGGAATCGACGCGATGACCACTGCCCACGATATCGACCTACCCGCGGTGCTGGCCGAACGACTCACCACCACTCATCCCGACGTGCTGCGCGAGTTGTTGGCCAGGTTCATCCACAC
>NZ_JCALDH010000041.1:0-237 GCF_059812765.1 Mycobacterium sp. NGS39 | reverse complement strand
ACTGGCACTAACCGGCCGAAAACTTACCCACACCACGCAACCACACCAACACCCCAACCAACCACAACCCCCCAAAAGGGCCGTGGAACACCCCACCACCAAAACACAACCCCATAAAGTTACGGCGGCCACAGCGGCAGGGAAACGCCCGGACCCATCCCGAACCCGGAAGCTAAGCCTGCCAGCGCCGATGATACTACCCACCCCGGGTGGAAAAGTAGGACACCGCCGAACACC
>NZ_JCALDH010000040.1:0-237 GCF_059812765.1 Mycobacterium sp. NGS39 | reverse complement strand
CCTACCTCCTGCAGTCGTCGTTGACTCACATTGAGCCCGAGGACACCCGGCGGCGACCTAATGGATCAGTGCTCACCTCGGCACGACACCCCATCAGCGCTACAAGCGACCTCACCGAACCGGCCGGGGCACGATCTAGACCCTAGGAGTCGATCATCGCTCCAGGCGACAGCAGTGCTCACCGACCAGCGGCTCGACAATCAGCGTCGCCGCAACCGAGTCAGTTCGAATCCAGGC
>NZ_JCALDH010000004.1:0-359179 GCF_059812765.1 Mycobacterium sp. NGS39 | reverse complement strand
CATTGCGCTGATCAGGTGCGCTCAATTTTGCGTGGCTTGCTTGCGGTGGCGCCGATTCCTAGTAGCGCGGCATGAATGGCATCCCTATAAATCGCCGGCGAAGGCTCTGGCTTCGAGGGACGCGGACAACCCATCCATCTGCTGAACAGAAGCCAGATGAGAAAGCCGCATGGCCTCTACGGTGGCCATCAATTCCGCGAAATGGCGACGTTCGGGCATCGGCGGGCATGGTATAGGCAAGCTCCGAAGAGTTGCTAAGTTGATGTTCTTTTGAGCGGACTCTGGCGCCAGTGTCTCAAGCGACTTCTGTAGGAACATCATCCAAACGCGGACGTACTCGCTGGTGCTGAACTCACTTGCGGAGAAGCCGACGACGCTGTCGGGAAAACAGGCGTCGATCTTGAGTATCGCGGTCTTGGCGATATTTGCGGCGATTGTAATGCAGAGCGTACCAGCGGGCCACATCTTCGATTGCCTAAGCCCGACTTCAGAGTACGATTGTTTTGTCGAATATATGTAGCCACCGCTGTTGGACACTTCACCTGTTTGAACTAGCGGGTACGGTCCACCAAGTAACTCTGGAGCATTGCGCGGCCGATGCTTGGAGATGCCACGTTCCAGCGAGCCAAGGTCACTGAGTTTGACGAGAGGTAATTTCCGTGGGTTGTCAGAGGGGTGACCGAACATATCGATGAAGATCGCGTGGGGAAGTGAGCTGCGATAAGTCATAGTGTCGTGGCGTTTCGCCCGAAGCATGTCAGCTTGGTCGAGGACGGCCGCGATGCGCCGTTGTTCTGAAAGGGGTGGCAACGGTATTGGGAATTTGGCGAGTTCAGCTGGAGATAGCCGCGGCAAATTGGCGCCATAGCTGCGATTGACGGCCCGAGCAGTGGTCTCTGGCCGTAGCAGATGCCGCATCAAAAACCGCCTATCAAGGGCATCACTTGGACGAATCGGAATGATGTCTGTACTGCATATACCGGAGAAGTCGGGAATCGCAACTTTCTGGAGGTATGGCCGCAATTTCCCGAACAGTACATCGCCTGGCTCAAACTTGAACTTGGTGCTAGCGATACCAGCCTCTGAGGCTTGGATAGGCCGAACATGCCTTCCGCCGGATGCAATGTGTTCCAGTCCTACGTACATCGTGTCGGGAGCCACCTGATTTGCGTCCATCGTTGTTCGCGCGAACTGGGCTACCTCGCCAAGCGGCACCGTTGGCCACTTCGTCATTTTGACTCCGCAAGCATCCGGCGCAACTCCGCCATTCCAGCACGAATGTCATCCTCAATCTTGTCGAGTTCATCGAGAATCTCGATGGGTGAGCGGTGCTCGACCTCTTCGTGGACGATCTCCTTATACCTGTTGATCGACAGGTCGTAGCCTTGGGCAGCGATTTGGTCCTTCGGCACGCAAAACGACTGCTCGGTTGGCGCTCGGTCCCGCTCCGCTGTCTCGCGAAGTGCCCATCGCTTCAGCACATCTGGCAAGTTGTTCTTCTCATGCTCCTCGTCTGACAACTCGGCTAGGGGACCGAGCTTCGACAGGTCCAGCAGTGGCGTGCGCTTATCGTCCAGTGAATACCCGTCGGCGCGGACGTCGTAGAACCACACGAAATCCGTTCCGCCAGAACCGGTCTTGGTGAAGAACAGCACTGCGGTGGAAACACCTGCATACGGCTTGAACACACCGGACGGTAGCTTGACCACCGCGTCCAGCTTGTGGTCCTCGACTAGCATGCGGCGAAGCTCCTTGTGCGCCTTCGTCGAACCAAACAACACGCCGTCCGGGACGATCACCGCTGCGCGACCGCCCATCTTCAGCAGCCGCAGGAACAACGCGACGAACAGCAGCTCCGTCTTTTTGGTTTTGACGATTCGCTGCAAGTCCTTTGCCACATTCTCGTAATCCAGCGAGCCGGCGAATGGCGGATTGGCCAGCACCATCGAGTAGTTCTCGGCATCGTGAGTGTTCGCCTCGGCAAGCGAGTCGCGATAACGCACGTCGGGATGTTCGACCCCGTGCAGCATCATGTTCATTGATCCGATGCGCAGCATCGTCCGGTCGAAGTCGAAACCGGTGAACATCTCGTTGTGAAAGTGCTTGCGCCACTTACCGGCTATCTCGTCGGCGTGATGGGCCCTCATGTACTCGATCGCCGCCACCAAGAAGCCGCAGGTTCCCGCCGCCGGGTCAACGATGGTGTCGCCGGGCTTGGGCGCCATCATTTCCACGATCAGCTTGATGATGTGCCGCGGCGTACGGAACTGCCCGTTCTTGCCCGACGTGGAGATCTCCGACAGCAGGTATTCGTAGACATCACCCTTGGTGTCGAGGTCGTCCATCGGGACCTCGTCGAGCATGTCGATCACCTTGGCCAGTAGCCCTGGGCTCGGGATCGTCAGCCGGGCATCTTTCATGTGCTCGGCAAACGTCGAATCGTCGCCGCCCATCTCGCGGATGTACGGGAACACCTTGTTGGCGACGGCCTCGTAGGCCTCGTCGGGATGCATGTTCTTGATGAACGACCACCGAAGCTCGTCTCGGCCGACCGGAAACGGATTGCCCTCGACCGGCTTGCCCAGCAGTTGAGCACGTTCCAGCGCCCTCGACTGCTGGTCGTCGAGCCGCTTGATGAACAGCAGATAGGTGATCTGCTCGACTACCTCCAGCGGGTTGGACATCCCGCCGGACCACACCGCATCCCATATGCGGTCGATCTGATTGCGAACTTCCCCTGTGAGCATCGCCGTTTACCTGTCCCCGTCAGCCGTGGTCGAGTCCAACAGGACTGTATAAGCGACAGGACCGACAAACGCGCCACACGCGCAGGTGCTCCGCGGCGATCTCGAAGAGAGCGGGAAGCGATCAGCCGGATGTACGACAGTGAGCGGTCCGTCCTCGAGAGTGACGTTTTGCAGAGGTCTACTCGAAGTTTCTCTGCGAAACGTCGCTTTCGGCGTTAACCGTTCAGCGTGCAGGCCGAACCGGCGGCGGGTTACACGTCAGCTTGTCGCTGTAACAAGTACGCTCGATTACGTGCAGCGTCGAATCATGGGTATCGAGACCGAATTCGGTGTCACCTGCACGTTTCACGGGCACCGTCGGCTCAGCCCTGACGAAGTGGCCCGCTACCTGTTCCGCCGCGTCGTCTCGTGGGGTCGCAGCAGCAACGTCTTCCTGCGCAACGGCGCTCGGTTGTACCTCGACGTCGGCAGCCATCCGGAATATGCGACCGCCGAATGCGACAACCTGGTGCAGCTGGTCACCCACGACCGCGCCGGGGAGCGGGTGCTCGAGGATCTGTTGATCGACGCCGAGCAGCGGCTCGCCGACGAGGGCATCGGCGGCGACATCTACCTCTTCAAGAACAACACCGACTCGGCCGGCAACTCCTATGGCTGTCACGAGAACTATCTGATCGTGCGCGCCGGCGAGTTCTCCCGGATTTCCGACGTGTTGCTGCCGTTCCTGGTCACCCGGCAGCTGATCTGCGGCGCCGGCAAGGTGCTGCAGACGCCGAAGGCCGCGACGTTCTGCTTGTCGCAACGGGCCGAGCACATCTGGGAAGGAGTGTCCAGCGCGACGACGCGGTCAAGACCGATCATCAACACCCGCGACGAGCCGCACGCCGACGCCGAGAAATACCGCCGCCTGCACGTGATCGTCGGCGACTCCAACATGTGCGAGACCACGACCATGCTCAAGGTCGGCACCGCCGCGTTGGTGCTGGAGATGATCGAGTCCGGTGTCGCGTTCCGCGACTTCTCCCTGGACAACCCCATCCGCGCGATCCGCGAGGTCAGCCACGACCTCACCGGTCGGCGGCCGGTCCGGCTCGCCGGCGGCAGGCAGGCCAGCGCGCTGGACATCCAGCGCGAATATCACGCCCGTGCCGTCGAACACTTGCAGACCCGGGAGCCCAACGCACAGATCGAGCAGGTGGTCGACCTGTGGGGCCGCCAGCTCGACGCGGTGGAAAGCCAGGACTTCGCCAAGGTCGACACCGAAATCGACTGGGTGATCAAGCGCAAGCTGTTCCAGCGCTACCAGGACCGCTACAACCTCGAGCTGTCTGATCCCAAGATCGCCCAGCTGGACCTCGCCTACCACGACATCAAGCGCGGCCGCGGTGTCTTCGACCTCCTGCAGCGCAAGGGCCTCGCCGCCCGGGTCACCACCGACGAGGAGATCGACGAGGCCGTCGACACCCCGCCGCAGACCACCCGGGCCAAGCTGCGTGGCGAGTTCATCAGCGCCGCCCAGGAAGCCGGCCGCGACTTCACCGTCGACTGGGTTCATCTCAAACTCAACGACCAAGCGCAGCGCACCGTGCTTTGCAAGGATCCGTTCCGGTCGGTCGACGAGCGGGTCAAGCGGCTGATCGCCAGCATGTAGCTGCGCCGCGATTGCGGCTCGCGCAATTAGGCTGACAAGGTGGGGATCTCCAAAGTCGAGCGGTTGATGAACCTCGTCATCGCGCTGCTTTCCACCCGCAACTACCTCACCGCCGAGCGGATCCGCGCCACCGTGCTCGGTTATGCCGACTGCCCGACGGACGAGGCGTTCTCGCGGATGTTCGAGCGCGACAAGAACGAGCTGCGCGACCTCGGCATCCCGCTGGAAACCGGCCGCGTGTCCAATCTCGACTCCACTGAGGGCTACCGCATCAGACGCGACGACTACGCGCTGCCCGACATCGAACTGACCGCCGACGAAGCCGCGGCCGTCGCCGTTGCGGTCCAGCTGTGGCAGTCGCCGGAGCTCATCACGGCGACCCAGGGTGCGCTGCTCAAACTGCGCGCCGCTGGCGTCGATATCGACGCCGGCGACGCCGTTTCGATCACCTCGGCGGCCGCGCTGCCCGGCATCCGCGGTTCCGAGTCGGTATTGCCGATTCTGTTGAGCGCCATCGACTCCGGACAGGCGGTGCAGTTTCAGCACCGATCGTCACGCGTCGAGCCGTACACCACGCGCACGGTCGAGCCGTGGGGGGTGGTCACCGACCGGGGGCGCTGGTATCTGGTCGGCAAAGACCGCGACCGCGACGCAGTGCGCACCTTCCGGCTGTCGCGGATCGGCGCCGAAGTCACACCGATCGGGCCGCCGAACGCGGTGCGCAAACCCGACGACGTCGATCTGCGCGAGATCGTCGCCAAAGCAGTCGGCGAGGCGCCCACCGGCGTGGCGGCGCGGGTGTGGGTGGCCGCCGAGCGCGCCACCGCGCTGCGCCGGGCAGGCACTGTGGTCGAGTCGATGACACTGCGCGGCCGCCCGGGCGACGTGCTGGCCATCGACATCGGCTCGATGGATCGGCTGGCTCGCGAGGTCGCCGGCTACGGTGCCGACGCGGTGGTGCTGGAGCCAGAATCGCTGCGCGACGAGGTACTCACGCGACTGCGAGCGCAAGCGCAGGTCAGCGTATGAGCCAGCTCTCCACGCGGCTGGTTCGGCTGCTGAACATGGTCCCGTACTTCCAGGCCAACCCCGGAATCAGCGCCGAAGAGGCGGCCGCCGACCTCGGCGTGAGCACCAAACAGCTGATGGCCGACCTCAACCAGCTGTGGATGTGTGGGCTCCCCGGGTACGGCCCCGGCGACCTGATCGACCTGTCGTTCTCCGAAGAGAGCATCGAGGTGACCTTCTCGGCGGGCATGGACCGTCCGCTGCGCCTGACATCCTCCGAGGCAACAGCCGTGCTGGTCGCGTTGCGGGCACTCCTCGACATCCCCGGCATGGTCGATCCCGAAGCCGCGCGCAGTGCGATCGCAAAGATCGAATCGGCGGCCGGCGGCCACCGGGCGATGCCGACTGCGGCCGCCACCGCCGACACCCCGGCCGTGGCGGCCGTTCGCGAGGCCGTGCGCAGGCGCCGCGCCGTGGCCCTCGACTACTACTCCGCCTCGCACGACACGTCGTCGCATCGCGTCGTCGACCCGATCCGCATCGTGTTCGTCGGCGACCAGAGCTACCTGGAGGCGTGGTGCCGCAGCGCCGAAGGGGTGCGGTTGTTTCGGTTCGACCGCATCGACTCGGCCCAGGTGCTCGACGAACCGTCGACGCCACCGCCGCCCGCCGTGCAGGCCGGCCCGGACACGTCGTTGTTCGACGCCGACCCGTCCCTGCCGTCGGCCACCCTGCACGTCGCGCCGACGGCCACCTGGATGTTCGACTATTTCCCGATGCGGATGGTGCGCGAACTGCCGGACGGCTCCTGTGAGGCGGAGATGACCTACGCGTCAGAGGAATGGATGGCCCGGCTGGTGCTCGGCTTCGGGTCGGCGGTGAAAGTGCTGGCGCCGTCGTCTCTGGCCGAGCGGGTCCGCAGCGCCGCGGCGGCGGCGCTGCAGGCATATGAGGCCGAGTCGCTGCGGTAGCATCGAAGCAACGTCTGGAGGCAACCCATGTGGACAAACGGCATAACAGGTTGGCACCTGATCATCCTCGTCGCGGTGATCGTCCTGCTGTTCGGTGCCAAGAAGCTGCCCGACGCCGCCCGCTCGCTCGGCAAATCGATGCGGATCTTCAAGTCGGAGATCCGCGAGTTGCAGCACGAGGGAAAGTCGGAGAACCCGCCACAGCCCAATCCTGTGCAGTCCGAGCGGGTCGACGCGCCGGCCCCGGAACAGAACCACAGCCGACCAGCTTGAGCGACGCGCCGCCCGGCGCACGTGATCACCGCTTGTGAAGATTCCCGGCGTTCTTAAGCGGCTGGACCCTCGCCGTCGCCGTAGTCGGGTCAACCCCGACGGCACGATGTCGTTGGTCGACCACATCCGCGAACTGCGCACCCGCCTGTTGATCTCGGTCGCGGCGGTCGCGCTCACCACGATCTTCGGGTTCGTCTGGTACGGCCACGGAGTCTTCGGCCTGGAGAGCCTCGGCGAATTCCTGCGCCAGCCTTACTGTTCCCTGCCGCCGTCCGCGCGTGCCGATATCAGCGCCGACGGCGGTTGCCGGCTGCTCGCCACCGCCCCATTCGACCAGTTCATGCTCCGGCTGAAGGTCGGCCTGACCGCGGGGGTGGTGCTGGCCTGTCCGGTGTGGCTGTACGAGCTGTGGGCGTTCATCACCCCGGGGCTGTACCGCAACGAGCGCCGGTTCGCGGTCGCGTTCGTGTGCTTCGCGGCCCTGCTCTTCGTCAGCGGCGCGGTGCTCGCCTACGTCGTGCTGTCCAAGGCGCTGCACTTTCTGCTCACCGTCGGCGGAGACGTGCAGGTGACCGCACTGTCGGGCGACCGCTACTTCGGCTTTCTGATCAACCTGCTGCTGGTGTTCGGGGTCGGGTTCGAGTTTCCGCTGCTGATCATCATGCTCAACTTGATCGGCGTGCTCACCTACGCCCGGCTGAAGTCGTGGCGGCGCGGCCTGATCTTCGGCGTCTTCGTGTTCGCGGCATTCGCGACGCCGGGGTCCGACCCGTTCTCCATGCTCGCGCTGGGTCTGGCGCTGACCGTGCTGCTCGAGGTGGCGATCCAGATCGCTCGCGTGCACGACAAACGCAAGGCCAAGCGTGAGGCAGCTGAGGGCTGGGCGGTCGCCGACGACGAAGCCGCGCCGATCGAGGCGCCGGAAGCGCTGCCGTCGCATGACCGTTAGTGAGCTGGCGAAGTTCTCCGCGCTGTTGCCGTTCACGCTGGACCCGTTCCAGCTGAAGGCGTGCTCGGCGCTGGAAGCAGGCCACGGTGTGCTGGTGTGCGCACCCACCGGCGCGGGCAAGACCGTGGTGGGGGAGTTCGCGGTGCACCTGGCTTTGCAGGCCGGACGAAAGTGCTTCTACACCACCCCGATAAAGGCGTTGTCTAATCAGAAGCACACCGATCTGGTATCCCGCTACGGTCCCGAGAAGATCGGGTTGCTCACCGGCGACCAGTCGATCAACGCCACCGCGCCGGTGGTGGTGATGACCACCGAGGTGCTGCGCAACATGCTGTACGCGGATTCGTCTGCGCTGCATGGTCTTTCGTATGTAGTCATGGACGAGGTGCACTTTCTTGCCGACCGGATGCGCGGCGCGGTCTGGGAGGAAGTCATCTTGCACCTGCCCGAAGAGGTTCGGGTGGTGAGCCTGTCGGCCACCGTCTCCAACGCCGAGGAGTTCGGCGGCTGGATCAAGACGGTGCGCGGCGACACCACCGTGGTCGTCGACGAACACCGCCCCGTGCCGCTGTGGCAGCACATGATGGTGGGCAGACGACTGTTCGACCTGTTCGACTACTCCAGCGGCGGCGGCCCCGACGACGCCGGCCGCGCGCCCTTGGTGAACCGGGAGTTGTTGCAGCACATCGCGAATCGTCGCGAGGCCGACCGGCTGCTCGAGTTCCAGCCGCGTGGGCGCGGGCGCAATCCGCGGCCGCGGCTGTACCGGACGCCGTCGCGGCCCGACGTGATCTCGGTGCTCGACCACGACGCGCTGCTGCCCGCGATCGTGTTCGTGTTCTCCCGCGCCGGGTGCGACGCGGCGGTGGGTCAATGCCTGCGGTCGTCGCTTCGGCTGACCGACGACGACGAGCGACCCCGCATCGCCGAGGTGATCGACCGGCGCACCGCCGAGCTGTCCGACGCGGACCTGCTGGTGCTGGGTTTCCACGAGTGGCGCGACGCGCTGATGCGCGGCATCGCCGCCCATCACGCCGGCATGCTGCCGATCTTCCGGCACACCGTCGAAGAGCTGTTCACCGCCGGGCTGGTCAAGGTGGTGTTCGCGACCGAGACGCTGGCGCTGGGCATCAACATGCCCGCGCGCACGGTGCTGCTGGAGCGGCTGGTGAAGTTCAACGGCGAGCAGCACCTCCCGCTGACCCCGGGCGAGTACACGCAGCTGACGGGACGGGCCGGCCGTCGCGGCATCGACATCGAGGGCCACGCGGTGGTGCTTTGGCAACCCGGCGTCGACCCCGCCGAAGTGGCCGGGCTGGCGAGCACCCGAACCTTCCCGCTGCGCAGTTCGTTCGCGCCGTCTTACAACATGACCATCAATCTCGTGCACCAAATGGGACCCGAGCAGGCGCACGCGCTGCTCGAGCGGTCGTTCGCGCAATACCAAGCCGACCGCTCGGTGGTGGGACTGGTCAATGCGATCAACCGCAACACCAAGACCATGGCCCAGCTTTCGAAGGAACTCGGCGAAGACAGCGCGGCGGTGCTCGAGTATGCGCGGCTGCGGGCCAAGCTGGGTGAACGCGAACGCGCCCAGGCACGGTCGTCTCGGCTGCAGCGCCGGCAGGCGGCCAGCGATGCGCTGTCGTCGTTGCGCCGCGGAGACATCATCTCGATAAGCCGGGGCCGTCGCGGCGGACTGGCGGTGGTGCTGGAGGCCGACCGCGACGCGACGGATCCGCGGCCGCTTGTTCTCACCGAAAACCGTTGGGCAGGAAGAATATCCGCGGCGGACTACGGTGATGCCGCGGCGCCGCTGGGTTCGATGACGCTGCCCAAGCGCGTCGAGCACCGTCAGCCGCGGGTCCGTCGCGACGTGGCGTCGGCGTTGCGCTCGGCGGCCGCGGGCCTCAAGATGCCCGGTGCAAACGCCCGCCGCCGGACCGAACCCCGCGACGATCCGCCGATGCGTGCGCTTCGCGACGAAATCCGTCACCACCCGGCGCATCGGATCCCCGAGCGGGAAGCCAAAATGCGCATCGCCGAACGGTATCTGCGGATCGAGCGGGACAACGAGCAGCTGCGCCGCAAGGTCGCGACGGCGACGCATTCGCTGGCGCGCACCTTCGACCGAATCGTCGGATTGCTCACCGAGCGGCGCTTCATCGAGAACGACACACAGGACAAGCTGCGCGTCACCGACGACGGGCGGCTGCTTGCCCGGATCTATTCGGAAAGCGACCTCCTGGTCGCGGAGTGCCTGCGCAGCGGCGCATGGCACGGGCTGAATGCCGCTGAACTCGCGGGCGTGGTGTCGGCCGTGGTCTACGAAACCCGCGGTGCCGACGGACCGTCGCCGCGGGCCGCCGAGATACCCACCGCGCCGTTGCGGCGAGCGCTGGCCGAAACGCGGCGACTGGCGGGGGCGCTGCGCGACGACGAGCAGCGGCACCGACTCGAGCTGAGCCGCGAGCCCGACGAAGGGTTCGTCACCGCGGTGTACCGCTGGGCCACCACCGGCGATCTGACCGCGGCGCTGGAGGCCTCTGACGCGGCGGGCGCCGGAACGCCGCTGCCCGCGGGCGACTTCGTGCGGTGGTGCCGTCAGGTGCTCGACCTGCTCGACCAAATCCGCGTCGCCGCCCCCGACAAGGGCCTGCGAACCTCGGCGAAACGCGCGATCGACGACATTCGGCGCGGCGTCGTCGCAGTTGATGGCGGGTAGGGTGGGTGACCGCTACGGTGGCTACTACTGCGAGAGGTAGGAGAACGGAAGCGCGATGAGCGGACCTCAGGGATACGATCCCAATCAGCCATGGTCGGGCCGGCCGGAGCAGCAGCAGCCGTCGGGCGCTGAGGAGCCGACCGCTCAACAGGGCTGGCAGCAGCCCGCGTACTCGCCGCAGCAGTACCCCCAAGCCCAGCCGTATCCCGCTGCGCCGCAACAGTATCCGCAGCCGGGGCAGGAATATGGCCAGCAGCCGTACTCGCCCGCCGAGCAGGCGGCACAGCAGCCGACGCAATACGCACAGCCGGGCCAGTACCAGGTGCCGCCGTACGGGCAGGGCTACGGCCAGGCGCCGCAGTACGCGCCACGGCCGGGAGCTCCGCAGTACGGCGAAGCCCCGGCGGCCTTTGGCGAGGGCCCGGCGCAAAAGAGTTCCAAGCGTTCGCTGGCTGTCCTCGGCGCCGTCGTCGGTGTACTTGCCGTGATCGTCGTGGCCATCGTGCTGGTCCTGGGTTTCTGGAAGCCGGGCTTCTTCGTCACCACCAAACTCGACGTGAACAAGGCCCAGGACGGCGTGAAGTCGGTGCTGACCGACCAGACCAACGGCTACGGCGTCAAGAACGTCACTGACGTCAAGTGCAACAACGGCCAGAACCCCACCGTCAAGAAGGGCGACACCTTCACCTGCGACGCGAGCGTCGACGGTCAGCACAAGCAGGTGACCGTGACCTTCCAGGACGACAGCGGCACGTACGAGGTCGGCCGACCGAAATAGTTACCTGGCCGGCAGCGCGTCGAGGGCGTTCTGCAGGCGGCTGACTGGCGAACCGATGCCGTACTTCTCGGCGAGCTTGGCCACCTTCCTCGGGTGAGCGGGCGCCAGGGGAAGCTCGTCGGTGTCCGTCGACAACTGCACAGGCGCGTCCGTGGCCACCCTGACCACAGGTCCCGCCGCGTCCAAGTAGTCGCGAGCCGCCAGGATCTTCTTCCGAAATGCCTTGGACAGCTTGGACTTTGGGTCCTCCGCTGCATCCAGAATCGCCTCCAGTGAACCGTACTGGGACAGCAGCGTCGCCGCGCTTTTCTCGCCGATGCCGGCCACACCGGGTAGGCCGTCGGACGGGTCGCCGCGCAGCAGCGCCAGCTCCGCGTACGCAGGCCCGGCGCGATGGGCAGGCACACCATACCGTTCGGCGACCTGGGCCGGCCCGAACATCGTCGCGTTGGCCAGTCCGCGGCCCAGGTACAGCACCTTCACGGGTACCGGTTCGTCGGTAACCACCTGCAGCAGGTCACGGTCACCGCTCACCACAATCACCGGGTCGCGCCGCTCGCGGGCCGCGAGCGTGCCCAGCACGTCGTCGGCTTCGTAGCCGGGCGCGCCTGCGGTGGGAATTCCGAACGCGTCGAGAACCTCGAGGATCCACTCAACCTGGGGCGTCAGGTCGTCGGGCACTTCCTCGATGTCCGGTTCGCCGTCCAGCATGGGCTCGGCGACCCGATGTGCCTTGTAGGAGGGGATGCGGTCGACGCGCCACTGCGGACGCCAGTCCCAGTCGTCGCACACCACCAGCCGGCCCGGGCGTTCGCGGGTGATCACTGCCGCCACCGCGTCGAGGAAGCCGCGCACCGCGTTGACGGGTCTGCCGTCGGGTGACGTGATCGACGACGGCACCCCGTAGTACGAGCGGAACCACATGCTCGCACCGTCGAGCAGAAGCAGGGGAGCTGGCATGCGGTCATCATGCCAGCGGTTAGAAATGGCATCAGGCGGCAACTCAGGTGGGCATGATCGACGACGCCGCCGGGCTGTTGGTGCGTACCGCGACGAGGCTGGGGCGGTCATTGCCTTTGGTCGGCGGATTATTCGGGGTCGCAACGGAATTCAGCCTCGACGGGCGGGTGGTGTTCATCACGGGTGCCGCTCGCGGGTTGGGTGCTGAGATCACGCGCCAAGCGCATGCCCGCGGTGCGCATGTGGCGCTGGTGGGCCGCCGCCTCTCGCCGCTGCAGGAGCTGGCCGACGAACTCGGCCCGCGTGCCGCTGCGTTCGAGGCCGACGTGACCGACGTGGAGGCGTTGCGCGCGGCGGCCGACGGCGCGGTCGCAGAGTTCGGCGGCATCGACGTGGTGGTGGCCAACGCCGGCATCGCGCCGCCCTCAGAACCGGTGGCGACCATCGACCCGGCGGCATTCGAGCGCACCGTCGAGGTCGACCTGCTGGGCCAGTGGCGAACCGCGCGGGCCACCGTCGATGCGCTGATGCAGCGGCGCGGGCACATCATGTTCGTCGGCTCTATCTACGCCTTCTTCAACGGCGTGCTGGCAGCGCCGTACGCGATGAGCAAGGCCGGCGTCGAGCAGCTCAGCAGGGCGTTGCGCGTCGAGCTCGCGCCATACGGGGTGACATCGGGCATCGCCTACCTCGGGTTCATCGACACCGATCTGGCGGCCGACGTGTTCTCCCACGACAAGGCCGCAAGGGTGCGGCAGGCGTTTCCCGGCTTCCTGTCGCGCCCGATTCCGGTCAGCGGCGCGGCCAAGGTGGTGCTCGACGGTGTCGAACGGCGCGCAGCCTCGGTCGCTGCGCCGTCGTGGGTCGCGCCGCTGCTGGCGATGCGCCCGGTCACGACCGCGGTGATGGACGATGTCCTGTTGCACAATCGCGACGTCGCGGCGGCTGTCGACGGACGATGATGAATCTGCTGGCGAGCGGACTCGAGCTGTCGCTGACCGGGTTGGAGGACGCGCGGCGCTAGCCTCTGGCCATGAGCCGATTCAGCTCCGAGGTCTACGCCCGCCGCCTGCACGGCGCCGCCAACGCCGCCGCGGCGGCCGGATTGGCGGGGCTGATCGTCACCCCGGGTTATGACCTGCGCTACCTCGTCGGGTCGCGGGCGCAGACCTTCGAGCGGCTCACCGCGCTGGTGCTGCCCGCCACCGGCGCGCCGACCGTCGTGGTGCCGCGGCTCGAGCTGGCGTCGCTGAAAGAGTCCGCGATCGCCGAACTCGGCCTGCCGGTGCGGGATTGGGTCGACGGCGAGGATCCGTATTCGCTGGTGGTCGATGCACTCGGCGCTGCGAAGACAGCGACGGCGGTCACTGAATCGATGCCTGCGTTGCACTTGCTGCCGCTGGCCAGATTGCTCGGGGTCACACCGGTGCTGGCCACCGACGTGCTGCGTCAGCTGCGGATGATCAAGGACCAGAGCGAGATCGACGCTCTGCGGAAGGCCGGCGCGGCGATCGACCGCGTGCACGCGCGGGTACCGGAGTTCTTGGCGCCGGGGCGAACCGAGGCCGACGTTGCTGCCGATATCGCGAAAGCGATTGTGGCCGAAGGACATTCGGAGGTAGCATTCGTCATTGTCGGCTCCGGCCCGCACGGTGCTGACCCTCACCACGAATGCTCGGACCGGGTGTTGCAGGCCGGCGACATCGTGGTGGTCGACATCGGCGGCGCCTACGAGCCGGGCTACCACTCCGACTCCACCCGCACCTACAGCCTCGGTGAGCCCGACCCGGAAGTGGCGCAACGATATTCGATACTGCAACGCGCTCAGCAGGCGGCTGTCGCCGCGGTGCGCCCGGGCGTCACCGCCGAACAAGTGGACGCCGTCGCTCGCGGGGTGCTGGCGCAGGCCGGGCTGGGGGAGGCGTTCGTGCACCGCACCGGACACGGCATCGGGCTGTCGGTACACGAGGAGCCCTACATCGTGGCCGGCAACCGCTTACCGCTGCGGGCGGGGATGGCGTTTTCGATCGAGCCCGGTATCTACTTCCCGGGGCGGTGGGGCGCGCGCATCGAGGACATCGTGATCGTGACGTCCTACGGCGCAGAGCCGGTGAACCACCGACCGCACGAACTCACGGTGGTCCCCGTGTAGCACTACCCGCCGGAGCGGTCCAGCAGGTTCGACGAGCCCAGCACCCGCTCCACCTGTACCTCGATGACCACCCGCTTCGGGTTCTCGCGCGGGGTGCGGTAGCGCTGCGCGTACCGCAGCTCGGCGTCACGGACTGCGTCGGCGTCGGTATTGACCTTGGCCCGGCCCTCCAGCGACAGCCACCGTGCGCCGTCGACCTGACTCAGCACCGCGATGCCGCCACGCTCGGCGTTGACCGCCTTCTGCGATCCACCCGACGTGATGACCCGGGCGATGTGCGTCTTGGGATCGAAGGTGAACCCGACGGCCACGACATGCGGCGAATTGTCGGCGCGCAGTGTGGTCAGCATGGCCAGATGGCGCTCGCTGAGAAAGGCCAGCGCGTCGGCGTTCAATCGAGTGGTCGACGAGTTTGCCATCGCAGACCACGCTAGCGCAGGCGATAGTCTCCACGCGTGGGCGACACGGACGTGGTGGTGACCTTCGGTGGCCGCAGCGAGATCGGCGCCGAGCTCGCCGTGCGGCTCGCGCCCGGCGCAACCGTGGTGCTGGCCGCCCGCGCGCCGCAGCGCCTGCGCGAGCAGTGCGACGCACTGACCGCCGCCGGCGCCAAAGCGGTGCATACCGTCGCGTTCGACGCCGACGACCTCGACAGCCACGGTCGGCTGGTGGAATCCCTTGTCGCCGAACACGGTCCGATCGGCACCGCGGTGCTGGCGTTCGGCATTCTCGGCGACCAGCAGCGTGCGGAACGCGACGCCTCGCATGCGGTGGCGATCGTGCACACCGATTACGTCGCGCAGGTCAGCCTGCTGACGCATCTTGCCAACACGATGCGTGCGGCCGGTCGAGGTCGGCTGGTGGTGTTCTCCTCGGTGGCGGGCGTGCGGGTGCGCCGAGCCAACTACGTCTACGGGTCGGCCAAGGCGGGACTCGACGGGTTCGCCCTTGGGCTGGCCGACGCGCTGTTCGGCTCAGGAGTGCACGTGCTGGTGGTGCGGCCGGGCTTCGTGATCGGCCGGATGACGCAGGGGATGACGCCGGCGCCGTTCTCCAGTACCCCGCAGCAGGTGGCCGCCGCGACGGAGCGGGCGTTGGCGAAGGGTCGCGGCGAGGTCTGGGTGCCGTGGGTGCTGCGGCCGGTGTTCTTCGGGATGCGGCTGCTGCCGCGGCGGGTGTGGCGGAGAATGCCGAGGTGATCGTCGTCGTCGGCATCGGTGCGGACGGCATGGCCGGGCTGTCGGAGGCTGCGCGCGGCGAGCTTCGCCGTGCCAAGACGATCTACGGGTCGCGGCGTCAACTCGACCTGCTCGACGCGTCCGTCACGGCGCAGCGGCGGCAGTGGCCGTCCCCGATGCTGCCGGCGCTGCGGGCATTGCCCGCCGACGTGCTCGTGCTCGCCAGCGGCGACCCGATGTTGCACGGCGTCGGCGCCACACTGATGCGGCTCTTCGGTCCCGAGCGGGTGAAGGTGCTGCCGCACGTGTCCAGCGCGGCGCTCGCCTGTGCCCGAATGGGCTGGAGCGCGCACGACACCGAGGTGATCAGCCTGGTGACCGCCGAGCCGCACACCGCGGTACGCCGCGGCGGTCGCGCGGTCGTGCTGTCGCGCGACAGGACCACACCGTTCGAGCTGGCGGCGCGGCTGGACGCCTGCGGCCGCGGCAACTCGATGTTCACGGTGCTCGAGCAGCTCGGCGGGCCCGCGGAACGCCGCCGCGACAGCACCGCCCGGGACTGGGCGGCCGACCACCCGCAAGACGTCGACGACCTCAATGTCGTTGCGGTGCAATATCTTCCGGATGAGCGGATCTCGCCCTTGCCCGACGACGTCTTCACTCACGACGGCCAGATCACCAAACAGACCATCCGGGCGCTCACGCTGGCGGCGCTGGCGCCGCGGCCGGGGGAGCGGTTGTGGGACGTCGGGGCCGGTTCGGGAAGCATCGCGGTCGAGTGGTCGCTGCGCTGGCCTGACTGCACCGCGGTCGCTTTCGAGCGCGACGAGCGGCGCCGCAGATTCGTCGAGCTCAACGCGATCGGCAGCGGCGTCGACGTCCAGATCCGCGGCGCTGCGCCGGACGCGTTCGACGGCGCCGCCGACCCGTCAGCGATCTTCATCGGCGGCGGGCTGACCCGCGCAGGAATGGTGCAGGCCTGCGTCGAGCGGCTCCCCAGCGGCGGCCGGCTGGTTGCCAACGCAGTCACTGCCGAGTCCGAAGCTGTTCTCGTGCAATGGTATTCAACGCTGGGCGGTGAACTGCGGCGGTTTCAGCACTACGCGGGCGAGCCGCTGGGGAAATTCACGGGGTGGCGACCGGCGATGCCGATCACGCAATGGGTGGTGACGAAGAGGTGACCGTCTACTTCATCGGCGCGGGTCCGGGGGCGGCGGATCTGATCACCGTGCGGGGCCTGCGGCTGCTTCAGCGCTGTCGGGTGTGCCTGTACGCCGGGTCGATCATGCCCGACGACCTGCTGGCGCAGTGCCCACCGGGAGCTCGCGTGGTGGACACCGGTCCGTTGAACCTGGACCAGATCGTCGACGAATTCGCAGCGGCCGATGCCGCGGGCCACGACGTCGCCCGCCTGCACTCCGGCGACCCCTCGCTCTACAGTGCGGTGGCCGAACAGTGTCGCCGGCTCGACGCGCTCGCCATCGATTACGAGATCGTGCCCGGCGTGCCGGCCTTCGCGGCCGCCGCGGCCGTACTGCGCCGAGAGCTGACGGTTCCCGGCGTCGCGCAGACTGTCACGCTGACCCGCGTGGCCACGCTGTCGACGCCGATGCCGCCCGGGGAGGACCTGGCAAGTCTGTCGGGCCGGGGGACGCTGGTGCTGCATCTGGCCGCCGCGCAGATCGACACCGTGGTGCAGCAGCTGATCGCCGGTGGTTACCGACCCGAAACCCCCTGTGCCGTCGTAGCATTCGCGAGCTGGCCACAACAGCAGACGCTGCACGGCACACTCGGCGGCATCAGCGACATGATGCACGCCGCCGGCATCACCCGCACGGCGGTGATCGTCGTCGGCGACGTGCTCGCCGCCGAAGGTTTCACCGACAGCTACCTCTACTCGCCGGCGCGGCGGCGCACCGGGAGGCACTGATGCGGGTGCTGTTGCTCGGCGGCACGGCGGAGGCGCGGGCGCTGGCGCAGCGGCTGCATCCCGACGTCGACGTGATCAGCTCCCTGGCTGGGCGGGTGCCCGACCCGGCGCTGCCTGCCGGCGAAGTGCGCATCGGCGGGTTCGGTGGCGCCGAGGCGATGCGACAGTGGCTGCTGGAGAACCGGATCGACGCGGTCGTCGACGCCACTCACCCGTTCGCCGCCACGATGACGGCGCGGACTGCCGACGTGTGTGCCGGTCTGGGCCTGCCGCATCTGATTCTGTCCCGGCCGCCGTGGGATTGCAGCGGTGCGATATCGGTGGCGTCGGCAGCCGAAGCGGCCGAAGTCATTGAGCGACAACGGTATTCGCGTGTGTTCCTCACCAGTGGCCGCTCCACCGTTGCGGCGTTCGCGGGTTCGACCGCGTGGTTTTTGATCCGTGTCGTCGTGGCACCGCGCCCGGATGCGCTGCCCATGCGTCACCACCTGTTGTTGTCTCGTGGGCCGTACCACTACGACGACGAACTCGCGCTGATGCGCGAGCACCGCATCCACGCCCTCGTCACCAAGAACAGCGGCGGTGACCACACGCGCGCCAAGCTGGATGCCGCGGCCGCTCTCTACATTCCGGTCCTGATGATCGAGCGGCCACCGCTTCCCCCGGGAGCGCCTGCCGTCGGCACGGTCGACGAGGCGCTCACCTGGCTACGCAACATCGGACCGGCACGCTGCTAGCGCGGGCCCGCCCCTTGCCCGGCGCCGTTGTCGGAGGAATCGGTCAGGTCCTGTTCGCTTGGTGCGCCGGACGGGGCCGGAGCCTCCGGCGCGCACGACACCGAGTTGTCGCCCAGGGTCGTGTCGGTAGTGCAATCGGAGCCCGGAGCTGCTTGCCCGACGCCGATGCCCCCGGTACCCGTAACGACGACGGGCGCCGCGACCGCAGCGACCACGATCGCAAGGGTTGAAGCAACTCGGCGTGCTGTGAGACGACTGGATGACATGTCACCACCCCCGGTGGGTCTTGCTGGTGGGAAAGCCCAAAAGACACGAGTACCCGGTTTCGGGCACTCACATACCGGCTCAGGCAGGGCGTGATATGTGCATTGCACGATTGCCGCCGCTGCGTTTGGCGGCGTACATCGCCGAGTCCGCTGCCGCGATCAGCTGCTCGACGCATGCAGCGGTCAGCGGGTATCGCAAGGTGCGCAGATCGACGCAGGCGGCACCGATGCTTGCGGTGATCCGGTGCGGAAGCGCCGCAATGCCGGCGCACAGGTCGGCGGCAACCTCGGTCGCCGCCGGGGTGGAGCTTCTGATCGCGATCAAGAATTCTTCGCCGCCGGCCCGGCACACCGTGGCGTCGGGTGGACTATGGCGGCGAAGCGTTTCGGCGACACACACCAGAGTGCGGTCGCCCGCAACGTGGCCGTGGCTGTCGTTGATGCGCTTGAAGTTGTCGATGTCGACCATCAGCATCGTCAGGTAGCCGTCCGATATCGGCGGGCGAGCGGACGCACGAGCGAGCGTGCCGATGAATCCACGGCGGTTCAGCAGGCCGGTGAGAGGGTCTTCTCCGCAGCGCGTGGCGAATCGGCCCATCGCATTGATGGCACCCCGGATGGCCAGGGGCACCGAAACATTCAGGAACCAAATCACCCACAGCGCGCACGCCGCTGTCGCGAAGCCGGAGTCACGGGACAGCCGCCACGCGGCGACCAGGCCGACGCAGATGGCCACCGCGAAGTTGAGCGTCAACACCTTCGTGCCGTGGAAAAACGCGATGTAGCTGCCAGTGACGGCCAGGGCCGTACAGGCCAACGCCCCCATAGCGGGTGTGCACTGCAGCAGGCTCAGCAGGGCGATCCAGAAGATGCTGAGGATGACGAAGGTCGCGGACTGTCGGCGCGTCGGCCACCGGGTCAGCCAAAACGTCGTCCGGACCGCGATGTAGCCGAGCGCCAAACCCCCGAAGATGAGCAAGGTCGGATTCTTGTGCACCAGCCGACCATGAGGCTGAGCGCCACCAACGCCGCCGACGAATTCACGACGGCCATCACCTTCTGCGCGGCCCGCAGCAATCCCCGGTCTCGAAGGAACTGCGTGACCCAGTCGAATTGAGTGGCCTGACCCGAGGCCACTGTCGCCGGTGCGCTCGCCCATCGATGCATCATCGATGGCCTGCTCTGAACCGAATCAGATCGACGGCTTCGGCCCATCAGTCCAGCGTGGTCCTTCACCAGGCAGCTGACGAACCCCTTGGCCACGTAGGTCATGGTCCATCGCGCCTCACTCAGACAGGGCTACACCGCTGCATACCATCGAGGTAGCCAACATATTCAGTGGCTTCTGCGCCGGTCAAGACAACATCAAAGGAGTGCCCCTGCTTGGACCGCACAATGATGTCGCCCGTACGCGTCAGGCTGGGTAGCGGCGCGGGGTGAAGACCCGATCCCCGAAATCGCTTGAGTACCACTGGGTTTGGGATGAACCGACGATGAGCATGCAGCGCATGTCGACGCACGCGGGGTCGAGGTCGGCCAGCTGCACCACACGCACGTCTTCCTGCGGTCCCGACACGTCGCGCCCGATCACCACCGGTGTGCCCGGATCGCGGTAGCGCAACAGCAGGTCCCGCATCGCAGCTACCTGCCAGGTGCGGCTCTTCGATGCCGGGTTGTAGATCGCGAGCACCAAGTCGGCTTGCGCTGCCGCGGTCAGCCGGGCTTCGATCACCTCCCACGGCTTGAGCCGGTCCGACAGCGACAGCACCGCATAGTCGTGGCCCAGTGGCGCGCCGACACGGCTGGCGACGGCCTGCGCGGCGGTCATCGCCGGAATCACCCGAACTCGCACACCCGGCCACTGCTTGGCCTCCTCGAGCACCGCGGTCGCCATCGCGAACACACCCGGATCGCCGGACGACACCACCGCAACCGCGCGGCCCTGCTCGGCCAGCGTGCAGGCCAGCCGCGCTCGGGCCGGCTCGTCGGTGTTGTCGCTGGGATGGCGGCGCTGCCCCTCGCGTTCCGGCAGCCGGTCCAGGTATGGGCCGTAGCCGATCAAGTCCGTGGCCGCCGCCAGTTCGCGCCGGCTTTGCGGCGTCATCCACTCCAGCGCCCCCGGTCCGAGGCCCACCACGGCGACTCCACCCACCGTGGATCGGCGCGCGCCGCCGGGCACCATCGCCAGCGAGAAGTACGGCACCGACGCACCGTCGACCTCCGCGGCCGGCAGCACCCGCTCCGCACCGGTGCTGGCCCGCTCGACGTAATACGCGTCGTCGAGCCGGCCGGCAAGCGAAAGTGCTTCTCGCACAGCAGGATACGAGCGCCCTAGCTTCAGCACCACGGCCGCGTCAGCGTCGGCCAGATACCGGGCCAGCTCCGCGGTCGGCAGTGTCCCGGGAAGCACGGACAACACCTCGTCGCCGGCCACCAGCGGCGTCGCAGTCGCAGCGGACGCCGCGCTCACCGACGTCACGCCTGGCACGATCACCGCGTCGAAGCGCTCGGTGAGGCGGGTGTGCATGTGCATGTAGGAGCTGTAGAACAGCGGATCACCCTCGGCCAGCAGCGCCACATCCCGCCCGGCGTCCAGATGTGCCGCGATCTTCTCGGCGCATTCGGCGTAGAAGTCCTCGATCGCGCCGGCGTATCCGCGCGGATGGTCGACCGTTTCGGTGGTCACCGGGTAGACCAGATGCTCTTCGATCTGCCCGTCCCGCAGGTACGGTTCGGCGATGCCGCGCGCGATGCTTCGCCCGTGGCGCGCGCTGTGGTACGCCACCACGTCGGCCGCGCCGATGACGCGGGCGGCCTTGACGGTGACGAGCTCCGGGTCGCCCGGGCCTAGCCCGACACCGAACAATGTGCCGCGGCGGGTCACGCCGGCCCGCCCGCCAAGGCGTTGACTGCGGCGGCGGCCATCGCGCTGCCGCCCCGCCGGCCCGTCACCACCAGATAGGCGATGCCACGGGGGCGGGCGATCAGTTCGTCCTTGCACTGCGCCGACCCGACGAATCCGACCGGCCCGCCGAGCACGGCCGCCGGTGCCGGCGCGCCGTCGTCGACCAGTTCCAGCAACCGGAACAGTGCTGTCGGCGCGTTGCCGATGGCCACCACGGCCCCGGCCAGCCGATCGGCCCACAGCTCGACTGCGGCGGCCGAGCGGGTGGTGTGCAGCCGGGCGGCCAAGCGGGCGGCGCGGGGATCGGCCACCAGCGACACCACCTCGTTGCCGCGCTTCAGCCGCGTCACGCCCGCGGCCACCATCGACGAGTCGCACAGCACCGGCGCGCCGGCGGCCAGCGCCGCGCGGGCGCGGGTGGCGACGTCGTCGGTGAAGGCGATGTGCTCGGCCAGATCGACTTGACCGCAGGTGTGAATCATCCGGACAACGACGTTCGCGACGTCCTCGGGGAAACGCGACAAATCCGCTTCGGCACGGATCGTCGCGAACGACTGCCGGTAGATCTCGGCGGGGTCGCGGATGTAGTCGAGCACGCCGCTCACCCTACGAAGGCAGGCGCCGGTATCCGTCACCGGTGGCCACCCAGACCTCGTCGCCAGGGCGGCTGCCGCATGCCCGCTCGCAGCCGACGTAGCGGCGATGGCCGCCGGTCCCGTCGCCGACCAGCCGGGCCGCGTCGGTGCGCACGTCGGCGCGCGATTGCTCGCATCCCGGGCTGCCCGTGCAGGCGCTGACCGACAGCCACGGCGAGTTCTCGTCGAACACCAGGCCCATCGGCGCCAGCACCCGCAGCGCGGTGTCGGCGACGTGCTCGGAGAGGTCGCACACCAGCACCGACCGCCACGGGGTGACGACGATCGGCGCCTCGATCGCGGCGAGGAATTCGGCCACGCGTGCTTGCAGGACCCCCAACGGCACCGCCGCGCCCAACGCGACCCGGCCGTCGCGCTGCGGCAGCCAGCCGACCGGGGGCTTGGCGGCGGACGGCCGTGCCACTGCGGCGTGGGCCGACCTCCGGAATCCGTCAATCAGCGGCGCTACATCATCCAATTCGCCTATGCGCCAGGCTTTCTCACGCAGTCTTGCGAACCGGGTCGCCACCGTCACGAGCGTCGTCACCGTCTCGGAGAACGGGAGCCGCACCCCGGTGTCACGCCCGGCGAGCAGCAGTGCCACCGCGTCGTCGTCGACCACATGGGCGCCGACGTCGGCGGCCAGCCCGGACACGTCGCCGCGGCCGTCGTCGATGCTGAACCAGAACCGGCCGCCCACCGAAGCCAGCGAAGGCTCGGCCCTGATCGCCGCGTCGAGCTCGACAACCCAACTCCGCACATCGGGGTGATCGCCCACGCGCCCCGACAGCGGCGAGGCGACGATGTTGCGCACCTTCTCGTGGGTGGCCGACGGCAGCAAGCCGGCCGCGGCCGCCGCCTGCGCGACGGCCGCTTCCTCGGTGATGCCGCGGATCTGGATGTTGCCGCGCGAGGTCAGCTCCATCGCCGGGGACGCGACGTCGGCGGCTACCCGTGCAAGTGCCTGCAGCTGCGCCGAGGAGATCATTCCGCCCGGCAGCCGGATGCGGGCCAGCGCGCCGTCCGCCGCGTGGTGCACCGACAGCGCGCCGGGGCAGGCGTCGACGTCACGGGTGCGCATCCGTCCACCGTAAGCGACCCGGACGTGCCACGATGGGTCATGATGCCCGGTATCGATAGGGCGACGGGGCGGATGGTCGCGCTGATCACGCTGGTGGTCTTCGCCGGCGTCGCGCTGCGCGGGCGGTTGCCGGGCCAAACGGCCCGCACGCAGGAGCAGCACACCGACAACCCGGCGGCCATGGTCGCGGTGATCGCGCTGCTGGCGGTCGCGGTCGCGATCATCACGCTCGCGATCGTCACCGTGCTTCGCAATCCCCGTGTCGGGGCGCCGACCTCCAGACAGCTGCCTCGGCGCCGCAGCGGCGAGCGGTGGCGGCCCACCCGGCGCATCCTGCTGATCGGGCTCGCCGCGTTGCTGGCATGGCTGGCGGTCGTCATCGTGCTGCTGCGCCTCGACATCCGGCTGGAGACACCGTCGCCGACGTCGACACCGACCAGCAGCGCGCCCGGCGCCACCCCGACTCCCACCCCGGCGCCCGCGCCGCCCGCCCGGCCGGCAGAGCAGAGCGGCCTGTTCTGGTACCTGTTCGCCACGACGATGGTCATGCTGGCGTTGTGGGGCGTCGGCGCCGTGATCACGCTGCGCCGGCACCGCCGCGACCCTGTCCCGCCGCTGCCGCTCGACGACGACGCCGCAGAGCCGGCGCCTGCGGCGTCGGAGCCGCAATCGCTGGCGCTGGCCGCCGAACGCGGCCTGGCCGCGATGGGCGACCTGAGCCGCGAACCGCGCGAGGCGATCATCGCGTGCTATGCGGCGATGGAGCAGGCCCTCGCCAACGCCCCCGGCGTAATGCCGCAAGAGTCGGACACCCCATCCGAAGTGCTCGCCCGGGCGGTCGAGCACCATGCCGTTCACCCCGGCGCCGCGACAGATCTGGTCGACTTGTTCGCCGAGGCACGGTTCAGTCCGCACGTCATGACGGAGGAGCATCGCGAAACCGCCGTGCGGGCACTGGAATTGGTGCTCGCCGAGCTCAGGAGCGCGGTATGACGAAGGTGGCGCTGATCGGACTGGGACTGGTGCTGGCCACGGAGGTACTGGCGTTGACGATGGTCGACCACCGCTGGGTGCCGTGGATCGCGGGCGGGGTCGCGTCGCTGGTGCTGCTGGAAGCGCGTCGCCTGCTGGTGCGGGTACCCGCCACCGAGACGCCTGAGCGTGAGCAGGACGGGCCAGCAGAGTCGATGCGGCGCTGGATCGCCCGCACCGAATCGATGATCCGCTGGGCCGACTCCAGCCGTGCGGACTGGGACCGGCACCTACGGCCAAGGCTGGCAAGGGAATTCATGCTCGCCACCGGGCAGCGGGCGACCAAGGACCCGGCGGCGATGCAGGCTACCGGCCGGATGCTGTTCGGGGACGAACTGTGGCAGTGGGTCGATCCCAGCAACGTCGCGCTCAATGAGCGCCACACACCTGGCCCAGGCCGCGGCGCGCTCAACGACATCCTGGAGCGATTGGAACGAGTATGACGATGCCGGCGACGGTGACCACCGCCCACGCCGAGGCGGTGCTCGACGAGATCGAACGCGTGGTCGTCGGCAAGCGTGCCGCGCTCACCCTGATCCTCACCACCGTGCTCGCCGGCGGGCACGTGCTGATCGAAGACCTTCCCGGACTGGGCAAGACGCTGATCGCACGCTCGTTCGCCTCAGCGCTGGGCCTGAACTTCACCCGCGTCCAATTCACCCCGGATCTGCTTCCGGCGGACCTGCTGGGCTCGACGGTCTACGACATGCAGTCGGGCCGGTTCGAATTCCGCCGAGGCCCGATCTTCACCAACCTGCTCTTGGCCGACGAGATCAACCGCACGCCGCCGAAGACCCAAGCCGCGCTGCTGGAGGCCATGGCCGAGGAGCAAGTCAGCATCGACGGTGAAACACACCGGCTGCCATCACCTTTCATCGTGCTGGCCACCGACAACCCGATCGAGTACGAAGGCACCTACCCGCTGCCGGAAGCCCAGCTCGACCGCTTCGCGATCAAGCTGGAACTGAAGTACCTGTCCCAGCGCGACGAAACCGCGATGCTGCGGCGCAGGCTCGACAGAGGGTCGGCGCAACCGGCGGTCAATCAGGTCGTCGACGCCAACGACCTTCTCGCGATGCGGGAAACGGTGGAGCAGGTCACCGTCCACGACGACATCCTGCACTACGTGGTGTCGCTGGCCGCCGCCACGCGAAGCCATCCGCAGGTCGCCGTGGGCGCCAGCCCGCGCGCTGAACTCGACCTGGTGCAGCTGGCCCGCGCACGCGCTCTGCTGTGTGGCCGTGACTATGTGATCCCTGAGGACGTCAAAAACCTCGCGGTGCCGGCTATCTCGCATCGGATCAGCCTGCGGCCGGAGATGTGGGTCCGCAGCGTCCACGGCTCCGACGTGGTGGAACAACTGCTGGCGCGCCTGCCGGTGCCCCGGGCGCACGGTCGACGTGACTGACACCGCCGGGGGCCTGGCCGAACACCGCATTACGGAAGTCGAATTCCGTTGGGGCCCATCACCTCTGACCCGGGCGATCGCCACATGTGTGGCACTCGGTCTGGGCGCGGCGGTGCTCGCGTCTCGGCCGTCACTGATCGCGTTCGTGGCGCCGCTGCTGGGCGTGCTTTGTTCGATTCCGTGGCAGCGACGAGCCGCGGCGGTCCGGGCGCATGCCCAACCGGCGTTGGTCCGCTGCTTCGAATCCGAACCGGCACACACCAGCGTGTGGGTGACCGCACAGGCCGGCGATGTCGCCGTGCAGCTGGAGGTCACCGCGCCAGAGGGGATGGAGCTCGACGTACTCGAAGATAGTTCCGTCTACGCGAAAAACGTTGCCGTGAAAGCGCAGCGGTGGGGCCGCTATCCGCTGTCCGCGCGGCTGCATGCGCTGTGCGCAGGCGGCCTGTTGTCCGGGTCGGCGGAGGTGGAGGTGGCCGACATCTTCGTGTTCCCGACCGCGCCGCCGCAGTCCACCCGTCTGCCGCGGACCGAGCTCCCCGATCGACTCGGCACCCACCTCACCCGGCACATCGGGCCGGGTGTCGAATACGCCGACGTGCGCCCGTATCTGCCGGGGGACCAGTTACGCACCGTCAACTGGCCGGTCAGCGCCAGACGCGGCAGCCTGCACGTCACGCAGCGGCTGACCGACCGCGCCGCCGACGTGGTGGTGCTGATCGACACCAGCACCCAGGCCGCCGGTCCGGCGACCGACGCCATGGAGCGCGCGGTTCGCGGCGCGGTGCAGGTGGTGCAGACCGCGTTGCGCAACGGCGACCGGGCCGGGATCGTCACCCTCGGGGCGCGCCGGCCGCGATGGCTGGGCGCCGACATCGGTCGGCGCCAGTTCTACCGCGTGCTCGACGCGATCCTGGCCGCCGGTAGCGAATACGAGGTGAGCACCGGGACGCTGGCACCCCGAGCGGCCGTGCCGCCAGGGGCCATCATCGTCGCGTTCTCCACACTGCTCGACACGGAGTTTGCGCTGGCGCTGCTCGACCTGCGCCGGCGCGGTCACACCGTGGTCGCAGTCGACGTCCTCGTGGGTGCGCCGTTCGAGCAGGAGCAGGATCCGATCATCACGCGGATGTGGGCGCTGCAACGGTCGGCGATGTACCGAGACATGGGCGTGATCGGCGTCGACGTGGTGTCGTGGCCGGCTGATGTCACCCTCGACCAGTCGATGCGTCTGGTGCCCGACCACCTGCACCCGGCGGCGAGGCGCTGAGATGAACAAGCGCAATCAGCCTGGCGCGCTGATTTTGTCGACGGCGTTCGGTTTCTTGATGACTGCCGCCGCCTGGAACGGCGCGGGCTCCGCGGGCACGGTCGCTGCGGCCTTGGCCGCCATCACCGTGGTCCTCGGGCTCCGATACCGCTCCGCGGCAACTCTTTGCGTGCTGCTCGCGGGCACCGCCGTGGCTTTGACCGACCCGGCACCGATGTTTGCGGCGCTGTCGGGCCTTTCGGCCGCTGCCTATCTGGTGTTGAGGCACGCGGCGGAAGCGGACATCGTGACCAGTACTCTGCCCACCGTGATCGGGATGGTGGGGTTCACGTTCGTCGGGATCGTCGCCACAGCGCTGCCGGTCGAGCTGCCTTGGCTTCCGCTGGTCGCTCCTCCCGTCGCGGTGGCGATCTTCCTGCTCACGCTGCTGCCGTTCCAGGGTGGACAGCAGGCCGGTAAAGGGCAGCGGCATGGCCGATGACGCAGAGGATCTTGTGCGCGCCTGGAACGCTTTGATCGCGCGCCACACCTCCGACCCCGCCGCGGAGGCGACCGGGCGCGCGCTGATCGAGGCATGGTCCGAGCCGCACCGGCGCTACCACACGCTAGCTCACTTGCGCGAAGTCCTCACTCACGTCGAGGAATTAGCCGATCACGCGCAAGACCCCGACGCTGTGCGGCTGGCGGCCTGGTATCACGACGCGGTCTACCAGGGCCGCTCCGACGACGAGGAGCGCAGCGCACAGCGGGCAGAAACCGACTTGGCTGCCCTCGGTGTGGACCCGGCGCTGGTCGCGGAGGTGGCGCGCCTGGTGCGCGTGACGGTCGGCCACCATCCGCAGGAGGGTGACCGCAACGGCGAGGCGCTGTGCGATGCGGATCTTGCTGTGCTGGGCATCGAACCGGATCGCTACCGCGCCAACAGCGCTGCGGTCAGAGCCGAGTACCGCCACGTCGGCGACGCCGAGTTCCGCGCCGGGCGCACGCGCGTCCTCAACGAGTTGCTGGCCGCGCCGTCGCTGTTTCACACGTCGCTGGCGCGCAGTCGATGGGAGTCGCGCGCAAGAGCGAACATGGCCGACGAACTGAAAGCCCTCGAGGCAAGGTGACGGGCGCTGTCGGAGTCCACCATCAAGAGCGAGTGCGCGGCCGCGAACGGCACGTACACCACAACCGTCAGCAACGGCAGCCGCTTCTCGAAGTGCTGCTACAAGGACATCGACGGCAAGAAGTGGTGCGACGTGTATCTCGACGGTGAGTACGAGGGCACGGACGCGGCCAAGGTGCAGGTGGAACCGCCGCGGCCGCCCCGCGCGCTTCCTCCTGCTGTGGTCACCGCGCCCTCGATTGCCGGGGTGGGGTACGAATGACGAGTGCCCGCCCCGACCATCCTGCTGCTTTCCACCTCTGACACGGACCTGATCACGGCACGATCCAGCCGGGCGGCGTACCGATGGGCGAACCCGTCTCGACTGCACATCGACGAGCTGCCGGAGCTGCTCGCCGGCGTCGACGTGGCCGTCGTGCGCATCCTCGGCGGATACCGAGCCTGGCAGGACGGCATCGACGCACTGCGGGCCAGCGGCGTGCCGGCGGTGCTGGTAAGCGGCGAGCAGGCACCGGACGCGGATTTGATGGACCGTTCCACTGTGCCCGCCGGGATCGCGGTGCAGACGCATCTGTACCTGGCCCACGGCGGCGTCGAGAACCTGCGCCAACTGCACGCATTCCTGTCCGACACGCTGCTGATGACGGGGTACGGCTTCGCACCGCCCACCCCGTCGCCGACGTGGGGTCTGCTCGACTGGGCGTCGCCGCAGACCGGCGGGCCGTCGATCGCGGTGCTTTACTACCGCGCACAGCATCTGGCCGGCAACACCGGCTACGTGCAGGCGCTGTGCCGGGCCATCGAGAACGCCGGCGGTCGCGCACTGCCGGTGTACTGCGCATCGTTGCGCACCGCCGAGCCCGAATTGATCGAAGCGCTGGCGACCGCCGACGCGATGGTGGTGACTGTGCTGGCGGCCGGCGGAGCGGTTCCGGCCGCCGCGTCGGCCGGGGGTGACGACGACAGCTGGAACGTCGAACACCTTGCTGCGCTTGACATTCCGATCCTTCAGGGGCTGTGCCTGACCAGCCCGCGGGCCGCATGGGAATCCAACGACGACGGGCTGAGCCCGCTCGACGTAGCCAGCCAGGTGGCGGTGCCCGAATTCGACGGCCGGATCATCACAGTTCCGTTCTCGTTCAAGGAGATCGACGACGAAGGGCTGATCTCCTACGTGCCCGACGACGAGCGGTGCGCCCGAGTCGCCGGCATCGCGATGCGGCAGGCGATGCTGCGCCGCGTCGCACCGGCCGACAAGCGAGTGGCCGTCGTGTTCTCGGCCTATCCCACCAAGCACGCGCGGATCGGCAACGCCGTCGGGCTCGATACGCCGGCAAGCGCGATTGCCCTGCTCGACGCGATGCGCCGGCACGGTTATCGGATCGGCGACATCCCCGGATTGGATGCGGGCGACGGCGACGCGCTGATGCACGCGCTGATCGAACGCGGGGGACAAGATCCCGACTGGCTGACCGAGGGACAGCTGGCCGGCAACCCGATTCGCGTGCCGGCACGCGATTATCGGGAGTGGTTCGATACGTTGCCCCGCTCGTTCGCCGAACAGGTGCAGCAGCACTGGGGGCCGCCGCCCGGCGAATTGTTCGTCGACCGCAGCATCGATCCCGACGGCGAAATCGTCGTCGCCGCAATACATTCCGACAACGTCGTGCTGATGGTGCAGCCGCCCCGCGGATTCGGCGACAACCCGGTGGCGATCTACCACGATCCGGACCTGCCACCCAGCCACCACTACCTGGCCGCATATCTCTGGCTGCGCACGGGTTTCCAAGCCCACGCGATCGTGCATCTGGGCAAACACGGCAACCTCGAATGGCTGCCAGGCAAGACCCTCGGCATGTCGGCAGCGTGCGGTCCGGACGCCGCGCTGGGAGATCTGCCGCTGATCTACCCGTTTCTGGTCAACGACCCGGGGGAGGGCACGCAAGCCAAACGGCGCGCGCACGCGGTGCTGGTCGACCACCTGATCCCCCCAATGGCGCGGGCCGAAAGCTACGGCGACATCGCCCGGTTGGAGCAGCTGCTCGACGAGCATGCCAACATCGCCGCCCTGGACCCCGCGAAACTGCCCGCGGTCCGGCAGCAGATTTGGACGCTGCTGCAAGCCGCCAAGCTCGACCACGACCTCGGCCTCACCGAACGGCCCGCCGACGAGCAGTTCGACGACATCCTGCTGCACGTCGACGGCTGGCTGTGCGAGATCAAGGACGTCCAGATCCGCGACGGGCTGCACATTCTCGGTCGTACGCCGGAAGGCGAACAGCTGCTGGACCTGGTCCTGGCGATTCTGCGGGCCCGGCAGCTCTTTGCAGGCGACCAGTCGCTGCCCGGTCTGCGCCAAGCCCTGGGACTGCCCGACGACGCCACCGACCGTGCCGACGTCGACGCTGTCGAAGCCGACGCCCGGGCTCTGCTGGCCGGATTGCAGAAGGCCGGCTGGGATCCGTCAGCCGTGGACGGCCTGACCGACCAGCCGGATGTCGCGCGGATCCTGCGGTTCGCGGCCACGCAGGTGGTGCCGCGTTTGGCTTCGACGGCGGCCGAGATCGAGCAGGTGCTGCGCGCGCTGGACGGACGGTTCATCGCGGCCGGGCCGTCGGGTTCGCCGTTGCGCGGACTGGTCAATGTGCTTCCGACTGGACGCAACTTCTACTCCGTCGACCCCAAGGCCGTGCCGTCGCGGCTCGCGTGGGAAACCGGTGCGGCGCTAGCGGATTCACTGCTGGCGCGCTACCGCGACGAGTTCGGCGATTGGCCGCAATCGGTCGGCCTGTCGGTGTGGGGCACGTCGGCGATGCGCACCTCCGGCGACGACATCGCCGAAGTGCTTGCGCTGCTCGGCATCCGGCCGCAGTGGGACGAGGCGTCGAGGCGGGTGACCGGGCTGGAACCGATCTCCCTTGACGAACTCGGCCGGCCGCGTATCGACGTGACGGTACGCATCTCGGGCTTTTTCCGAGACGCCTTCCCGCACGTGGTGGCGATGCTCGACGACGCGGTGCGGCTGGCGGCCGGTCTGGACGAACCCGCAGACCGCAACTACGTCCGCGCCCACGCCCAGGCCGATCTGGCCCAGCACGGTGACGAAAGGCGCGCTACCACAAGGGTGTTCGGTTCCAAGCCGGGAACCTACGGCGCCGGGCTGCTGCAGCTGATCGACAGCCGCGCCTGGCGCACCGACGCCGACCTCGCTCAGGTCTACACGGCGTGGGGCGGCTTCGCTTACGGCCGCGGACTCGACGGTGTGCCGGCGGCTGATGACATGGCTCGGCAATACCGGCGAATTGCGGTGGCTGCCAAGAACACCGACACCCGCGAACACGACATCGCCGACTCCGACGACTATTTCCAGTACCACGGCGGGATGGTGGCCACCGTGCGCGCGCTCACCGGCCGCGACCCGGCGGCCTACATCGGCGACAACACCCGTCCGGAGGCGGTGCGCACCCGCAGCCTCAAAGAGGAGACGTCGCGGGTCTTTCGTGCCCGCGTCACCAATCCGCGGTGGATGGCCGCGATGCGACGCCACGGCTACAAGGGCGCGTTCGAGATGGCCGCTACCGTCGACTACCTCTTCGGCTATGACGCCACCGCAGGCGTAGTGGCGGACTGGATGTATGAGCGGCTCGCCGAGCAGTACGTCTTCGACGACGTGAACCGTAAGTTCATGGCGGAGTCCAACCCGTGGGCCTTGCACGGCATGGCCGAGCGGTTGCTCGAAGCCGTCAGCCGCGGCATGTGGGCACAACCGCAGGCGGCGACGGTCGACGGGCTGAAGCAGGTTCTGCTGGAAACCGAGGGCGAGCTCGAAGCCTGAGCTAGTTCGCGATTGAATTCAACGCTGTGGCGTGCTCTTCTCGTACTTTCTCTGCATAGCGTTGAATTCGCTGGAGCCGCGACCGCACCGCTAGGTTGAAGCGATGCCCACCACATTCGAGGACGTCGCCAAGTCCAAGTACATCCTGCTGACGACGTTCACCAGGGACGGCCGGCCCAAGCCGACGCCCATCTGGGCAGCACCTGACGGCGACCGGCTGCTCGTCATCACTGAAGCCGACTCCTGGAAGGTCAAGCGAATCCGCAACAACCCCCGCGTCACACTGGCCGCCTGTGACGTCAAGGGCACCCCGAAAAGCGACGCCGTCGACGCCACCGCGACGATCCTCGACAAGTCGCAGACGAACCTGGTTTACGACGCGATCGGCAAGCGCTACGGCCTGATGGGCAAGGTGTTCAACCTGTTCAGCAAGTACGTGCGCGGCGGCTTGCGCAAGAACGTGGGCCTCGAGCTGAAGGCGGCCTGACAAATGACCACCTTCGACGACGTCGCTGGCTCCGAGTACATCCTGCTCACCACGTTCACCAAGGACGGCAGGCCAAAACCGTCGGCGATCTGGGCGGTTCGCGACGGTGACCGACTGCTCGTGATCACCGACGACGACTCCTGGAAGGTCAAGCGAATTCGCAACACCCCGAGGGTCACCATCGCCAAGAGCAGCGGCCTCGGTAAGCCCAAGAGCGACCCGGTGGAAGCCGTCGCGCGGGTACTTCCGAAATCCGAGACGCACGCGGTCTACCAGGCGATCCTCAAGCGCTACTGGTATCACGCGTGGTGGTTCTACGCGCACACGCTGCTGCGCGGAGGCATCGACAAGGTGCACGTCGGCCTCGAGATCACCCCGGCGGGCTAGGAACCGAAACCCGACGTGGCACGTTCTGCTCACATGGTGTTTCGGTGGTTCTGGCTCTACGTCGTCCTCGAGCTCGCGGCCGTGGTTGCGCTCGGATGGGCCATCGGAGTCGGCTGGACGCTGCTGATCGTGCTGGCGTCGTTCGTCGGCGGCCTCGCACTGGCCGGCGCGCAGGCCGACCGGCAGATCCGCCGGTTCCGCAGCGGGCTCGTCACCGCCCAGGGCGCACTCACCGACGGTGCGCTGATCGCGCTCGGCACCGTTTTGGTGGTCATCCCGGGAATCGTCACCACCGCGCTCGGATTGCTGTTGCTACTTCCACCGACTCGGGCGGCCGCCCGCCCGATGGTGGCGGCGCTTGTGGGCAAACGCGTCCCACTCATCGCGCAGCGGCGCGACTACATCGACGGCGAGGTCGTCGACGTGGTCGACTACCAGCCGCCGGCCCTACCGCGCACCCCTTGACCACACTGCTGCTCGGCGGCCGGGTGCACAGCCCGACGCACCCTGAAGCGACCGCACTTGCCGTTCGCGACGGCGTCGTCGCCTGGTTGGGCAGCGACACTGCCGGCCGAGACGCGTTCCCGGGCGCCGAGGTGGTCCACCTCGACGGCGCGCTCGTCACCCCGGCGTTCGTCGACAGCCACGTCCACACCACCGCCACCGGGCTCACGCTGACCGGACTCGACCTGCGGCCCGCCACCTCCTTGCAGCACTGCCTGGCACTGCTGCGCGGTTACGCCCGTGCCCACCCGGACGGGGTGATCTGGGGCCACGGCTGGGACGAGTCGGCGTGGCCGCAGCCGATCGCACCCACCACTGATGACGTCGACGCGGCCGTCGGGGGCCGGCCGGCGTATCTCGCGAGGGTCGACGTGCACTCCGCGGCCGCGTCCACAACACTGCGTGCGCTCGCACCAAACTTGCTGCAGCGCAAGGGGTTTCATCCTCAGGGACCGCTGACCGCAGATGCGCACCACGCCGTAAGGGCCCTCGCTCGCGACCTGCTCACCGCCACGCAGCGGGCGCAGGCACGGCGTGCGGCGCTCGACGCGGCCGCCGCGCTCGGGATCGCCGCCGTCCACGAATGCGCCGGCCCTGACATCGGCGGCCTCGAGGACTGGCAGGAGCTGCGCACCACCACCCACGGCGTCGAGGTCGTCGGGTACTGGGGTGAGGCGGTCAGCGACGCCGACCACGCGGCCGATCTGCTGGCCCGCACCGGGGCGCGTGGCCTGGCCGGCGACCTGTTCGTCGACGGGGCTCTCGGCTCGCACACCGCATGGCTGACCAGGCCGTACGCCGACGCCAGCCACTGCGCCAATCCGCATGGCAACTGCTACCTCGCCCCTGATGCGATCGCCGCGCATGTGCTCGCATGCACGCACGCGGGCATTCCGGCGGGCTTCCACGCAATCGGTGACGCCGCGGTCACCGCGGTGGTCGACGCAATTGCCGCGGCTGTCGACCGCTGCGGGCGCACGGCCGTCGCTCGATGCGGGCATCGCGTCGAGCACTTGGAGATGATCGACGCGCAGCAGGCCCGCAAGCTGGCCGAGTGGGGCGTGACCGCAAGCGTGCAGCCCAATTTCGACGCGCTCTGGGGTGGCGACGACGGCATGTACGCCGCGCGGCTGGGCGCCCGCCGAGCCCGCCGATGCAACCCGCTGGCGCTGTTAGCATCCGAAGGCGTGTCCCTAGCGTTCGGCTCCGACACCCCGGTGACCAGCATGAATCCCTGGGAAATGGTGCGTGCCGCGGTGCATCACCGAACACCGGGCAGTGGGATTTCGATCGAGGCCGCGCTCGCTGCGGCCACCCGCGGCGGCTGGCGGGCTGCGGGCGTCCGCAACGGCCTAGCCGGAACGCTGACACCCGGTGCGCCCGCCTCCTTTGCCGTGTGGGATGTGCCGTCGTTGCCCCGACTCGATCCCGACGACCCACTGCCGCGCTGCCTGCAGACCGTGCACCGCGGCGAGGTCATCTATGGCTGACGCCCGCGTGCTCGAGCGGCTCGGCCGCGGCGTCCTGAACCGGATACCTCAGCTCGCGGCCACTGTCGGCGCGGGGCTGCTGCTGTGCGTGAGCTTTCCGCCGTTCGGCTGGTGGTACTGCGCAGTCGTCGCGTTCGCGGTGCTGAGCTGGGTGCTGCTGCGGGAGACCACCACGGCGCTCGGCGGTTTCGGCTACGGCTTTTTGTTCGGTCTCGCGTTCTACATTCCCCTGCTGCCGTGGACAGGTGAACTGGTCGGCGCGGTGCCGTGGCTGGCGTTGTCAGCGGTGCAGGCGGTATTCCCAGGGCTGTTCGGTGTGGCGGCCGTCGCGGTCAGGCGGCTACCCGGCTGGGCCGTGTGGTTCGCCGCGCTGTGGGTCGGCGCCGAATGGCTGAAGAGCAGTGTGCCGTTCGGCGGATTCCCTTGGGGTGTCGTGGCATTCGGGCAGACCGATGGTCCGATGCTGCCGCTGGTCCGGCTCGGCGGAGTTCCGCTGTTGTCGTTCGCGATCGCGCTTACCGGGTTCAGCATCACCGCGCTGGTCCTCGAGGTCGTGCACGGGTGGCCGCGTCGAGGCGACACCCCGCCGCGCGTTCTGCTGCCCGGCATGTGCATCGCCGTCGTGCTGTTCGCAGTCGCGGCGACCTGGCCGGGTGTGCGCCAGTCCGGCAGCGGTGCCGACACCGACCGCACGATCATCGTCGCCGCGATCCAGGGCAACGTGCCGCGGCTCGGCCTCGACTTCAACGCCCAGCGGCGAGCCGTGCTCGACTACCACGTCCGCGAAACCGTCCGCCTCGCCGACGACGTGCGGGCCGGCCGTGCCCCGCAGCCGCAGTTGGTGATCTGGCCGGAGAACTCGTCGGACATCGATCCGCTGCGCAATCCTGATGCGGCACAAGAGATTTCGACTGCCGCCGCGGTCATCCGCGCGCCGATTCTGGTCGGTGCGGTGCTGCAGCGGCCCGACTATTCCGAAGAGAACCCGGCTTCGACGAACACCGTGATCGTCTGGGACGCCGGGCGTGGGCCGGGGGAGCGGCACGACAAGCAGATCGTGCAGCCGTTCGGCGAGTACCTGCCGTGGCGCGCGTTGTTCTCCCATTTGTCGCCGTACGCCGAGCGCGCAGGCTACTTCGTGCCGGTCGACGGTGACGGGGTCGTGCATGCCGCCGGGGTGCCGGTCGGCGTCACGACGTGCTGGGAGGTGATCTTCGACCGGGCCGCGCGGGAGTCCGTCGTCAACGGCGCCCAGCTGCTGGCGGTGCCGACCAACAACGCGCTGTTCGGCCAGCCGATGAGCCAGCAGCAGCTGGCGTTCGCGAAGGTCCGCGCCGTCGAGCACGACCGGTATGCCGTTGTGGCAGGCACCACAGGGATCAGCGCGATCATCGCCCCGGACGGCCGCGAGGTGGCCCGCACGGACTTCTTCGAGCCCGCCTACCTGGTCAAACAGGTCCACCTGAAGACGCATTTGACCCCGGCGACGCGATGGGGACCGATCGTCTTGTGGGTGCTGATCGGTATCGGCGGTGCCGCCCTGCTCGCCGGAATACTGCACAATGGATGGTTCATACGTCGGCTCCGGCCGGGCGTTAAGGACAAAGGAGCGTCATGACCACCGGAAGCCCCGGCGGCCAACCAAGCCAGCGCACGTTGGCGATCATCCCGACCTACAACGAACGCGAGAATCTGCCGCTGATCGTGCAGCGGCTGCAGAACGCGCGGCCCGACGTGCACATCCTGATCGTCGACGACGGCAGCCCCGACGGCACCGGCGAGCTCGCCGACCAGCTCTCCGCGGCCGACCCCGCACACATCCACGTCATGCACCGCACCGCCAAGGACGGATTGGGCGCGGCATACCTGGCCGGCTTCGCCTGGGGCCTGGCCCGGCAGTACTCGGTTCTCGTCGAGATGGACGCCGACGGCAGCCACGCCCCGGAGGAGCTGTCGCGGTTGCTCGACGCAATCGACGCGGGTGCCGACCTGGCGATCGGCTCGCGCTACGTCGAAGGTGGGCAGGTGCGCAACTGGCCATGGCGCCGGCTGGTGCTATCGCGCACCGCGAACTGGTACTCGCGCACACTGCTGGGCACCAGTGTCAACGACATCACGGCCGGCTACCGCGCCTATCGCCGGGAGGTGCTGGAGAAGATCGACCTGTCGGCCGTCGAGTCGAAGGGCTACTGCTTCCAAATCGACCTGACCTGGCGCACGATCAACAACGGCTTCACCGTGGTCGAGGTGCCCATCACGTTCGTCGAACGCGAACTCGGGGTCTCCAAGATGAGCGGGTCGAATATCCGCGAGGCGATCGTCAAGGTCGCTCAATGGGGAATCCAGGGGCGCAAAGACCGCGCCCGTGGAACCGCCCCGGCCCAGCGGCTCAGCCGCGGTGTCTGATTGCGCGGCTCAGCCGCGGCGGCGCTGGCGGATAATCTCCAGCCGCTCCTTGAGCAGCTCGTCGAGCTCCTCGATGGTGCGGCGCTCGAGCAGCATGTCCCAGTGCGTGCGGGGCGGCTTGACCTTCTTCGGCTCCGGGAGGTCGCCCTCGATCAGCGTGCCCTCCATGCCGTTGCGGCACAGCCAGGTGCCGGGGATTTCGGCGTCGTCGGCGAACGGTACCTCGAACTCTTCGCCGTTCTCGGTGCGATACCGCGCGATCTGACGCGGCGCCAGGTCGTGGTTGCGGTCGGTCTCATAGCTCACGGCACCGAGCCGGCTGCCTCTCAGGACTCGATCAGCCATCGTCAACACTCTCCATCTGTTGCATGTCCGCGCAATTACCCAGGTAAGCAACGCAGAAGGTGCGCTGGCAGTTCCCACGCGGTGGGCGACGCGACCTCCAGGATACCGGGCCTGCGCGGAAAAGCCGCTTAGAGTCATCAGGCGGTGACTACTTCTGCCCCTCGCATCCGCGGCGCCCGCCGCGCGCAACCGTGCCGCTGGTGCGGTCGCGACGTCGCCGACGCCGGAATCGGGCGCAGGCGCCAATACTGTCGCCAGTCGTGCCGCCAACGGGCCTACGAGCACCGCGCCGCCGTGAAGGGCACCACTTTGCCTGCCGACGCGGTGGTGCTCTCCGCCGAGGAAGCCGCGCGCTGGTCCGACCGGCTTTACCAACTGCGCTGCGCGGCAGAAGACGTCGCAACCGCGCTCGACGAGGGCGCGGACAAGGCCGAATTGCGGGAACTGTGCGGCGCGCTGCTGGATGCGGCCAAGGCCGCCGACGGGTGGCGCTGAGCGCGGCTGACGTTAGTTGCCCATCGCCTGCGGGTACCTGGCAGCGGTGAACCCAGCCGAGGAGTTGCAGGCCGTCGCCCGACGACTGTTCGGTTGGCAAGAGCTCCGGCCGGACCAACTCGACGGCATGCGGGCGATCCTTGCCGGCCGCGACGTCCTGGCAGTGCTTCCGACCGGATTCGGCAAATCCGCGATCTACCAGGTGCCGTCGGTCCTGACCGACGGCACCACACTGGTGATCTCGCCGTTGATCGCGTTGCAGCAGGACCAGATCGCCGCGCTGGAAGCCACCGACGAGCTCGAGGCCGTCGCGATCAACTCCCGCCAGCGCGCCGCGCAGGCCGAGCAGAGCTGGGCCGCGGTTCGACACCAAGAGGCCGACTACGTCTTCTTGGCGCCCGAGCAGCTCACCAAAGACGCTGCGCTGGAAGAACTGTCGCACGGACAGGTGTCGCTCGTCGTGGTCGACGAAGCGCACTGTGTCTCGTCGTGGGGGCACGACTTCCGGCCGAGCTACCTGCGCATCCCCGACGCGCTCGCGCGCCTGGGCCGCCCGCCGGTGCTCGCACTCACCGCAACCGCGAGCCCGGTCGTGCGGCGCGAGATCGTCGAGCATCTTCACCTGTGCGACCCCGTCGAGATCGCCGGCGGCTTCGACCGGCCCAACATCCGCCTCGAGGTACACCACCATCTGCGCGACGACGACAAACGTGCCGCGGTGCTGGCTGCCGCCCTGGAACTGGACGGCCCCGGCCTGCTGTACACCGCCACCCGCAAAGACGCCGAGTTCTACGCTCGCGAACTGGCCGAGCACGGCCTTCGCGGCGCGGCCTACCACGCTGGGCTGTCCGCCGCCGAACGCGAGAGGGTGCATGCGGGATTCGGCGACGACCAGTACGACGTGGTCGCCGCGACGTCGGCGTTCGGAATGGGTATCGACAAGCCGAACGTGCGGTTCGTCATCCACGCGTCGGTTCCCGATTCGGTGGACAGCTACTACCAGCAGATCGGGCGCGCCGGCCGAGACGGCCACGAGGCGCTGGCCCGGTTGTTCTACCGGCCCGAAGACCTCTCTCTGGCAAGGTTTTTCACGACTCAGCGGCCCGACGACGCGTTGTTGCGGGCGGTGTACGACGCGCTCGGCGACAAGCCGAAACGGCTCAAACACCTTCGCGCGGAGCTCGATGTGCGTGGCAGCAAGCTGACCAATGCCGTCAACCTGCTCGAGCAGGCCGGCGCAATCAAGAGCACCAAGAAGGGTTTTCGCGCCGGCGGCCAGAACGCCGCGATCGCGGTGCGCCGCGCCCTGGAGGTGGCCGACGTCGCCGAGCGGGTGGACCGCACCCGTGTGGAGATGATGCGCGGCTACGCCGAGGCACGCGACTGCCGACGGCGCTTTTTGCTCAGCTATTTCGGCGAGACGCTCGCCGAGCCGTGCGGCAACTGCGACCAGTGCACGGAGGGGGACACCACTTCCGCGCGCGACGAGACGGCCGGGTTCGCTGTGGACGCGGAGGTGCAGCATCGCGAGTGGGGACACGGCGTGGTGATCGGCGCAGAAGAGGACCGGCTCACCGTGCTGTTCGACGACTACGGCTATCGCACGTTGTCGGTGGCTGCGATCCGCGACAGCGATCTGCTGCGGCCTGCCCGCGCTGCAGGCTGATCAGCGAATCGGTTCTCAAGGCGAGTCCCAACCGGCCGGACGGCTACGCCTTCGCTACCGTCGAGGAATGGCCGATGGCAATGTGCGAGTAACCATCACGAGCGGCACCGTCGAAGGGCGCACGAGTGGTGGGGTGACCAGATGGCGGGCCATCCCGTACGCGCGCCCGCCGGTGGGCCGGCTGCGGTACAGAGCTCCGCAACCGCCGATTCCTTGGCGCGGGGTGCGGTACTGCCATGACTTCGCGTTCTGCGCCCCGCAGCGCCGCCGGTACACGCTCATCGGCTTGAACAAATACCAACCCGTCAGCGAGGACTGTCTGACCCTCAACGTGGTGGCCCCCGCCAGACCGTCGGAGGAGCCGCTGCCGGTGATGTTCTTCATCCATGGCGGTGGCTACATGCTGGGCAGCTCGGCCACACCGCTTTACGACGGCGCGGCACTGGCTCACCGCGGCTGCGTGTACGTCTCGGTGAACTACCGGCTCGGTGCGCTCGGCTGTCTTGACTTGTCGTCGCTGTCCACTCCCGAGCATCCGATCGAGAACAACCTGTTCCTGCGTGATCTGGTGCTGGCCCTGCAGTGGGTGCACGACAACATCGGCCACTTCGGCGGAGACCCGAATCGAGTGACGATCTTCGGCGAGAGCGCTGGCGCGCACGCGGTCGCCACGCTGCTCGCGGTGCCGGCCGCGCGGGGCCTGTTCGCGGGCGCGATCTCGGAAAGCCCTGCCAGCGGCATGGTCGTCAGCGCCGAAGCCGCCCCCCGGTTCGCCGCCAAGTTCGCCGAGCTGCTGGGGGTCGACCGGCGCAATGCCGCCGCCACGCTGATGCACGTTGAGCCGCGCCGCTTGGTCAAGGCCTGCGACCAGCTGCTCGAGCATTCGGTCCAAGACATGTCCGGCGGATCGTTCGCCCTCGGCCCGACCGTCGACGGCGACTACCTGCCCCGCGATCCGGTGCAGGCGATGGCCCGCGGCGAGGCGCACCGAGTTCCCGTGGTCGTCGGCAACAACGCCGAAGAGTCGCGGCTGTTCACCCGCTGGCTGAAGATGATGCCGACGACGGAGAGGGCGCTCGAGCGACTGCTCGCCGACATCGACCCCGCCGCCCGCGAACGCATCCAGGCCGCCTACCCGGGCTATCCGCACCCCGACGAGTGCATGCGGCTGTCCGCCGACATGTTCTTCGGGTCGGCGGCCTGGCAGATCGCCGAGGCGCACAGCAAGCACGCGCCCACGTACATGTACCGGTATGACTACGCGCCTCGGACGTTGGCATGGAGCGGGCTGGGCGCCACCCATGCGATGGAGCTGCTGGCGGTGTTCGACATGTACCGCACTCGGCTGGGGTCTCTGCTGACCGTGGCCGGGGACCGGCGTTCGGCGCTGCGGGTGAGCAACAACATCCAGTCGCGGTGGCGGCGGTTCAGCCGCACCGGCGTACCGGGCCAGGGCTGGCCCAGCTACGACCACAACCGCGCGGTCATGGTCTTCGACAAGCACTCGCGGGTGGAATACGACCCGTACCCCGCCCGCCGAGAGGCCTGGCAGGACTTCAGCCTCGCCCGTTAGGCGGGTCGGCACATGTCTGCGCTTCAGAGCCCATTTGGCAACTACCAGTTCGAGATCTATCTCAAGGGCATGGCCGGCCAGACGCCGGACTTCCCGATGAGCTGGACCGAGCTCGAAGTGCAGGCGTCGGCGGTCATGGACGCCGGTGCCAACGGCTACGTGTTCGGCAGTGCGGGCACCGAGGACACCGAACGTGAGAACAGGGCGGCTTTCAATCGGCACCGGATCGTGCCGCGGATGTTGCGCGACGTGTCGGTGCGCGACCTTCGCACAGAGCTCTTCGGCGTCAAGCACGCAGCACCGCTGCTGCTGGCGCCGGTGGGCGTGCAGTCGATCGTGCACCCCGACGGCGAGCTCGCCGCGGCCCGCGGTGCCGCCGCCACCGGTATCGGGTTCGTCGCATCGACCGCAGCGTCGTACTCGATGGAAGAGATCGCCGCTGCCGGCGCCGAGGTGCCCCGCTGGTATCAGCTGTACTGGCCCAGGGATCCCGAGCTGACCGCAAGCTTCGTCGGACGCGCGAAAGCTGCCGGGTACGGCGCGTTGGTCGTGACGCTGGACACCGGACTGCTGGCATGGCGTCCCCGTGACCTGCAGACCGCTTACCTGCCGTTCCTGCAGTCGGTGGGCATCGCAAACTACTTGTCGGACCCCGTGTTTCGCGCCGCGCTGCCGACACCACCGGAAGAGGACCCGACGGCGGCGGTGCTGCACTTCGTCAGCGTGTTCAGCAATCCCGCCATGAGTTGGGCCGATCTGGCTGCGTTGCGCGAACTGACCGACATGCCGATCATCCTGAAGGGCATCTTGCATCCCGACGACGCACGGCTGGCGCGCGACCACGGCGTGCACGGCGTGGTGGTGTCGAACCACGGTGGGCGGCAGGTGGACGGTGCCGTCGCGGCGCTCGACGCGCTGCCCGAGGTGGTGGACGCAGTCGGCGACCAGCTCACCGTGCTGTTCGACAGCGGCATACGCTCCGGTGCCGACGTGGTCAAAGCGCTCGCACTGGGTGCCGGCGCGGTGCTGCTGGGCCGCCCGTATCTGTGGGGGATGGCGCTGCAGGGTGCCGACGGGGTGGCGCAGGTGATCCGCAACCTGCTCGCGGAAGTCGATCTGACACTGGCACTTTCGGGCCATGCGTCACCGCGAACCCTCAATCGCGGTGTGCTGCGCGCCCGCCCGGCTTAGGGTCGGACAATGCGAGCCGCCGATGTGACCGCCGAGTGGTTGAGCGCCCAGCTGCACGCTGAGGTTTCGGAATTCGACGTGCAGCGCATCGGAACCGGACAGATGAGCGAGTGCTACCGCGTCGCGTTGCGCTACGCGAACGCCGCGGCAGGTCCCGATTCGGTGGTCCTCAAGGTCGCCGCCGCTGACCCGGTGAGTAGCCAAACCGGTTTCGCGCTGGGTCTTTACGAGCGCGAGGTCCGGTTCTACGCCGAGGTGGCCCCGCGGCTGGTAGGGCCGATCGCACCGTGCTACCACGCGTCGTTCGACGGGCAGGCTCAGACTTTCGCGCTGCTGCTCGGTGACGCCGGACCCGCGGAAGTCGGCGACGAGATCGCCGGCACGTCGGTGGATCGGGCGCGGCTGGCGGTGTCCGAACTCGGCCGCCTGCAAGGACCCACCATCGGCGACCCGGCGCTCGCCGGAGCCGATTGGCTCAACCGGGAATCGCCGATCAGCCAAGCGATGCTGGCCCAGCTGTACGCCGGATTCGCCGAGCGCTACGCAGACCGGATCGCGCCGCGCCACCGGGAGGTGTGCGAGCGTCTGGTCGCCAGCTTCGACGCGTACGCGGCGGCCGAAACGCAGAGGCCGCAAGGTCTGGTACACGGCGACTACCGGCTCGACAACATGCTGTTCGGCCTCGACGGCGCCGACCGGCCGCTCACCGTCGTCGACTGGCAGACCGTCAGCTGGGGGCCGGCCATGACCGATCTCGCATACTTTCTGGGATGCGCGCTGCCGGTGCCGCTGCGACGCGCGCACGCCGACGAACTGACCGCTCACTACCACACAGCGCTGGGGCCGGCCAGCGCACTGACGCTCGCCGACGTGCGCGAGGGAGTGCGGCGGCAGAGCTTCTTCGGCGTGATGATGGCGATCGTGTCGCCGATGTTGGTGGCTCGCACCGATCGCGGCGACGAGATGTTCATGACCATGATCGCGCGGCACTGCGAGCAGGTGCTCGACACCGACGCTCTGGCGCTGCTGCCGGAACACGTTGCCTCCCAACCTCTTACGCCTGCAGCGATCGACGAGTTCGCGCACGCTGCCGGAGTGGAGCCGCTGTGGAACGAAAGCTGGTATTGCGATTTCGTCGACCCGGCGCAGCGCATCGGGGGATATGTGCGGCTGGGCCTGACTCCCAACGAGGGCGTGGCGTGGTTCACCGCCCTGTTGTGCGGCCCCGAGCAACCGACCGTCGCGGTGATCGACTTCGCCGCCCCGTTCGACGACCCATATAGCGTTAACACCGACACTTTCGATTTCGCGCATTCGATCGTCTCGCCGCTGCAGCGGTACCGGCTGGTTCTCAATGGCCACGGTCAGGTGCACGACGATCCCGCCGCGTTGCTGCGCGGAGAGCCCGGCCGCGACGTCGAGGTCAGCATGGACCTGGAGTGGTTCACGGCCGGGACGCCGTATCAATATCGCGTCACGTCGCGCTACGAAATCCCTTGCACCGTAACAGGAACCGTCAGTGTCGGCGGCCGGAACGCAAGAATCGACAAAGTGCCCGGACAACGCGATCACTCGTGGGGAGTGCGCGACTGGTGGGGCATGGATTGGGTGTGGAGCGCTTTGCACCTCACCGACGGCACACACCTGCACGCCGTTGACATCCGACTGCCCGGTGCGCCGCCCTTCGGCGTCGGCTACGTGCAACCGCCCGGCGATCAACTGACCGAGCTGCAATCGATCAGCGCGCGGGCATCGTTCGGGGCCAACGGTTTACCGCTGACGACCGCAATCATCTACGACGACCTAGAGGTGGCCGCCGACATCCGAGGTCACGCCCCGTTGAGGTTGCAAGCTCCCGACGGCCGAGTGGCATGGTTCGCACGCGCATGGGCAGCGGTCACCACGTCCGACGGGCGCGACGGTGTCGGCTGGATCGAGTGGAACCGCAACGACGTCGACTAGATGACCCGCCTTCAGCGCTACCTCACCTTCGCCGCCGCGATCCTGGTGACCGGTGTCCTCAGCGGTATGGCCGGCGGCTTCACCACCGTGTTGGTGCGGGCGATCGAACACCTCACCTACGGATATATGCAGGGTCCGTTGCTCACCGGCGTGAAAGACGCCTCGATACCACGGCGATTGCTCGGACCTGCGCTCGGCTGCGCACTGGCCGGCGCGGGTTGGTGGCTGCTGCGACGCAAGACAACAGTGCCCGGTCTGACCGAGTCCATCCGGCAAGGCCGCCCTTTTGCCCAGGGTCCGATGGCCGCTGACGCGCTGTTGCAGGTCTTGGCCGTCGGCTCCGGCGCCTCACTGGGGCGCGAACAGGCGCCTCGACTCTTCGCGGCCGCATCGACTGAGCTGTTGATCCGGCTGGGATCGCTTGCGCCAGAACATCGTCGGATTCTGTTCGGCAGCGCAGCCGGTGCGGGCTTGGCCGCGGTGTACAACGTGCCTGTGGCCGGCGTGCTGTTTGCCTTAGGCATTGTGTTGCGCAGCTGGCGGCCGTTGCCGGTGCTGGTGGCGGTGGCGTCGTCGTGTATCGCCACAGTGACCGTGTGGCCCATCACCCACGGCGCGCCCACATTCGTTTGGCCCGACACGCACTTCACATGGAAGGCCTTCCTGTTCGCAATCACCGCGATGCCGCTTGCCGCGCTCGTGGGCACCGCGTTCAACGGGTTGATCGCGCACGCTCGGGTGAAGGCGCCTGCGACGTCGTGGCTTTTGATACCGGCAATCGGTCTGGCCGGACTGGTCACCGGCGCGGCATCGATTCCGATGCCACAGATGCCGGGCAACGGTAGGAGCATCGTGCTGGAAAGCCTCGCCGGTGGGGACACGCTGATCGCGGTGAGCGTAGCGATGGTGCTCAAGCCGGTTCTGACGGCGTTGTTCATCCGCGCCGGCGCAGTGGGCGGCATGCTCACGCCGGCATTGTCGACGGGCGTGGCCACCGGCGCCTGTGTGGCGCTGGCCGTCAACCGCCTAGGTGGTGAGGCCAGTGTTCCCACGCTGGCTTTGATCGGAGGCGCCGCCGTTCTCGGGATCACCCAGCACGCACCGGTGTTCGCGGCCATGTTCACCGCCGAACTGACCCATCCGCCGCTCGAAGTATGGGTGATGTTGCTGTTCGCCGCAGTCGGCGCCCACGCGGTGCGAGCCGCGGTAGTGCGGCGGCGGTCGATGACCCGGGTTCCCGCCGAGCACTGAGTCGTCACAAATCTGTAAGCGTGCCGGCGCAGGCAGCGGGTATGCGGGCGTAATGGGTGAACAACAATTCCACAAGGGTGACAAGGTGACCTGGAAGAGTCATGGCGGCACCGCAGAAGGCACCGTCGAGGAGAAGATCACGTCGGACACGACGGCTGCCAAGCGCAAAGTGCGGGCTTCTGAGGACGAACCGCAATATCGGGTGCGCAGCGACAAAAGCGGCAACGACGCAGTGCACAAGCCAGAGGCGTTGCACAAGAAGAATTCCACGTGACATGGCAGATGACGACGCCAAGACCTGGAAAGAATTCCGCGACGCGGTCAACATGACGGCCTCGGAATTACAGCGATGGCTCGATACAGACGAGTCGAAGAGCGTGGGGCAAAAGTCAGGACGGTCAGAATCAACCGGCCACAAAAGCGGCCGGCGCATCGTCGAGATTCTCAGGTCCAAGAAGTCGGAGCTGAACGAAGACGACTTCGCCCATATGCGCAAGGTCGTCGGCTACACCAAACGCCATCTGGCGCAACGCCCTTCAGGGTCCGTAGATCACACCGCCTGGCGATATTCGCTGATGAACTGGGGCCACGATCCGACGAAATGAGCGTCAGGCCTGGTGAGCGCTGCTGTCGTCGAGGTCGTCACGACCCAGCCCCATTGGCGTCATCTCCGGGATGTCGCCGCCGCCGATCACGCGCCGCGTGATCGGCGTCAGTGTCTGGAAGAGCGTCTCGACCTCGTCGTCTCCGAGCGCGTCGAGCGCAGCCAGCGCCAGGCGGTCTGTTTCCGTTTCCAGCCGTTCCTTCAGTTCGATGCCCGCAGCGGTGAGCGTCCCGTTGCCGTCGAGCAATCCCTTTGCGGCCAAAGCACTTTCGTGCTCCTGCCAGGACGCCTCGTCGTAATCCCGTGCCCGCATGAGGTATTCGCGCGGCACTTTCCCGGCCGCTGCATGCAGCACATTGGACTGCCGCCCCGAAATACCTGCCGCGGTCAGTAACGCGACGTGGCCGTCGCCGCGGTGCTCGCGCAACAAGGTGCAGGCATGCCACAGCGCCGCCGCCGGCTCGTCGGGCCAGGGCAGCGCCTTGTTCGCCGCGAATAGCGGGCGGCCGTCGACGCCCAGATACTCGGCGGCCCGGCGGGCGAGACCTGCTGCGGTGCGCACGGCGTCGTCGTCGCCGCTGATGCCGTACCGGCGCAGCGCCGCGACAGCCGAGTCGTAGCGTGCCTGCAGCGCCGCTTGGGGACCGGCGACCGCCCATGCGCCGGTCAGCGACTTGGCCACCCGCTGGGGCGCGAAGTTGTAGAACACCGCGGCCACCACGTCGGATGGGACCTTGCCCAGCGGTGCTGACCTCGCCGCGAAGTAGCCCACCCAAAATCCGCGGTAGCCAAGCCCGTCGAGCGCAGCTCGGGCCTCGGGCGCAAAGTACGTCACTGCGTGCACGGGTTCGAAGCGGTTGAAGAAACGTCGCGCGAGTTCAGGCTGTCGGTCCACAGTGAGAGTTAACCTCAGGCATGCGGCCGATCGTCGTGATGGGCGTGTCCGGATCCGGCAAATCGACCGTGGGTGCCGCGTTGGCGCAGCGGCTCGGCGTGCCGTTCGCCGACGCTGACGACTTTCATCCCGCCGCCAACATCGCAAAGATGGCCGCGGGCATCGCACTCGACGACGAGGACCGATATCCCTGGCTCGACGCCATCGGCCGCTGGCTGGCCGATCGCTGCGACACCGGCGGGGTGATCAGCTGCTCTGCGCTCAAACGCAAATACCGGGATCAGCTGCGAAGCCATTGTGCGCGAACGACCTTCGTCCATCTGAGCGGATCTCCCGAAGTGATCGCCGCGCGGCAGGCGAGCCGGCCCGGCCACTTCATGCCCGCGTCGCTGATGGCCTCGCAATTCGCCACGCTGGAACCGCTGCAACCCGACGAGCACGGACTCACCCTCGACGTCGACCACGACATCGACTCGATCGTCGCCGACTATCTGGCCTCCGCGCGGGAGAGGGGCACCCGATGACGCCCACCTTGCTGGCCGCCGACCTGCCTGCGCCGGTGGCCGCATGGTGGCAGCTGATCCTCGCAGCGGCGGCGGGTATCGCGTTGATCGTCGTGCTGATCACCGCTGTCAAGCTGCATCCCTTCCTGGCGTTGATCTTCGGCAGCCTCGCGGTGGGCAGTGTGGCCGGCGAGAACCCGGAGAAAGTGCTCAAGTCGTTCGCTGACGGCTTCGGCTCCACCGCGGCCGGAGTGGGAATCCTCATCGCCCTCGGCGCGATGTTCGCCAAGCTGCTCGCCGACTCCGGTGGCGCCGACGAGATCGTCGACACGATCGTCGGCCACGCATCGCCGCGCGCGCTGCCGTGGGCGATGGCACTCGTCGGCGCGATCATCGGACTGCCGATGTTCTTCGAGATCGGCCTCGTGCTTCTGATGCCGGTCATCTACCTGGTGGCGCGGCGGTCGCAGTTGTCGCTGATCGCCGTCGGCATCCCCGCCCTTGCCGGGTTGTCGGTGATGCACGGGCTGGTGCCGCCGCACCCCGGACCGCTGGTGGCGATCGCGAACCTGCATGCCGACCTGGGCGTCACGCTGGCGCTCGGAGTCATGGTCGCGATACCCACCGTCATCGTCGCTGGTCCGCTGTTCGGCATGCTGGCCGGGCGCTGGGTAGTGGTCGACGTGCCCGCGCCCTTGTCCACCGAACGCCCGGATCCCGCACCGGTCGACGAAGTACGCGTCGACGGTCCCGAACGGCGTTGGCGCCGACCGTCTTTCGGCATCACACTGTTCTCGGTGCTGCTGCCCGTCGCGTTGATGTTGGGCAAGGCCGTGGCGGACATCTTCATCGATGACGACAACCAGCCCGTCCGTGTGGTATTCGACGTCCTCGGGACACCGTTGCTGGCACTGCTGATCGCGGTCGTGGTCGGAATGTTCACCTTCGGCGTGGGGGTCGGCATGTCGCGTGGCGAACTGGCGACCTGCATCGAGTCCGGCTTGCCGCCGGTAGCCGGCATCATCTTGATCGTCGCCGCCGGCGGTGGTTTCAAACAGATCTTGGTCGACACCGGAATCGGCACCATGCTCGCCGACTGGGCGAAGGGCGCGCACATCTCGGTGCTGCTGCTGGCATGGGTGATCGCCGTATTGATCCGACTGGCCACGGGCTCCGCGACGGTCGCGACGGTCACGGCCTCGTCGCTGATGCTGGGTCTGGTCGAGGGAATGAGCAGTGGTCAGGTGGCGCTCGTGGTGCTCGCGGTGGGCGCCGGCTCGCTGTTCTTCTCGCACGTCAACGACGCCGGATTCTGGCTTGTGAACCAGTATTTCGGCATGACCGTAGGACAAACCATCAAGACGTGGTCATTGATGGAGACGCTGCTGTCCGTCGTGGGCTTCGTGCTGGTGCTGTTGCTGGGGCTGGTGATCTGAACCCCGGCTCAGGCGAACTGCTTGTCGAGCCGCTTTTGCGCCTGCTTGGCCGCTTTGTCGGCCCGCTTCTGCGCCTCCTTGCTCAGCTTGTCGGCGCGCTTGCGGGCCTTCTTGGCGGCCTTCTTGCTCTGCTTCCTGGCGGTTTCGGCCAAGTCGGCGCCGCGTTCACGCGCCACGTCGGCCCAGTCGGACCCACGCTCGCGGGCGACCTCAGCCAAGTCGGCGCCGCGCTCACGCGCCACTTCGGCAAGCTCGGCGCCGCGTTCACGGGCGACCTCGGCAAGCTCCGCGCCACGCTCGCGGGCGGCATCGAGTAAGGGAGAGACCCGCTCACCGGCGACGTCGGCGAGCTCGCGGCCGCGCTCGGCGCCGGTCTGCAAGCCTTGGCTGACCTTCTCGCCGACGGTGCCGAGCAACGCGCCGCCGGAGGCTGCGCCCACCGGCAACGCCGCCGACACCGCTTGGGATGCCCGCTTCGCGGCCCGACGGCCCCGCCAGCCGAGCGACGGCTTGCCTTCGGTATCCACCGACGCGATCATCAGCCCGCCAAGCAGGCTGAGATCGGTGAGGAAATCTCGCCGCTGTTGTGCTTTGCGCTGCGGATCGCTTTCGGTCCAGAACAGATGTCCGCCAAGGCTTCCCGGCACCACCGTGAGCGCCAGCGCCGCCGACGCAAGCCGCGGCAGCTTGCCGCTGGCCAACAACAGACCGCCACCGATCTGCACTCCGGCGGTCACTCGGGCCAACGTGAGGGGATCTTGAGCGACCTTGCTCGCCGCGGATGGGGGCAGTTTCTGCAAGCCCTCAGCGGTCGGACGGGCCGTCTCGGCCGCCTCCTCGGGGCTGCGAAGAGCCTCGACCCCTTGGCCAATGAACACAGCTGACAGCAGCGGACGCGCAACTCTGCGAACTAGCATGCCTTCGAATAACCTTCCTTCTCGCTTCGCAAACCCGAGATCAGTGCTGCCCCGGCGCGTGGTTGTCGGTGACTCGTTGAAACACCGGCACCGCGATCCACAGGAACGCCATCGCCACGGCCGCGCAGGCGCCGCCCGCCCATCCGGCCGCCGCGCCGTACACCGCATCAAAGATCACGATCGTGACGCCGATCATCGCGATACCCAGCAGCACCACGCCGGCGATCGCGCACCGATGCGCGGTGGACACCAGCGTCCGCAGGCGCCGCTGCCGGAACAGCACGCGGTGAATGACCACTGGAGCGACCAGCAGCAGCGTGGCGCCGATGGAACACACCACCGTTGCCAGATAGACATCCTTGATGACGTCGCTCAACGCAGAGAACCGCTGCTGGAACGGAAGCGTCAACAGAAAACCGGTGACCAGCTGGGCGCCGGTCTGGGTGACACGCAGTTCCTGCAGCAAGTTGCTCCAATTGCGGTCCAGCCGTTCGGATTCGCTTTCGTGCCGGGCGGAGTCATCCCACTGCTGATCGCGTTCCGGGTGGTCGACGTCCACGAAGTCATTCTTACCCGCGGATGGCGTATCGCACCTCATCGGTTCCCCGCAGTCAGGGACGACCTTCGTGGCCCTCCCGCCCGTGCGTGCGGCGGCTCTCCTTCATCTCGGCTTCGAACACGTGCCGCCTGCCGCCTTGTAGTTCGTCACGGACCTGCTTCTCGTGGTGACGGAATACGGTCCAATAGTTGTCGTCGAATTCTTCGACGATCTGGAACGTCCAGCGGCCGTAGAGCACGTTGCGTCCCACCAGCTCGGCCTGCAGCCGATCCGCGACGGCGCCGTGCCCGGCGTCGCGGAGCTTGTCGCAGGCCTCGCCGAGGAGGAGATCGGCACGCCCCATCAGCTGGTGAAATGAATAGAGCTGGCCGCGGGCGCGTTCCACCCACTCCAGCGCTTCTGACACCGCGCCCACCGCTTCGACGGTCGCGTCGTCGACACCGGAAGGTCGACGGTGGTCGTCACGGGTCACGCTATCTGCTTCGGTCATGGCCGAGCCGTACCCGCTGCGCAGGTGCAGCGAACTTTTCGTCACATTCCGGTTAGCGTCGTGAAGCCGCGCAATCAACTGCCGGTCACGGCGGCGTAGAGGGCGTTGATCTGCTGGGTCTGTCGATCCGGGAGAGTCGGCCATGACTTGACGTTCTCGAGCAGCGACTGGGGCGGGTTGATCAGCGGGTTTGACGCCAGCTTCGGATCGATCTTGTCGAGTTCGTCGGCCATGCCGGACAGCACCGGCACGTAGTGGGTGTGGGCGATCAGCTTTACGTAGTTCGCCCGGTCGTAGACGTAGTTGATCCAGGCCTCGGCCCAGTCCTGATGCTGGGTGGTGTAGGGGATGACCATTGTGTCGGTGAAGGCCGTTCCGCCGGTTTGCGGCATCACGAACTGCAGATCTGGGTTGTCCGCTTGCAGTTGCACGACGTCACCCGAATATGCTTGCGCGACAACCACATTGCCCGAGGCGAGGTCGCTGGTGTAATCATTGCCGGTAAACTTTCGAACCTGGCCCTTGTCTTTTTGCTGCCTGACGAGGTCGACAGCTTTGCGCACGGCCTCGACAGTCGGGTCTTCCGGTGAATTGCCTTGCGACAGCATGATCATGCCCAGTCCGTCCTGCGGATCGGAGAACAAACTGACTTTGCCTTTGAATGCCGGGTCCCACAGGTCGTCGACGGTTGTGATGTCGCGGCCCGTGGCAGCCCTGTTGTAGGCCAGACCGACCAACCCAGACATGTAGGGCGCGCTGAAATTACGGCCGGGGTCCAGCGTGGCGTTGAGGAGATCGGGCCGCATGTTCTTCAAGTTGGGGATGTTCGCGTCGTTGAAGTCGTTGAGCCAACCGAGGTTGCGCAGCCGGCCCACCATGAACGACGTCGGCACCACCAGGTCGCAGCCGATGTCCTGCTTACGTGACAGCGCGTCTTTGACTTTCGCGAACCATTCCTCGTCGTCGTTGAAGTCCTCCTTGTAGTCGACGGTAATGCCGGTCTTGTTCTGGAAGCCGGCGATGAATCCGTCGACCATGTAGAACGGCCAGTTCGAGATCCGAAGCGAGGTCGACACCGGTCCGCTCGACCGGTTGGAGGTACCGCAGGCGGCGAGGAACGACGGGCCCAATGCCAGCGCTGTCGCGGCGGCCGCACCGCGACCAAGGAACTGTCGGCGGCTGCTGGGTGGCATCCAAGCATCTCCTCGAGATCTTCGAATGGGGAATGTCGGGTGGCTGACACCACATGGCGCTCGGGTTCGGTCCACCTTCGCTGAATCCACCAGCGTCCGCAACCACATCCAGGGTGCATGGCATCGGAAACCGTTGTCGGCGCCCCCTCTTGGAAGAGGCGAGTAGATTGCGCACTCATCCGGCGTCGAGGAGGACCTATGAAGCTGCAGGACGCGTTGGACGCGATGTCGGCGGATGGCCGCCCCGCTCACGTTTACAGCGAGCCATACCACACCGCCGACGGGGCGACGATCATCGCTGTGTCGAGAATCCGCGGCAGGATTCGGCGGCACGGGGACGATGTTGCTGTACGCGCAAAGCCGGTGGGACTGTTCGTCATTCGCGGGACGGACGTGAAATGGGAAGCTGCCGTCGACGCAACGCCGATCGCGCTGATCGGCGTGCTCACGGGTTTTGTCGCGGCAACGCTGGGGACAGCGGCGATGATCCGTCGTCCCCCGTGGCCGGATCTGAGGCGGACGGTCGGCTAGGCGCCGTGCCGGCAAGCCGCAGGCGCTCGAAGAACAGCTGGCCGAGGCTGGTACGCGGCCGCACCGCGGCCAGCCATATCAGCAGAACAGCAACAGGAACGCCGATCCACCAACCAAGCAGGTGAATCAGTACGCTCGCGACGATCGCCGAACCCAACGCGCCGACGAACACGAACGCGAGCACGCTGACGAGGATCTCGGCGGCGCCGGGCGGATTGTGCACGTCGGCCAGCCGGTAACCCTCGACGAGCCACGATGCCATGATCCACAGCAGCACCACGACGATCACCGACATGCCGGCCAATGTCAGTGCCACCGGCGACGTCAACCACCGGCCGGCCCGCTCGACCGCCTCACCGGGGGACACCTGGTGCGGCCAGGACGCGAACACCGCCCGGTCAGCCGAAAAAAAGCGTTGATAGCCGCGGCCGTCCCAGCCGTGCACCAGGATGAAGAACATCCCGAAATAGCCGAGGCCAACCTGCAGCCCCGCCGCGTAGCGTCGACCGGCGCGGATCAGACTCGCGGTCACCCAGTAGCCCAGGATGCCTTGGCTCACATTGGTGATCGCGAAAACCGTCACCAGCCATGCCGGTAGCGACGCGTGATCCCGCGCGACTTGCATTGTCTCCCAGTCCGGAAACGCCCACAGCAGGTATGCACCGCTGGGCGCAAACAGTAACGCGCAGTAGAGCACGGCGACGAAAAGGTAAGGCGACGAAAAATACCGCTGCCATCCGGTGGTTGCGGCGCCGGCGGGGCGGTCCTTGGCCAGCGCGATCTGGTGGGTCGCGGCCGCGGCGAACCCCGCGCCGATGCCGTAGGCCCAGAAAACGTCCACCTCGACCATGTGAACCCTCCCGTCGCTGTTGGAACGGCGCGTCTATCCCAGCCGGGCGGACCCGGCGGCGTCAACCCCGGCCAGCGTGTCGAGTCGGAGGTGCGGCGACACGTTATGTATGTCATCATATATAGATGGCTTCTCCGCGAGAGCGCATGGTGCGGTCTGCGGCGCTGTTGATCCGCGAACGCGGCGCCAAAGCCACCGCCATCTCGGATGTGCTGAGACACAGCGGCGCCCCGCGCGGCTCCGCGTACCACTACTTCCCAGACGGCCGGACTCAATTGCTATGCGAGGCAGTCGATTACGCTGGGGAGTACATCGCCAAGCGAATCGCCGACGGGCGCAGCGGCCTCGATGTCCTTGACACGCTGGTCGCCGCATACCGCGATCAGCTAAAGAGCACCGACTACCGCGCCGGGTGTCCCATCGTCGCGGTCGCCGTGGAAGCCGGCGACCCGGACAATCCCGACCGCACCGCGCCGCTGATCGAGCGGTCCGCGGCGGCGTTCGCGCGCTGGAACGAGCTCATCGCGCAGCGACTCGTCGACGACGGTGTTGCGCCGTCGCGTGCTTTGGAGCTGGCGATGCTGATCACCACGTCGCTCGAGGGCGCCATCGTGGTGGCACGTGCATCTCGAGACCTCGAGCCCATCGACGTGGTGCATCGCCAGCTGCGGGCTCTGGTGGAGTCGGAAACACAAAAGAGAAAGAGCCGCCGATGACCGTTGACTGGAAGCCCACCGCCTGCATCCTGTGCGAGTGCAACTGCGGCATCGTCGTGGCGCTCGACGGCCGCACACTGACCAAGATCCGCGGCGACCGAGAGCATCCGGGGTCGAAGGGTTATACCTGCAACAAGGCGCTGCGGCTCGATCACTACCAAAACAACCCCGGCCGGTTGACGTCCCCGATGCGCCGGCGCGCGGACGGCAGCTACGAGGAAATCGACTGGCACACTGCGATTTCCGAGATCGCCGCCGGCTTCAAGCACATCCGCGACACTTACGGCGGCGAAAAGATCTTCTACTACGGCGGCGGGGGACAGGGCAACCACCTCGGCGGTGCCTACAGCGGTGCGTTCCTCAAGGCTCTCGGCTCCCGGTACCGGTCGAACGCCCTGGCTCAGGAGAAGACCGGGGAACATTGGGTGGACCGGCACCTGTACGGCGGACACACCCGCGGCGAGTTCGAGCACGCTGAGGTGTCCGTTTTCGTCGGGAAGAACCCGTGGATGTCGCAAAGCTTTCCGCGAGCTCGGGTGGTTCTCAACGAGATCGCCAAGGACCCGAACCGCTCGATGATCGTCATCGACCCCGTCATCACCGCCACCGCGAAGATGGCGGACTTTCATCTGCGGGTCAAGCCGGGCACCGATGCCTGGTGCCTGGCGGCGATGGCCGGTGTGCTGGTTCAGGAAAACCTCTGCGACGCAGCATTTCTCGCGGACCATGTCACTGGTGCTGATACCGTCCGGCAGGTGCTCGACGACGTGCCGGTCGGGGACTACGTCCAGCGCTGCGGTGTCGACGAGGAGCTGCTGCGGGCCGCCACCCGCCGGCTCGCCGCCGCCGCCAGCGTCGCGGTGTTCGAGGACCTGGGAATTCAACAGGCTCCCAACAGCACGCTGTGTTCCTACCTCAACAAGCTGCTGTGGATTCTCACCGGGAACTTCGCCAAACGCGGTGGGCAGCATCTGCACTCTTCGTTCGCGCCGCTCTTTTCCACCAGTGGAGTAGGCCGTACTCCTGTCACCGGCGCTCCGGTGATCGCCGGGCTGGTGCCGTCCAACGTCGTGCCGGAAGAGATTCTGACCGAGCACCCGGACCGGTTCCGCGCGATGATCGTCGAGAGCAGCAATCCCGCGCACTCGGTAGCCGATTCATCGTCGGTGAGGGCCGCGCTCGAGTCACTGGAATTGCTGGTGGTCATCGACGTGGCGATGACCGAGACCGCTCGACTGGCCCACTACGTGCTGCCTGCGGCGTCCCAGTTCGAAAAGCCGGAGGCGACGTTTTTCAACCTCGAGTTCCCGTGCAACACCTTCCATCTGCGCCATCCGATCCTCGAGCCGCTGCCGGGCACATTGCCGGAGCCGGAGATCTGGGCGCGGCTGATCCGCGAGCTGAACGTGGTCGACGACGCCGAGCTGCGGCCGCTGCGTGACGCCGCCAAGCAAGGGCTGGAGGACTTCGCGCAAGCGTTCATGGCCGGGGTAAGCGCGAATCCGACGTGGAACAAGGTACTGCCCTTCGTGCTTTACGAGACGCTCGGACCCGCGTTGCCCGACGGGCTCGCCGGCGCAGCGGCGCTGTGGGGGCTTGCGCAGAAGACCGCGTTCACCTACCCGGACGCGGTTCGGCGCGCGGGACATGCCGACGGCAATGCGCTGTTCGAGGCGATCCTGAGCAATCGCTCGGGGGTGACGTTCACGGTGCACGAGTACGACGACGACTTCGCGCTCATCACGCATGCCGACCACAAGATCGCGCTTGCGATCCCCGAAATGCTCCAGGAGATAAGCGAATTGGCGGCGAAACGCCAGGAGCTGACGACGCCCGAGTTCCCGATCGTGCTGTCCGCCGGGGAACGGCGGCCGTACACCGCGAACGACATCTTCCGGGACCCGTCGTGGCGTAAGCGCGACGCCCATGGAGCGCTTCGGGTAAGTGTCGAGGATGCACAGGCGCTGGGCCTGGTGTCTGGTGGACGCGCCCGCATCACCACCGCGGCGGGCAGCGCCGAGGCGGTCGTCGAGGTCAGTGAGGCAATGCTTGTCGGGCACGCGTCGCTGCCCAACGGCGACGGCTTGGACTTTGTCGACGAGCACGGGCACACCCATACTCCGGGCGTCGCTCCGAATGCTCTCACATCGAGCACATGGCGCGACGCGTATGCGGGCACACCGTGGCACAAGCACGTGCCGGCCCGCATCGAGGCGCTCGCCGTCTAGACGTTCTCCGCCAGAAAGTTTCGCAGCAGCGCGGTGACGGCATCAGGTTGCTCCAGGGTGCTGGTGTGACCGCAGTTCGGAATCTGTTCCAGTCGTGCGCCGGGGATCAGCTCGGCGATGCGCTGCGCCTTCTGCGGTGGGGTCGCGATGTCGTCGGCACCGACGATCACCAGCGTTGGTGCCTTGATACGGCCGATCTCGTCGTCGATCGGCGCGCGGTTGGCCACACCCATTACGGCCTTGCTGACGCCGCTGCGCCGGCTGCGCTTCAAGCGCCGTTCCCATTCGGCGATAAGCGGCCGGCTGGTCGGATCGGCGAGAAAGCTCGGACCGAACATGATGGGAAACACCGCCTTCCGCAGCGGCGGGATGCCGGTGAACCGGTAGATCGTCCCGAGGAGCTTGTACTGCCTGACCTTGTCGGGGTCTTCGGGGCCGGCGCTGGTGTCGAGAAGGGTCAACGTGCGGATCAGCTCGGGCCGGCGGGCGGCGATGCGCTGCCCGATGAAGCCGCCCATGGACAGCCCGACATAGTGCACAGGAGCGACTCCCAGCTGCTCGATCAACGCCACGGCGTCATCGGCAAGGGTGTCCATGTCGTAACCGCCCTTGGTGGCGGCGCTGTCACCTTGGCCGCGCCAATCGATGGCGATGCAACGGTATTCGCTTTGCAGAGCTTGAATCTGAGGATGAAACATCCAGCCGCTGAACAGCAGGCCGTGGCCGAAGAACACGGTGGGCGCATCGGGCCGCGCCGCGGGCGCCTGCGTGTCGGTGTAGTGGATCGTCGCGTCGTCGCGGCTGAAGGTCGGCATCGGTGTCCTGAATGTCGTTAGGAGAGAGCGGCTTTGGCGGCGGCCAGGTTGTCGGCGGCCAGAACGAGCCGGGTGTTGGTCGCCAAATAGGCAGTCGTCAGATTGACGTCCGCATTGCCGAGCTTGCGGGCGACTTCACCCAGCGCGCCCGGCCGGTCCTCGACGGGCAGCACGATCACCTCTTCTTCGGACACGATCTTGATGCCGGCGCGTTGCAGCGCCTCGAATGCCGGTGTCGGGTCCGCAACAAGGATGTGGATTTCGGCCTGGCCGCCGCCACTGGGCATCGCGCAGAGTCCCTCGATGTTGGCGCCGGCCTGACCGAGGATGTCGCCGACGCGGGCGAGCTCGCCGGGCTCGTCGTCGAGATAGAGCGTCAGGTCGGTCGCCATCGCGCACTCCTTTCGTGCCGTGGTCAGGCGATGTCCGCGACGAACACCCCCATGGACCGGGCTGCTCGCCGCGCTGCTGCCGGCAGCGCCGGGTCATCGGTGCCGGCCGGAATCACCCGCGGGTTGACGATGTGGACGTCTTTACGGAACAGGTGCACGTCAGCTTCGCCAGCGGCCAATACGTTCTTGACCCAGTCGGTCTTTCCGTGGCCCAGCACCACCGCCAGCACATCACCTTTGCGCAGCGCATTCACTACGGTCTCGTACGGCTTGCCGGACTTGCGGCCGCGGTGCTTGATGATCGCGAACGTGGGCAAATACGGGGCGATCTTCTTCATCACCGGGTTCATGTATTTGACCTGCAGACGTTCCACGACGGGTGGAAACCGCATCGGGACGCCGGGAGCGTTGTTGGGATGATCCTTTGCGGACATGCGGTCACTTTACGACGTTGACCAGCCGGGGTGGCGCCGATGACCGGACGAGGCCACGAAGAAGCAACTGCGCCCGCCTTCCGTGTCGACGCGACGTAGGCTTCCGACGACGCCATGACCACGATCTATGCGACTCATCCGCGCTACGCCGAGCACGATCACCCCGGGCATCCGGAGAACGCCGAACGCATCCGCGCGATCTGGCGAGGGCTGGACGAAAGCGGGCTGGCCGCGCGTATGCAAGCCCTCGAGCCTCGGCCCGTCGACACCGGGCTGGTGCTCGCGCTGCACACCGCCGCGTATCTCGAACTGCTGCAACGGATCAGCGCGACGCCGCGCACAACGTTCCTCGATCCGGACACGTACGCGGGCCCCGATGCTCTGACGATCGCGCTGCTGTCGGCCGGCGGTGCGGTCGGGGCCGTCGACGCAGTGCTCAGCGGGATGGCGCACAACGGGCTGGCGGCGATCCGGCCGCCGGGCCATCACGCGATGCCCGGGCGTGCCATGGGCTTCTGCCTACTGGGCAACGTTGCAATCGCGGCGCGATACGCCCAGCGCCGATTCGGGATCGAACGCATCCTGATCGTCGACTACGACGTGCACCACGGCAACGGCACCGAAGCGATGTTCTACGACGACCCCACGGTGCTCTACATCTCGACCCACCAGTATCCGTTCTATCCGGCGACCGGTGCGGCAACCGACACCGGTACCGGCCGAGGCGAGGGCTTCACCGTCAACATTCCGCTGCCTGCAGGCAGTGGTGATGTCAACTACGCCAAGGCATTTGAGCGCATCATCTGGCCGGCCGCCGAACACTTTCAGCCGCACCTCGTGCTGGTGTCCTTGGGCTTCGACGCGTATTGGAACGACCCGCTGGCCGGAATGCGGCTGACCCTAGCCGGCTATTCGCATCTCGCCGGTGAGGTGATTCGCATGGCCCAGCGGTTCTGCGACGGCAAAATCGTCTTCATGCTCGAAGGGGGCTACGACCTCGACGCCCTTCGGCTGGGCGTGGCCGACGTGGCCCGGCTGCTGCTCGGTGAACCGCCGGCCAACCCGTCGGAGACGCCAGCCGAGCGCTTTTCCGAGCCGGACATAACGGCCCTGCTCGGGCGACTCGAACAGCTGCACGGCCTCTAACCGGATCGGCATGGCACCATGTCGGAGGTGGGCAACGGTTCCGCTTCCCAGCAGCGCCTCCGCGAGCTGAAATTACTTCGCCGCGTGCGCGATCGAATCGACCGCGAATACGCAAAACCGCTGGACGTCGACGCACTTGCGCGCGGCGTGGACATGTCTGCCGGGCACTTGTCGCGCCAGTTCAAGTCGGCCTACGGGGAGTCGCCGTACTCGTACCTGATGACGCGGCGCATCGAACGGGCGATGGCGCTGCTTCGTCGTGGCGACATGTCGGTCACCGAAGTGTGCTTCGCCGTCGGCTGCTCATCTCTGGGCACATTCAGCAGCCGCTTCACCGAGCTCGTCGGGATGCCGCCCAGCGTCTACCGGGAGCGGACAGCACGCATGACGCAGGGGATGCCGTCGTGTGTGGAGAAGCAGGTGACCAAACCGATCAGGAATCGAGAAGCACCCGCGGTCGGTCTGCACTTAGCCTGAGCGCCATGGACATCACCATTCACTCCAGCTTCCTTCCGCACGACGATCCGGAGGAGTCTCTGGCGTTCTACCGTGACACCCTCGGCTTCGAAGTTCGCCTTGACGTGGGCGCAGGCGCGACGCGATGGATCACTGTCGGCCCGCCGAATCAGCCCGACACCTCGATCGTCCTGTATCCGCCGGACGCCACGCCGGGCCTCAGCGACGACGAGCGGCGAGTCATCCACGAGATGATGGCCAAGGGCACCTTCGGCATGCTGCTGCTGGCGACCAAGGACCTCGACGCCACGTTCGAGCAGGTGCAGGGCGGCGACGCCGAAGTGGTCCAAGAGCCAACCGAACAACCGTACGGGGTGCGTGACTGTGCCCTGCGTGACCCGGCGGGCAACATGATCCGCATCCAGGAAGTCCGTTGACTGATTCAACCGACTATGACGAACGCGAAGTCCACAGCACCGGCAAAGCAAAAGGCCGACAGCCACGACGTGATCCGCGTAGTAGGCGCGCGCGAGAACAATCTGAAAGACGTCAGCATCGAACTACCCAAGCGCAGGCTGACTGTGTTCACCGGGGTATCGGGCTCGGGTAAGAGCTCGTTGGTGTTCGACACGATCGCCGCAGAGTCGCAGCGGCTGATCAACGAAACCTACAGCGCCTTCGTACAAGGGTTCATGCCGACGCTGGCGCGGCCCGACGTCGACGTGCTTGACGGCCTGACTGCCGCCATCGTGGTCGACCAGGACCGGATGGGGTCCGACCCGAGATCGACGGTGGGTACCGCCACCGACGCCTACGCGATGCTGCGCATCTTGTTCAGCCGGCTCGGACGGCCGCATATCGGCTCACCGCAAGCGTTTTCGTTCAACGTCGCTTCGATCAGTGGAGCCGGCGCGGTGTCGATCGACCGAGGCGGACGAACCGTGAGAGAAAGGCGCAGCTTCTCTATCACGGGTGGCATGTGCCCCCGGTGCGAGGGCCGCGGCTCGGTCACCGATTTCGACCTGTCCGCGCTGTACGACGACACCAAGTCGCTCAACGAAGGTGCACTGACGATACCCGGCTTCAGCATGGACGGCTGGTACGGCCGGATCTTCAGAGGGTGCGGATTCTTCGATCCGGACAAGCCGATTCGCAAATTCTCCAAGAAAGAACTGCGCGACCTTCTCTATAAGGAGCCCACCAGAATCAAGGTCGACGGGGTCAACGTCACCTACGAGGGTCTGATACCGCGAATTCAGAAGTCGTTCCTTTCCAAGGACATCGAGGCGATGCAGCCGCACATTCGCGCCTTTGTCGAACGCGCGGTCACCTTCAGTATTTGTCCGGACTGCCACGGCACGCGGCTGTCCGAGCTTGCCCGGTCGTCGAAGATCGAAGGCAAAAACATCGCGGACGTCAGCGCGATGCAGATCACCGACGCCCTCGAATGGGTGAAGGGCTTGGACGACCCCTCCGTCGGGCCTCTGCTGACAGCGTTGACGGACACCCTCGCGGGTTTTGTGGAGATCGGACTGGGTTACCTCTCCCTGGATCGGCCTTCGGGCACGCTGTCTGGCGGAGAAGCGCAGCGCGTCAAGATGATTCGTCAGCTGGGGTCGTCGCTGAGCGACGTCACCTATGTCTTCGACGAGCCCACCGCGGGGCTGCACCCTCACGACATTCAACGCATGAACGAACTGCTGCTGCGGCTGCGCGATAAGGGCAACACGGTTCTCGTCGTGGAGCACGAGCCGGAGACCATCGCAATCGCCGACCATGTTGTGGATCTCGGACCCGGGGCCGGCGCCGCCGGCGGTCAGGTGGTGTTCGAGGGGACGGTCGACGGGCTGCGGTCTAGCGGCACACTTACCGGACGGCACCTCCACGACAAGGCGAAGCTCAAGGGGTCAGTGCGAAAGCCTAATGACGCCTTGACGATTCGCGGCGCCAACACACACAATCTGCGCGACGTCGACGTCGACATCCCGCTCGGCGTGCTCGTCGTCGTCACGGGGGTGGCCGGCTCGGGCAAGAGCTCACTCATCGACGGGTCGGTCGCCGGGCGGGATGGCGTCATCATGGTCGACCAGGCTCCGATTCGGGGCTCACGCCGGAGCAATCCCGCTACGTACACGGGGCTTCTCGACCCCATCCGGAAGGCGTTCGCGAAGGCCAACAACGTCAAGCCCGCTTTGTTCAGCCCCAACTCCGAGGGCGCGTGCCCGAACTGCAATGGCGCTGGCGTCATCTACACCGACTTGGCGATGATGGCGGGCGTCGCCGTTACATGTGAAGAGTGTGAAGGCAGGCGGTTCAGCGCAGCGGTGCTCGAGTACAAACTGGGGGGCCGAGACATCAGCGAAGTGCTCGACATGTCGGTGGCTCAAGCCCTCACGTTCTGCAGTTCCGCCGACGTGAAATTGCCGGCCGCACAGCGCATCCTGGAGCGCCTGGACAGCGTCGGACTCGGCTATCTGAGCTTGGGCCAGCCATTGACGACGCTGTCCGGCGGGGAACGGCAGCGGCTGAAGCTGGCCGCCCAGATGGCCGGCGACGCAAGCATTTACATCCTCGACGAGCCAACCACCGGTTTGCACCTGGCTGACGTGGAGCAGCTCCTCGGTTTGCTCGACGGGCTTGTCGACGCGGGTAAATCGGTGATTGTCATCGAGCACCACCAGGCGGTGATGGCTCACGCGGATTGGATCATCGACTTGGGTCCGGGCGCCGGGCATGACGGCGGCCGAATCGTCTTCGAGGGCACGCCGGCGGAACTGGTCGCTGCCCGATCCACGCTCACCGGCGAACACCTAGCCGCCTACGTCGGGGCGAATTAATGCTCCTGGAACCTCAACCGGTCGGAGCGGCCCCTCCCACTCTCAACCTATAGCGCACCCCGGGTCTTGCCGCAAGACCCGGGTCATGCCGCAGAATCGCTGCCCTATGCCAAGAGTCGTGGAGATGGGGGAGCGAAGAATGGGATTGTCGTCCAGTCATGCGGTCGTTGTCGCAGGCGGGGGTCCGACCGGTCTGACGTTGGCCGGCGAACTGGCATTGGCCGGTATCGACGTCGCGATCGTCGAGCGCCGCGACGAGCAGACCCTGGTCGGCATGCGGGCGGGAGGTCTGCATTCGCGCACGATCGAAGTCTTCGACCAACGGGGGATCGCTGATCGGTTCCTTGCGCAGGGGCAAGTGGCGCAGGTGGCTGGTTACGCTCAGATTCGCCTGGACATCAGCGACTTCCCCACGCGGCACCCCTACGGGCTTGCGCTGTGGCAGAAGCACATTGAGCAAATTCTGGCCGACTGGGTCGAAGAGTTCTCCGTGCCGATCTATCGCGGACATGAGGTGACGGGTTTCAGGCAGGACGACACCGGCGTGGACGTCGAGCTCTCCGGTGGTCGGTCGCTTCGGGCACAGTATCTGGTCGGGTGCGATGGTGGCCGCAGCGTGGTCCGCAAGGCTGCCGGCATCGAATTCTCCGGCTGGGATCCGACGACCAGCCACCTGGTCGCCGAAGTCGAGATGGCTTTGGATGACGGGGAGCCGCAGTGGGGGATTCGGCATGACGAGATCGGCGTCCACGGGCTCGCGAGAACGGATGAGCAGAATCGGGTTCGGGTCATGGTGACCGAACGGCACCTCGGGCCGGCCGGCGAACCGACGCTGCGTGAGCTCAGCGAGGCGCTTGTGTGCGTCTACGGCACCGATTACGGCGTTCACAGTCCCGTGTTCATCTCGAGGTTCACCGACATGGCGCGACAAGCAGCGGCGTATCGGGACAGGCGAGTGTTGTTGGCGGGAGACGCCGCACATGTGCATCCCCCGGTTGGTGGCCAAGGGCTCAACATCGGTGTGCAGGATGCGGTGAATCTCGGATGGAAGCTCGCCCAAGTGGTGAAACGCTTATCGCCCGATGGTCTTTTGGACACCTACCACGCCGAGCGGCACCCTGTTGCCGCACGCGTGCTGCGCAACACGGTGGCGCAAATGTTGTTGCTGCGCGGTGACGACCGCACAACCGCGTTGCGTGACAACGTCGCTGAGCTTCTCGCCATGGAGGAGCCGCGAAAGCGCTTTGGCGCCATGATGGCTGGGTTGGACATTCATTACGATTTCGGTCAAGGACATCCATTACTCGGTCGGCGCATGCCCGACCTCAACATCGTCACCGCCGACGGCGCGGTGCCGGTATACAGCTTCCTGCATACGGCGAAGCCGGTGCTGATCGATTTCGGCGATACGGGCGGATTCGACGTCACGGGCTGGGCCGATCGGGTGCAAATGGTCGACGCGCAATACTCTGGCGTCTGGGAGCTGCCCGCGCTTGGCCGCGTGACTGCTCCCAAGGCCGTGTTGATCCGCCCTGACGGACACGTCGCGTGGGTTGGAGGTGACGGTGACCTGGTAGCGGCGCTCACCCGGTGGTTCGGGCCGCCGAAGGCCGGGTAGCGCGCTCCCTGGCCTAAATGGCTTGTAAATCACGATTATTCGATCCCGACCGACCACCCGGGCGGGCGCCTGGTTCGCCGTGTGGCGAATGCGACGAGATGTAGCCCAGTCCGGCGTCGGGAAATCTACACTGAAGCCACGATCACGGAGGTTGACCATGCTCGTGTCAGACTTCGAACTGGAGTTCGCGCTCGGTTCGGATCAGAATCCGGCCTATACGGCGGGATATGAGCTCGAGATCACGAACCTGTCGGACAACGAGATTCAGTTCGAAGTTCAGGCCCGCGTGACACAGTATTCGTTCGCCGCGTTCTCGCCGCCAATGAGTCCGTCGGTGATTCTGGCCAACGCGTGACAACTCAAATGGGTGAGTCTTCGGTCCGCAGAGAGCTGGAGCGTGCGGCCGCCGGGGGCGGTGCGGCGGCTGATGAAGCTCGACGCGCCCTTGATGCACGTTCTCTCGAGGAGCGGCTTACGGCCGCCATGCTTGCGCTGGCACGTAATCGCGCACCCGACGGTACGACATGTCCGTCGGACGCGGCTCGGGCGGTGGGCGGCGAAGCGTGGCGCGACTTGATGGCGGAGACTCGCCGGATTGCAGTGGCGCTTGCGCGGTCGGGTGCCGTCGAACTGCTGCAGCGCGGCAACGTCCTTGATCCGAGCACGGCATGGCGCGGGCCCATCCGTATCCGGGCGGTGACAGCTGAGTAGCGTTCGCACACCGTATGCGAGGATGCGCAGATGCCGACGGAGCCTGCGTATTTCACGTCAACTGAAAACGGCACGTTCATGCCTACACCGTTCGCACAAAGTCATTGGGGCGATGATCATCTCAACGGGCCGGCCGTTGTCGGACTCCTGGCGCGGGCGTTGGAAAGTCGATGCGGGTCGCCGGAATTCATGCCGACGCGGTTGACGGCAGACTTGTTCAGGGCAGCGCGCAATGCGTCGACCACCGTCGACGTGCGAATCGTACGAGATGGCCGGCGCGTGCGGGCCGCAGATGCGGTGCTCCAGCAGGACGGCCGGTTGGTGGCAAAGGCGACGCTCGTGTCCTATCGACGCTCCTCTGCTCCACCGGGTCGCCAGTGGATCGCGCCGACGGCCTTCCCGACGCCTCCGCCCGTCGACGGTGAGACGTTGCCGTTCGTCGGTAGTGACGAGGCAGGATGGACCCGGTCTCCGGCGGCACATCAGAACGCCTCACGAAAGCGCTTCTACAACAACGGAATCAATGTCGTCGTGGGGGAGAGTGTCTCGCCTTTCGTGCGTGCCGTCATGCTCGCCGAAGCGACAAGTCTGGTGACCAACCTTGGTACGCAGGGCATCGGGTACATCAACGGGGACCTGACCGTCGCACTGGCGCGGTTGCCTTTCGACGAGTGGATCGGCGTTCAGGGGGATTCACACTGGGCCGCCGACGGCATCGCAGTAGGCACCGCGACGTTGTTCGACAGCCAAGGCGCATTCGGTTCGGGTATGACCACGGCGGTCGCCAATCCGGCGGCGCAGATCGACTTCTCGTCGCGGTCGTTCACGATGAAGGGCATCAACTACGAGTGACCGAGCGCGACGAGCCGCTAGAAATAGTGCCGCCGACCGCCGACCGCGCGGCCCATTGCGCCCAGCGCGGCCAGGATCAGACCGATGACCAGGACGATGATGCCGATGGTCCACAGAATCGACAGTTTCAGCAGCAAGCCGGCAATGAGCAGAATGATTCCAAGAATGATCATGGCTGTTGCCCCTTTCCTTCCGCGCCGATGATCGGCGCTGGGCTGCCGGTGAACGACCGGCATGACACCAGGAGACCAGCGCTGAGCCGGTCCGCGGTACACCCCTAGGGAGGTAATGTCGGCGGCGTGGGGGCCGATCGGAAAGAGCCGATCACCGTGGCTGTCGTCGACGACTACGACGTCGTCGTCATGGGCGTGGCCAACATGCTCGAGCCCTACCGTGACCGCGTCGTCGTCACCGAACTGGACTCACAAGAGAACGTCGACGGCGTGGTCGATATCGCCCTGTATGACTCGTTCGCCCAGCCGGAGTCCGATCAGGAAGAGGTCGGTGTGTTGGTCGGCAATCCTCGGGCACGCCGAGTGGTGGTGTACACCTGGAACTTTCAGCCCGACCTGATCGACAACGCGCGCGCGCAAGGGGCTCACGGTTATCTGTCGAAGACGCTGCCGGCGGGTGATTTGGTCGGGGCCCTGGAGGCGGTGCACGCCGGCGAGATCGTGATAAGTGATCCGCCGGCGCGGGCGCCTCGCGCGGCCGGTTTGGATTGGCCCGGGCGGCACGAGGGCCTCAGTGACCGGGAGGCGGAAATTCTCGCGCTGATCACGCAAGGCAAGAGCAATGCCGAGGTCGCCGCGCTGACCTATCTGAGTCCCAACACCGTCAAGTCCTACATCCGCAACATCTACCGCAAGATCGACGTCGGCAGTCGAACTCAGGCCGTGCTGTGGGGTGTCGATCACGGCTTCATGCCCGATCACCACCGCATTCGGCGATGGCGGCAGGCCGGCGGCAGCGACCACTAGCTCGCTGCGATCGGCTCGGGTGCGAGCCGAAACCTTATGCGAGTCTGCGTAGTTCGTGATGCAGCGCAGTCGCTGGCCGCTTGCTATCGGCCGCCGTTGCGAGCCGCCGTTGCGAAGCCGCCGGCTGCGAAGCTCCCGCAGTCGCGATGGGGAAGCGCATAGACGGCCAGAACGGGCATGCTGCCGGCGGCATGCGCCCCATTGATGTATCGGTTGATAGCAGCACGAGGAACGGCTTGGTCGATCCAGTAGGCCTGTGGCGTGTTCGCGATGGTGTTCAGTTCGGGGCTTGGTGGATTGGCGTTGTGCGCCGCGGCCATGGCCGCCGAGTTGGGGTCGACGTACAACGGCAGCGCGGCCAGAGGGTTTGCCTCATCGGCGGCTAGACGCACTGCCGGAGTGAGGCCATCGGGGTGTCCACAAAGGCCAACGACGACAGCCGCAGCTGCGATCAATGAGACGATCCGCCGCGTCACGGCACGAGCTACTGAAGAAAGCACCTCAGAAAACTAGTGGCACGACGCGGTAGGCGCCAATCGGAAAGTGCGACCGATTTCGGGCCGACGTCGATGCAACGTGCGGTGCCGCCGATAGCCCGCTGGCCCTGAACGCCCGTCACACTGGGCGAACGTCGAGGAACGGCCGACCGGCAAACTACTAGACGGCTTCCTCGCTTCTCGCGCGTCTTGCAACTTACGATGCAATCGGTTGCCTAAGACTGTCCACATCCGCACATCGACGATGACGTCTATGCCGGCCTTGCGCGTCGTGCGGGTGAAGAAGGAATCACGGTTTCCGCGTTGCTCCGCCGTGAGGCGGCTCGGTTAGCGGCCCGTCCGTCGGTGTCTGAGATGCCCACACCCGCAGGCAAATTCGTCACAGTGACGTATGAAGGCGGCAAAGGGCCACGATTTGTCGCGATCAAGGGGCGCACCAGCGGTGCTGGCGTGATGGCGAGGCGGGCGTTGCGTTGGAGGGTTTCGGTTACTGGTGCCAGGTTTCGCGTTTTCCCGGATCATCCTCACGTAGTTGCGGATCCGACAATGGTGGTCGGCGGTAGTTGGGTGCCCGTCATGACAACCTGCTTTGCTAAATGCCGATAAGCCACATTATGTCAAGCCAAGTACGCCGTTTTCATCTGATGAATCACGGCCGTTCCGAGCGGCCCTCACCCGCAGCTCTGGGTCGAGTCGCCCAAAGCGCCTCGACGCCAACGGGTTTAGTGGATTGCGCCAGGTTCTCACCACCTTCTTCCGGTGTAGTTCTCGCGACACGCGCCTATCAACGTTCGTTTCGCGATGGACCTACCAGCGCCGATGTGATAATGATTCAGTAGATGATTCAATGATGCATCAGATGAGACGCCTCAGGAGGCCGAATTGCCTGTCGATAAGAGCGGTCGCGTGTTCCTGGTTGGTTCCGTTCCGCTGCTGCATCCCGAGGTCCAAACGGTCGAGGAAATGCTGGACGGCTGGCGCAACCAGCAACTGTGCCGCAACCTCGACCACGACACGATCGACGGCCGTATCGGCCTGGTTCGCCGGTTCATCGCGCACACCAACGAGTACCCGTGGTCGTGGACGCCGGCCATCGTCGAGGAATTCTTCGCCGACCTCCGCGGCATCAAAGGGCGCGCGCAGTCGACGATCCGCGGGTATCAGAACGGCCTGAGGCTGTTCTGCTCCTACATCGCCGACCCCGACTACGGCTGGGACCGAGTCTGCGAGCAACGTTTCGGCACACACCCAGCGCAGGTGTTCTTCGCCTGGAACACCGCCCCCCACGTTCAGGACAACGAACAGAGTCCTGAGAAGCGCCCGTTCACCAAACAAGAGCTTCAGGACTTCTTCGACCACGCCGACGATCAGGTGGCGCTGATCGCCAAGAAGGGCTGGCTGCCGGCCTACCGCGATGCCGTGATGTTCAAGGTCGCCTACTCCTACGGAGTGCGATTCAACGAGCTGCGGCACCTGCAGACCGTCGACTTCTCCCGCAACCCGCACGCACCGGAGTTCGGCCGCTACGGCGTGGTGAAGGTCCGCTACGGCAAGGCCAAGAAGGGCTCCCCACCCAAACGCCGCACCGTGCTCACGGTCTTCGACTGGACACCAGACATCATCAGTGACTGGCTCACTCACGGGCAGCCCTACCTCGACGACGGCATCGACCTGTTCCCCAGTGAGCGCGGCGCCCTGGTCGCAGAACGAACCATGCTGCGCAGATTCCGGCGGTACTGCAACGACCTCGAGCTGTCCTCAGGCCTGGATCTGCACTCGTTCCGGCGTTCCTACATCACCCACCTCATCGAAGACGGCTGGGACGCCAAGTTCGTCCAAGACCAGGCCGGCCACGAATACGCCAGCACCACATCGCTCTATACCGGCGTCTCGAGCGACTTCCGCACCCGCACCCTGCGCCGCGTCCTGGACCGGACCATCAAAGATGCCCTCTCCTTCGGAGAGGAGACCTCGTGAAACGCGACGTCGACTACACCTGGCGCCTCGCCGAGCTGATGGCCGCGCACGGCATGCACAACAGCACCGACCTCATCCCCCGTCTTGCTGAACGCGGAATACAGCTGTCCCGGCCCCAGGTCTACCGCATCGTGCACCAACGCCCCGAACGCGTCGCCCTGCAGTTGATGGCGGCACTGTGCGACATCCTCGGCTGCGGCGTCGAAGACCTCGTCACCGTCACGGCCACCGACGCTCGCAAGAAGAAGACCGCCTCGGGCACAACTGCACCACCCAACGTCGTCGAACTCAACAAGTCCATCCGACCCCGGCGAGCACGAGTCATCACCGATGGCAACGATTAACCCCACACCGCGATCCATCACCCGCGGGCGACCACGCGTCACTACCGGCGCCCTCGAATGCAGCCGATGCCACCGCATGGCCAACAAGCTGCGGGTCTACTGGCCCGGAGATCAGCTCTGCCACAGCTGCTTCTACACCGCGATGCGCACCCACGGCATCTGTCCCATCTGTGGACACGATGGCGTCTTACCCGGGCCGCTGCGACCGGATCGACTCTCGCCCGGTCTGCCTGACTTGCGCCGGTATCCCTGGCAACTTCACTTGCAAAACGTGCCAGGGCGAAGGCGAGATCTACCGCTCCGGCCAGTGCGCCCGCTGCGCCCTGCGCGAGGACCTGTGCAAAATTCTGCTGCACCATCCCGCCGACCTCGCCGCCATGCAAACGCTGATCGAAGTGCTCTGCGGCGTTGACCGACCCGAAAGCATCCTGACCTGGAAACGCAATATCCAAGTACTGGAGCTGCTCGGCGGGATCACCTCCGGCGCAATACCGCTGACCCACGACGGCCTGACCGCTGCAGGATCCGGCCGCCATATCGATCACCTGCGCAGCCTGCTGCAACACCACGGACTGCTCCCACAACGCGACGAACACCTGGCCCGCTTCGAAATCTGGTTAGCCGACAAACTCGACACTATCGACTCCCCCGCTGTTCGCGCCCCGGTCGAGCAGTTCGCGACCTGGCACCATCTCCGACGGCTCCGCAGTGAATCGAAACCCGGCCAATCCTCGGATGGGCCAAAGCGTTCCGCGAAACAAGAAATCACCGAGACCATTAAGTTTCTCACCTGGCTAGAACAGACCCACCTGCGCACCATCGCCAACTGCACACAACAAGACGTCGATGAATACCTCGCATCAGGCCCGACCACCCGCCACCTGATCCGAACATTCTTCATCTGGGCCAAGAAAAGCAAGCTCAACGTCGCGGTGCAGATCGGCTTCCGAGAGGCGAGAACGACCCCCACAATCACGCAGGATCAACGACTGGCCTGGCTGAAAGAACTGCTCACCGGCGACTCCGAAAGTCTGCCCTACCGCGTCGCCGGCGTGCTGCTCCTGCTCTACGCCCAACCACTCACCAAGGTCGCCGCGCTGCAGACCACGGCGATCTCCCAAGCTGACGGAGAGACCCGCATCGCGTTGGGCAAAGACCCCGTCCCCGTCCCGGAACCATTCGCCTCCCAGCTCAACTACCACCTTCGCCATCGCCCCAACCTGCGCACCGGCGGTGGAGCCATCGGATCGCCCTGGCTCTTCACCAGCAGCCGACCCGGCCGACACATTGACCCGCAGGCCATCATGCAGCGGCTGCGACGGCTCGGCATCAACCTGCAGGGAGCACGCAACACCGCCCTACAAACACTCGTCTCCGAGATCCCCGCTCCCCTAATCGCCGAAATGCTCGGCTACAGCGATCAAGTCACCCAGAAACACGCGGCCGAAGCCGGCAACACCTGGGCGGAGTACATCCAGCCCTAAATCTGTTGTTCGCGAGCAACATTCACGGCGTTCCCTTACTCCTTGAATCCTTACGTCTCGGCTTGCGCTCGGGAAGCCCATACCGCGCGCGGAGTTCTTCCCCACTTATGGTCCGGCCCGCTGCATAATCTCTATCGGCCTGCGCCAGTCCCTCTACAAGCCCGGGCTGCGTCAACGCATGCAAAGTCTCTTGCAACGACTCGAATTCATCGACAGGCATCAGAATGGCCTTTGCCCCGCCCGGCGTCGAGATCATCACCGGCTCCCCCGAGTCACGCACCTGATCGACCAGCCGACCCAAGCTCTGCGCGGCAACTCGAGCACTAACTGACAACATTGTCCCCCCTCCTGCAATCCGCTATCCCATCTTCTGGGCGGTACGCCCTGAGGAATTGTCTCGCCGACGAAACTTGCCTGCAACGACAAATCACCGGGCGCTACCTCGATTAGCGGTAGGCGGCCGCCGTGTCCACCTTGAGCCACTGTTCTGAGCGGGCGACGCTGAGAAGCGAAGGCAAAGCCGTCTGACCACCCGTGCCTAAGCTGTCTACTGGGTTCGCCTTTGGTGCCGGTGCCCGAAGGCGATTGAGTGCGTCCAGCTCGGCGTCGGTTGTGTCGCCGGTGACCGGGCGCTTCTCCAGCCATCCGAAGCGTGCGATCTGCTCTGCTGCGCGTAGGACAATCCGCCGCCGCGAGCTTGGGAGCTGTCCGAGAACGTCCGTGAGTTCAGGCAGCAGCTCGGATACGACCGAGCCGGACGCGACGCACCACAGCGCCAACGCCCACTCCGCTCGGCCGAGGTCATCGTCGACGGTCTCCAACTGCTCGCGCCACCAGCCGACGTTCCCGCTACCTGCCCGTGTCCGACCAAGAAGTTCGGACGGGTGACCTGCGGACCCGAATGCCGTTGCCCCCGCGTGCTTGCTGTACGCGAGCCCGAACGGTGAGGCAGCGCCGATGATCGCGATCTCCGAGGAGATCCAACAGCGTTCGACGCGCTCGTGGATAGCGGCGGCGGTATCCGCCCACGGGAAGGTGCTGTTCTTGTAGCCGGACCTGAACGCGCGTTTCTTGGCGACCTCCTCCCACGGTGAACGGGCCTTCCTGAGTTGGTTGACCGCCTCAGCTCGGCGACGCTTCTGCCGGTCGTCGCCGGAGATGAACCCGGTCGTGGAACTGGTGAAGAACTCACCAGGCGTCAGAGCCACGGCGACTTGCGCCGGCATGGAGCAGGTCGAGGTGACGCACGGGCACTCGCCGTTCAATACCGCGGTGAGCAGCGCCTCCTCGAAGGAACTTCCGGGCTCCGGAGTTAGGCCCGTGCTGAGGAAGAGTTCCGCGGCGCCGTCGGACAGGTCGATGTTGTTGAAGTCCGCGGTGGTTCCCGCGCCGGCCTCGCAGCAGGCCCCGATCGCCAGCCACGCGTTCTGCTGGTCTGTGCCGATCGCTGCTGTGAGCTGCTCGTACCACCACTTCCCGAACTCACTGCGCTGGTTGAGTAGCTCTCGAAGCACCCGCACGCGCTGGGGGTTGGCGCTGTCACCGGGGTTTTTGCTGACCAATGTCGTCAGTCGCGACCAAGTCGGGTCGGCACCGGATTCCGTGGGGTTGGGCAGCTCGGGCAGGGGCGTGATGTCCCGGCGGTCGAGCGCGGCAAGGAGGACTTCCACCCCCGGATCCGAGCAGAGTGCCGTCAACACCTTGCGCGCCTCATGTGGCCGGCGCTGGAATACACCGTCGGTCAGCAGTGCCCACGCGGCGAGGTACGACGCGGAGGCCGACGTCTGCGACAGTTCCTGTTCGATGCCGGCGGCCAGTACGTAGACGTCGCTGCCCTTCGCGTTGCCGCCGTAGAACCTGGCGGTGTTCAGCCAGTACGGGCGGCGTAGGAGCTCCCGCAAAACCGTTGTGCTGTCGAAGTGCGGGTTGTCCTCGCCGGCGTTGTGGTACAGGAATCGGGCGGCGAAGTACTCACGGAGCGAGAGCACCTCGAACTCGTAGGTGCCGTCCACCTGGCTGGTCAGGGCCCACAGGCGGTCGCTGACGCCCTCAAAGAGCTCGTCGACGATCGATTCTTGGTTGCCGTAGGTGCGCTGGAAGTGGCGCATCGCCGCCTTCAAGTCGTTGATGCTCATGCGACCGTTGATCTGCGACTCCTCGGTGTGCGCGTGCAGGTACCAGCCGAGGAACGGGATGATCTCGAGCAGCTCCTCCTTGTGGTCCTTCACGGCCTTGGGGTGCTTGTTCGCCTCGCGGGCGAGGAGGATGTCGACGTACGTGTCGTAGAGGTCGGTCCGCTGCGTGGGTGTGGCTGCGCCCTGCTGGTGGAGAAGATCCAGCAGAATCGTCAGCTGCATCGGGTTCCCTGCAAGTTCGCGGATGTACGGCTCGCGGCTCTTCTCTTGGAAGCTCCTGCGCAGCGCGCGGCCGTCCTTACTCCTGATCCCTCGGACGGCGCACCACTTGCGCAAGTAGTCGGCTCGTTGTTCGCCGGTGAGCTGGTTCAGCGTGATGATCTCGAACTTGTCCGGCGCAGGCTCCGGAAGCTCACCGGCACTGGGGCGCGTGGTGACGACCACCTTGAGTGGCTCGGTGTACGCCTTCCCCGGGCTGGCGAACGCGTTGATCTCGTTGACGATCCGACGCCGGATGTTGGCACTTCCAACCTCATCGAGTCCGTCGAGCACGACGAGACTGGGAACTCGCTCGAAGATCCCCTGCACCGTGTCGGCGGTGGCGGTGATACCGCCGCTCTCGTGCGTCATCAGGTCGGCGATGAAGCACTCGACGGTTGCCTTCTCGCCCTTGCGCGCCTTCTCCCTCTTGGGTTTGCGTTCGTCGGAGTTATCCCACACGTCATTGCCGGAGAGCCACAGCGCGTAGTCACTCAAGTCCAACCGGATCGGAAACCGCGGCTCTTCCAACGCAGGCAGCGTCTTCGGCCGCTCCGACTCGGGCACGAACGCGCTGCGGTGCACCTGGCAGATGTACTGGCTGAGGGTGGACTTGCCCTGCCCGGGGGCGCCTCGCACCAAGGTGAAGGGCGCTGGCGTTTGTAGCAGGTGATGCGCAGCGCCGCCGAGTTCGGTCGATGAGAGTGATCGCACTCGGGTTCTCTCCGGCGAGCGCACCAACTCCGCGGTGACATCGACGAAGAGGTCCACCATCCTCTTCCGGTCCACCTCAGCTTGGCTGAACTTGACCCGCTGGTCGTCGTCCCACTGCGACGCGGCGACCTGCCGGATCAGCTTGCGGTCCGCCTGGTTCTTCGTGGCTCCGACCTGTTCGGCGACGAGGAACCGGATGAGATCCCACCCGGCGAGCATGTCGGCGTAGGCCCACTTGATCGAGTCCTCGGAGTTGTCAAGCCATGAGTTGAGCGCCTCGCGCCAGATGCACGCGATCTCGTCGAAGCCGAGTTCCTTGGCGTACGCATCCAGCTTGTTGTTCAGTTGGGCGAAGGTACCGGTCCCGGGCTTGGCGGTGCTCGGCACGTTGGTCACCAGGACGTAGTGCCGCACACCTTTCTCCGACAGTCTCCGGAGGTTGTCCAGCTCCTTTTTCACGACGGCGTCCAGCCAGCTGACGGGGTTCTTCTCCGAGCCGGACACGGACCACTTGACCTGGTAAATCAACACCGTCGACGGATCGAGCTTGCGCTGCCCATCAATGCCGCCGTCGGCCTGGCGTAGCGCCATCGGGGTGAAGTTGGGGAACTGGGCGGCGAGCAGGGCGTTAACGAGCTGCTGGAAGTCGTGGTCGCCCAGGCGCTCGTAGAGGTAGCGGTGTCGGCTCTCGGGCATGGGCTGACTCCTCTGCTTCACCCCGATCGTGCCGGTACTGCCGTCGGGACTCCGAACACTCAATGCCTATTGAACCCGGAGACACCGGTTCGATTCGGCAACTCAACGCGCGTGCATGTCGTACCGCAATTTGAGTGCCAAGATCGTCAGAGCCCAAGCTTCACCGTGCACGCGTCGTACCGTTCGGTCGCGACTGCTTCGAAAGCGCGACCAATACGGTCGTTGGCGGCTGAGAGCTCAAGACCACGGGGTGTGTCGGCTCGGTCATGTGTTGACGGCGCAAACTAAAGGGATGCAGTCAGCAAAGACGGGGCCTGTAGACGGGACGTTCTGGCAGATCGACACGCCCGAGCGCCAGGTTCGGGGCCAACTAACGATTGCGCCGACACCCGTAATGGAGACGCTAGGACCGATCTTCCAAGAACGTGCTTACCGCGTCGAAGTGTCCCCGCACGGTGGAACCACCGTCATCCACAGCGGCGACTCGGACGATCACGTGGCCGACTGGTCCCCGCGCGACATTCACGGGGTGCTCGACAACGGGCAACGGGTATCGCTGGTCGGCGCGCAGGGCGGGATGAGAGATCCCAGTGGCACCTTTCCACCGCAGTACCGCCAACGGTTCGGCACAATCCGACACGCCATCCTCGACGTACACGTTGGCCGCGAGCAGGAATTCACTACCTGCAGATTTCGCCTCACCGGCTCTAATTGGCTGCGGCACCGCGACGGACGCGCCGAGACACTCGGAGGCGGCCATCTCATTTCCGTGACCGAGGGCAGCAATCACTGGATTGAGTTCATTCCCGCCGAGCCGATGAGCGTCCTGGACTACGACCGGTCGGTCCTGCACCCCATCGAGACGCTGGCGACTCTCCTCACCTCCAACCCTGCCGACACCGTGGAACTATCGGTTCGACAGTCCACCGACGGCCCCTGGCTCCGGGTGCACCGACACGAGGAGCCGACGCCAACCGGACACCATGAACTATTCGATGCCTCGTACCTCACCCCCGAGCGCTGCGCCCTCTGGATCGACTTTCGACAACGCAGCAACGGGCTCGACGCCGTCGTCGTCGACGACTTCAGCGAAGTGGCCGTACAGACCGCCGTGCTCACCCTCGCGTCCGTCGCCGAGGGCCTACACCGCCGAATCTATCGAGACAAACGACGCATACCCGCACTGTCCAAATCCGACCTCAGAGCAGCACGAAAGGCAGCGCGCGCCGCAGCTCTAGAGTCGGTTCGTACCGCCGATCGCGGCGACCGTTCCGCGCTGACGGCGGCGGACCTCACGGCGTTCGGCGAAGCTATGGACAGCGCGTTCGGTCACATCAACGAGTCCACGTTTCGCACCATGATGGACGACCTGGTGGACACCGCCGTCGCCGCGGTACCGGGCATCGTCGCCGAGTTCGCAGACTGGCCGGCCGCGATCCACTCCGTGCGCAACATCCTTGCCCACCGGGGCACCCACGACGATCGTGACGCTCACGATCAATTCATCAACGCCCTGATAGCCGCGAGTTACTCGCTGCAATGGGTACTGCGCACCGTTCTACTCCTTCAAGCGCAAGTCGATGCGAGCGATATCGGCGAAGCCTATCGGCGGTCGTCGGCATACAACCACCATCAGACCAACGTCCGCGAATTCCTGAAGGGAACCGCATATGCACGACGATAGGCGCGCGCCACTAACGGCCGCACCGCCCGCTAACAAAGGCACGATTCGCCCGTGGTGAAGCCTTTCACTCCCGCGGTGCGACCAGTGCCGTTCCATCACGATGGAAGTACCGCCGCATGGTGTAACGCACTGTGTCCCTGCGAATCCGGCCTGCCATCGGAAGACTGTCACCTCCACCGACCGACTGGAAAGTGGCGCCTACCCTCCTATCAGCCACGCCTGTCCGGACCCGTGACCGGATTCGGCCATCGCCGCTGCTATGCCGCCAGCACCAACGACTGCGACGCCAGACTGACCCTTGAGCACCCGCTAAGTAAGGGCATTCTCAAAGACATCGGCGACGGCACTACCGTGACAGCCAGCAATACCTACTGGCAACAGGGCTCTCCGACGCCAACTAGCCTTCCGATCACCACGATGGGCTCGAAGATGTTGTGTAACAGACACAATAACGCCCTGCATAAGTTCGACGACGCCGCGCTCGAGGTCTATCGGACGCTTGAGCGCTTCCAACTCGCACAGATTCGTCGCCCCGACCCTCACGGCAACGAATTCAACCTCGTCAGCGGCGAGCTCTTCGAACGATGGATGCTCAAGGCTCTGTGGGGCATGACCACCGGGGCCAAAACTGCACCCACCAGCATGCGAGACAAGCGCGAACAAAAGATGTTCATGGATTATCTCTTTCGGGACGGACTACTACCTCGGGGGTGGGGCCTGTACATTCGGAGCCTCACGAAAAGCTTCGTACGTCAGTACACGACGGCCATGGAAACCAAAATCGAGGTTCGAGACGACACCTTCCTCACCGGAGACATGACGCTCGGAGCATTTACATTCACGTTCGCTGCCGGAAAACTTGAAGCGGGCAACGGCGCGGTGGCCCACCACCGACCCGATGGAATACGGATGTTCTCCCAGTTCGAGAATACCTGCAAGACTCTCGCATTCGCGTGGGACCACCAACGCCACGCGCCGGCAAACTTCGTCGATATCAATTTTCGCGGCAACCGATAGCCCAGCAGTTCAGGGCCAGCCGCGAAGCCACCAGTAGTTCTGTACCAATCGCCCCGTGCCCATGCAAAACCTGGGCGAAACTTTCAGAAGCCGCGGATCTATGCGGTATCCCGACTAAGTTTCTCAAGATGATGGCGCCTGACGGCCTAATCCCCGATGCCCATTCAGGCCGCATAGCGGGAGGACACGACGGAAATGGCGGGTATACCAGTACGCGCCTAGTACGGTGTTCAACACGCATTGCGCTCATTTCGAGCAACCCTCCCCTGGTGCGCCCGATCTCTCGACGCCAACGGCTTACGGCACTTTCGATAGTCCACCGTCGCTTCTCATCAGATGAATCACGACGGTGCCGTGCGACTCTCGCCTAACGCCTCGGCAAGTTTTGGCGAAAATCCCGCGGCAGCAGCAGCTTTGGGTGGATGGCACCCAATGTGCTCAAACCCATCCTTGTCAGGTGCCGGTTCAATCGAGTGTCTTTCGACGTTTCGGCTGCTTGGTTGCCCGCCGCCACTACCCATTACCCGTGGGCGGGAACCCAAAGGTCAATCGGCGATAAGCTCCCGGAACAGGGTGCATTCGACCGCGTGCCACTCACGGACCAGGATCTCGTTGGTCTGCGGGTCGGTGACCACTTCGGCACGCCAGGGAAGGCATTCCGGGCAGGCCACGATCTCATATGCCTCGCCGACTTCGTTGAAGGCGCGCAGGTCGACCGGCGCAATCGGCGCGTGAAAGGTTATGTCTGGCCGCGGAGGTCGCGGGTGTTCTCGTCTTTGTCGTAGTCGGGGCGACGTCGGACGGCGGGCCTGTTCGGCGCGTTCGTCGTCGGCGAAGTCGTCGGGAGTCAGGGCCCGGCCCAGTCGCCCCTCGAGGCAACCGATGCACAGAAACCCGCTGGGGTCCCCGGCAGTGGCCCACAAAACCTCGTCGACCTTGTAGGTCTCGTCCCAAGTATCTGCGCCGCAGTCTTCGCAACGGCATTCGAGCGCGACGACGACCCACGTGAAGGACAGCGCCGCCCCATGGGTCATGGTGACGTCACGCCGGCCGTCGCCGCCACGAACCAGCGACACGGTCACGCCATGCTCACGGCAGTAGCTGTCGACCGCGTCGTCGACAGCGTCTTCTACTTCGCTCAGCGTCTGGAGTTCGTCGTCGAGGACGGCGCCGTCCCGACTGAGCTGCCACACGTGGTGCACACCTGCCGTCAGCCGGTATTCGAACACCTGATCCTCCCCGGGTCACGAGAAAATACAAAGCTGCGCTACGCGCCAGCGGCTTTCAGATTGTCCAGCGTCTCGATCACGTGGTCCACCAAAATCGGCATGACCACAGTGACCGACTTTTGCTCGGCTACTGTGGGGAGTTCGATGTTTTCGGTGTACCCGAACTCAACGTTCAGAGGCACCGATACATCGGCGGGTGAATCGCCCGGCTTCCGCAAGGGACGGCGGAGGGTCACAGAAGCGACCAGCGCCCCATCCGTCATCTCGCGCGGCTCGTTATCGACCCTTTCGACGTCGCCAGTCGTGCTAGTGATGTCGAAAGCTTCGTTGCTGTAGCTGACCACACGCACTTGGCGGTGCTTGTCACGGTTGACCAGTCCGTTGAGCAGAGCGAACGAATGCCAATCGGGTTTCCGCGCCTTAAATGGTTGGGAGTCTTCGATGACCTGCAGCACAGCCGGTTCCGTGAGCGGTGCGAGCTTGGCCTGAGCACCTGCCCATTCGGAAGCCTTCGCGATCAGTGGATACTGCAGCGCACGCTCCTGCGCCGCGGTCAACGTTTGCCTGGCTGCTGCGTGGCCAAACAGGGCGTGGTCGAGCGCTGCTCGAAGGTTGGTCAGGATGTCGCCAACAATGAGTCCCCAGTTCTCCGGGGGTGGCTGCTTGACGTTCACCCGAAAGTTGACGACCACCAGCTCAGGCTGAAACATGTGATCGACAACCTCCCGCACGAATTCGTGGGGTTCGGACGCTCGGTACTCGTCTACCGACGCTCGCAGTGTGGCGAGGTGTTCCTGCGCCCGTCTCGCCTTTGCATACGCACTATCCAGTGATCCCACGCGAATATGCTGCAGAACCCACCGAGTCGGGTCAAGGGATCTCGCGGGCCGGTGGTAGCAAACATTCCCCAGTCCCGATCTAGAGTGGCCGTGGCGGCATCTGCACTGCAAACGGGGCCCGAACCTCCCTCGGCGCATCCGGAGCGATTGCGGCCGGCATCGGTGCTGAATACGACGGAATCGAATACGGCGGGTTACCAGTAAACCACTGCATATCGCATCAGATGAATCGCCACTTGTGTTCGTGCCGATTGTTCCGGTCTCAATGCATCTGGCGGTTCTCGCGATCAACCTGGCGGTCGGCGACCTGCGGTCACTTTCTCACTCAATCTGGCGGCCACTACCGCCTTCCGCCGCCACTACCGCCTTCCGCATCCTCCGGCCGCGGTTCCAGCGCAGCGATGACATCGCGGACATGCTTGAGTCCGAGCAGCGCCACAACCTCAACTGGGGACCACCCTCACGTCGATAGCGACGCCCTGCCGACACACGACCCCGTCTCGTTTCCATAGTTCTGAGACTGCCAGGTCCTGGTGCGCGAGGCCCGAAACGTCGGCGGCGCGGCATACGCTCTGCCCATGGCAGTCGTTCCAGCTCAGTGTTGGTTGCGCACGTTCAAGGTGGAGTTCGCCGGTGGAGCCGCATCGTGCTTCGTGATCAACTGCCGCGAGCGCCAGTGGCTGATCACCGCAAAGCACGTGGCCGACGCTGCGGTGAAGAACAGCTCAGCTGCCCTCACGCTCACTGGCGAGAACGGTATCGACGGTCAGCTGTTGGGTGAACTGGTGCCTGTGCCCCTGGTCGAGCGGGGACCTGACATCGCGGTGTTCGACCTCGGCGGTAAGAAGATCGTCCTCGACAACATGACGCTGGTGCCGTCGGCCGACGGTGTGGCCCTGAGCCAGGAGGCGTTCTTCCTGGGCTACCCGCTGCCGAGCACTCTGCCCCTGATGGGCCGGCTTCCCGCGGTGAGGCGGGGAATCGTGTCACAGCGGGCGAATATCGACGGAGTGACCGCCTGGATCATCGACGGCCACAATCTCCCCGGCTTCTCGGGCGGCCCGCTGGTGTTCGCCGAGGCTGGTGGGATCGGCTCGACGTGGCACGTACTTGGAGTGATCAGCGGGTACTGGCAGCACCGGATCGACGTCGAGATCGCGGGGGCCGCGGCGCAGGGCAACCTAGGTCTGACGGTGCCTACCAACGCGGGAATCGTGATCGTCTACGACATCAAGCATGCTGTCGACGCCATCGAGGCGTACGTCGATGCAGGGAATTGATAGGGCCATGTGCGACGCGGCGGGCACCGACTTCTGCGACTGTCCCCGCACCGATCACCGGCACCCCGGACGGCCGGTGCGTGGAGCCGTCGATCCATAGAGGGTCGGCGGACGCGGAGATCAATCGCTCGCGCTACTCGCAGTGCGGCTGCTGCATGGCCGACTGCCCGGACGTGCACCCGCCGCCGACGCCCGGCTTCGGTCCAGTGCCCGGCTCGCTCGTGGTCGCAGCGGAGTACTTCGAGACCTTGTCGGCCGAGAAGCAGTGAGCACTGAGGAAGCAGGAGGCACGCGGCGAGCTGCGCATCCTGACGCGGGCCGAGATGGATTTGGGCTTAGCGGAGTAGGTCGTCAGCCCGGCGGTTCGGTGTACACGCCGACCTCAGCCAGCCGGGGCGCTCACCAGCCCCACGCCAAATCGCCGTTCGGGTCTGCCTTGCAAGTGGCGATCCCGTCGGTCTGCACGACACGGGCGCGCGCCCCGGGCTCGCTGCACGCCGACCCGACCTGGACCGCCGGCCGACTCTGGTGGGTCTTGTCTCTCCACGAACCCGTCTCCATGCTGCAGTACAACGTGCCATCTGGTGATACATCGCCGGACTCAGCCGGGGTGCATGGCTTGCCTTCGTACAGGAGGGGGGCACTGGTGGTCGTCGTCACCACGGTGCGGGTCGAAGTGACTGCGGGCGTTGCCGACTTGTCCTCCCCGACGTAACCGCTTCCGCCCCAATGCAAGTCCTTGTCGGTCCATGTCCCGTTGGCACACGAAGGTGTGCAGTCGTTCTGGTGTTCGCGAAGCACGTATCGGCCGTCGACGCCGGGACCGATCAGCTCGGTGTCGAGCATGTCCTCACCGATTGTCCTGAACCCCTGTGCGGTCGGGACCAACACCAGAACCATTGCAGGGTCGTGAGCTCCGCCGCCGTGGTAGCGAATGAAGAGATTGCCGGTGCTATCGGTCGCTGGCTCAGCAAACTCGAATCCGTAGCCGAACTTGACGGAAATCGGCATGAGAACCGAGCCGGCAGCGGTCACAGCAGAGATGCAGGCGCCGTCACCGACCGCGGCGCCGTACGACGGTGTCTGGGGGATGACGAAAACCCGCATCCGGCCCAAATACGGATGCTCTAGGTCGTGGTGACCGGTGGCGGTGCCTGGGCAGCCTGCGTTTGGTGATGGGTTGTCGGGCAGCGGCGCAGCCTGCGCCGATGACGGCGGCGCGCTCACCGGGGGGACGGTTGTTGTCGAAGTCTCCGCCGTCTTCGCCGCCGGCGCCGCGGCTTCATCGCTCCCACCACGGGTGACGTAGATGCCGACCGCCGTCGCAGCGACTGCGACCGTCGCCACCACCGCCGCGGCGATAGGCACCGTCCGAGACTTCGACTGCGGTCGCGGCAAGGCCTTCGCTGCGACCTTCCGCACCTGCGTCGGCTCGTTCGACGGCTGCGTGACCGCTGCCATGGTCGGCGCGAACGCTGCAAATTCGCCGCCAGCCGCCTCCTGCAGCGCGGTGACGAACTCCGCACAGGACTGGTAACGGTCGTCAGGGCTCTTCGCCAGCACCCGTTCGAAGACCGCGTCCATACCCTCCGGAAGACGCGGGTTGACTGCGGTGATGGACGGCACCGGCTTGGTCAGGTGCGCGGACATCGCCGAGGCGATCGAGGTTCCCGTGAACGGCGGCTTCCCGGTGAGCAGGTGGAACGCGGTGCAGCCCAGGGAGTAGATGTCCGACCGGTTGTCGACCTCCTCGCCCTCGATCGCCTCCGGCGAGATGTACTGCATCGTCCCGATGGTCATCCCGGTGGACGTCAAAGAGGTGGACTCACCGGCGGCCTTGGCGATGCCGAAATCCGCGAGCTTCACCGACTCAATCTGCGGCGCCCCATCGGTCTCGTCGATCGCGACCAAAATGTTCGCGGGTTTCACATCGCGGTGCGTCACGCGTTGCTTGCGCCAGGCGTGGTCCAACGCCGCGGCCGCGGCACCTACCAGCTGGACCGCAAGGTCGGGGTCCAGCGGACCGTCGACCCTGAGCAACTCCGAGGCGTCCGTGCCGTCGATGTACTCCATCGTGATCCACAGCCGGCCCTCGAACTCGCCGCGGTCGTGCAGCGTGACGATGTTCGGGTGGCTCAACTGAGCGAGCAGGTCCGCCTCGCGCTGGAACCGCACCTTGAAGTCGTCGTTGCGGGAGACCCCGGCGTCGAGCAGCTTCAGCGCGTCCTGCCGCGGTAGGCGCGGGTGCTGCACGAGGAACACCTGCCCCATCCCGCCCGCACCGAGCTGACGGATGACGCGGTACCCCGCGATCTCGGTGATTTGCACGCTTTGAGTGTGGCAGGCGCGTTCGCTCATGGGACCGGATCCTGAACTGGTTCACACAGGGGACAGTGAGCCCGGCCATGTGCACCCCGTCAAGGAGGTTGCGCCCCCTGCTGCTCCGAGCTTGTACGGAGCGCCCGTCGGGAAGTCAGCGGTAGTTCAGAAGTAAGTAGAAATGAGACGCCGCAAACACGCCGCTCCCCCGCCGCAAATGCGCAGGCCAGTTCGTCTCATATCCTGTCTCGAATTGCTCGCCGCCCACGAGGCGCCCCCTACTCGCGCACTGGACCACCGAACTCTTCGGCGAGCGAGGCTCACTAGTCGACCACCTGCACTAAGACCCACCCACAGGAACCTTGTCACAGCCTCCGCCATCGCACGTCGTGCAACCGGGTCGGCAAACGCCGCTCCCCCACCCCAACGAGACCGGCTCAACGGCAAGCACACGCCCGAGCGCAGATCATCAACCTCAGTCCCCCGCCCGGCGTACCACCCGAATACGACGGAGTCGAATATGGCGAGTTACCGGTATCTCTCGCCATTTTCATCGGATGAATCACGCCTACCCTGACCGACCGGTCCGGTCTCAGAGAGAATAGATAACCATGACATCGGGAAATGCCTTCAATAACACTCCGCGCCCCGGTGGCACCAGTCAGCTGGCCGGCCGTACGGTCTCACGCGTCGGTTACGGCGCGATGCAGCTGGAACGGCTGCACGACGAGCCCGCCGCAGCTGTCGCCCTGCTGTGCCGAGCGTTCGACCTCGGCGTAGACCACGTGGACACCGCCCAGTTCTACGGCGATGGCTTCGTCAACGGCCTAATCCGTGAGGCATTGCGATCCCAGTACGATGTCGTGGTCGTCAGCAAGGTCGGCGCTGTCTCCGACCCCGGCGGTCCATTCCCGCTGAAGGTGGCCCAGCGCCCCGAGGAACTGCGGGCCCAAGTCGAGAACAATCTTGCCTCACTCGGCCTGGAGCAGATCCCGGTGGTCAACCTGCGCCGCATGGACACTGGGGTGACGATTCCTTACCCCGACGACCAGGCGGTCGACATCGACGACCAGATCGCCGAGCTGATCGCGCTACGCGAGCAAGGCAAGATCGGGGCGATCGGGCTCAGCAGCGTGTCCATGGACACACTGCGTCGCGCCTTGCCCGCAGGCATCGTGTGTGTGCAGAACCTCTATAGCCTCGTGGCCCGCGACGACGAGGACCTGCTCCACCTCTGCGAGGCAGAGCAGATCGCCTGGGTGCCCTACTTCCCCTTGGGCGGCGCGATGCCGGGTATGGCGAAGGTCACTGACGAGGCGGCCGTACTCGCCGTCGCCGAGCGCCTGGGATGCACCGCGGCACAGGTCGGGCTTGCCTGGTTGCTGCACCACAGCCCCCAGACGCTACTCATCCCCGGAACCGCCAGCGCACGCCACCTGGAGGAGAACCTCGCTGCCGGAGCGATCACCCTCGATGAAAAGGCCCTCGCCGCGCTCGACGCGATCCCCGCACACCCGACCACCTCGCCGCCGCACCGCCAGGACTGAATGCGACCACATACCCGAGGGGAACCGGCGACCGTTCAACACTTCTCCACTGCGGCGCCTGAACCCATTTCACTTGCGACATGCTGCGGCAAGTTTGATTGTGTGATGTCCCTTGCGACGAGGGAATACGGCGGGATCGAATATGGCGGATTACCGGTAAGGTTCGTCGTATTACCCTGCAGTGCAACGGTTTTCGTTCGCCGACGACGATGATGAATACGCCGGTAAGCCCTTGGCGGCGTCAGGTAGGTCGCAGATCCCTTCCGGAGCCAGATTGTCTATAGAGGGCGCACCCCGCTGCGCGAGCAGCGCTGCGCTCGTGCCACCTTCAACCTTCAACTCACGCGCACGCCATACGCTAAACGCGTCATCGATGGGTTGCGGCAATAGGAAGTCGCCGTGCCATGGCCGGCCTAACTAGGGGCCTTGAAGACCGGCGTGGGCGAGCCAATCGCGGAACGACTGCAGCGCCGGATTGAGTTCGCGCACCGCGGCTAGGTCCCGATCGCCGACGAAGCGTGCCGAGTTCTGTGCGTAGTACTGGAACATGTTGGCCATCTCGACGGCTCCGGGGAAACCCAGCGCGCGGAATTGTTCCCAACTTATGGGTCGGTAGGTTACCGGTTCGCCGAAGGCGTCGCTGAACGCCGACGCGTATTGCTCGCCGGTCAGGTGATCACCGGCGATGCTCACCGTCTGGCCGATCAACTCTGCGCCACGCTTGAAGATGCCCAACGCGGTCTTGCCGATGTCGGCGACGGCGATCCCCGACAGCGGTTGGTCGGCCATCGGGAGGGTCAGTTGCAGCGTGCCGTCCTCGGCCCGGGTGGGGCCGACGCCGCCGGCGAAGCTTTCGAAGAAGAACGTCGTGCGAAGGAAGGTCGTCGGGACGTCGTACTCGCGGAACAAGGCGTCGGCCTCGGCCTCGGCGTCGAAGTGTGGCACCTTGTAGCGCTCATCGACGGTCGGCACCTGGTCGTCAGCGCCCAAGACCTCGCGGGTGTCTTCCAGTGTCGACCAGATGACGTGGCTGACGCCGGCCTGCTTGGCTGCCAGCGCGGCGTTGTCGGCCTGCTGAAGTTCCATGTCGGCCCTGGTTCGTGCGGCGTCCTCGTCGGCGGAGCGTTCAGCCCAGTAGTTGGTGACGACGAACGCGCCGTCGGCGCCGTCGAACGCTGCGCGCACGCTCGCCCCGTCGTCGAGGTCGCCCTCGACGATCTCGGCGCCTGCGGCGGCCAAGTCGCGGGCTTTCGTGGAGCCGGCGCTGCGCGTGAGAACGCGCACGCGGTATTGCTGTGCGGGGTCGTCAAGGATGGCTCGGACGAGGCCACCGCCCTGCGATCCGATACCTCCCACGACGGCGATCAGCTTCTGCTCGAACATGGTCATTCCAATCTCTTGAGGTGTCGGTGGGTACGGCTACTGGCCGGCGGGCACGAGGATGGTCTTGCCGTGTAGGCGGCCGGCATCGGATTCGTCGTGCACGGCCGCGGCCTGCGCGAGCGGGCGGCGGTCGGCGACCTCGATGCGCAGCTGTCCGTCGTCGACGCGGCGCACCAGTTCGGCCAGTTGGGCGGCGTCGCTGCGCACGAAGACTCGCTGCGACCGGACGTTGCGCTCGGGGTTCTGCGGCCCGAAGACCATCGTGCCGACGTGGAAACCGCCGTCGGCGACGACGCCGATCAGCGCCTCGGTCTGTTCGTCAGTGGTGGAAACGAGGTTGAGGACGACGTCGAAGGGTGCGCCCTCGACCGAGACCGGGACTTCGTGTAGTCGATGTAGTCCACGAGTCGGTCGGCGGCGTGGTCACGCAGCCGGTCGGCATCACGTTGCTTGGCGGTGGAGGTGACTCGGCACAATTGGCGCGCGCATGCCTGATTTCGTTCCGCCAGATCTCAGTTGCGCGCCGATACGACGAGCGCCCGAACACCTCGTCGCGCAGCACCTGCCTGGCCGCAGCGCAATCGGACTCGTCTTTTGCGGCAACCCTCTTCGCGTTGATATGGGCTCAATCTGGATGATGCCGGTCACCGGTACCCTCGGAGCATGCGCACCGACGACGACACCTGGGATATCACCACAAGCGTGGGTTCGACAGCGCTCTTCGTTGCCGCGGCAAGGGCTTTGGAAGCCAAGAAGGCTCATCCGCTCGCCGTCGACCCATATGCCGAAGTGTTCTGCCGGGCGGTGGGTGGCCATTGGGCCGATGTTGTCGACGGCCGCGCCGACAGCAAGTTGCACACCGAGTTCGGCAGACACTTCATCGACTTTCAGGCCGCGCGGACCCGCTATTTCGATCGCTATCTCGGCGAGGCGGCCGCCGACGGGGCGCGGCAGGTGGTGATTCTCGCGGCCGGCTTGGACTCGCGGGCCTACCGGCTGAGCTGGCCGGACGGGACAGTGGTCTTCGAATTGGATCAGCCGCGGGTGCTGGAGTTCAAACGCGAGGTGCTCGCCGAGCGCGGTGCATCACCGAACGCCGAGCGGCGCGAGATTGCTGTGGACTTACGCCAAGACTGGCCGGATGTATTGTGTGCCAACGGATTCGAGGCTTCTGCGCCGTCAGCGTTCTTGGCTGAGGGATTGCTGATCTACCTGCCCGCGACTGCGCAGGAGCGCCTTTTCTCCGGCATGGACGCGTTGTCCGCCCCAGGCAGCCATGTCGCGGTCGAAGAAGGCGAGCCGATGCCCGAGCAGGCATTCGAAGCAGCCAAGGCCGCCGAGCGAGCTGCTGGCGAGGACGGCACCTTCTTCACCTTGATCTACAACGAGCAGTGTGCACCCGCAGAGCAGTGGTTCGGTGCGCGGGGATGGAAAGCCATCACCACACCGCTTAGTGAATTGTTGCAGCAGGCCGGCCGTGCCTTGCCGGGACCAGAATCGGAAGCCGCTCAAATGATTCGCTCCAATTCACTTGTCAGAGCTGTCAAAGGCGCGAAGCCCAATGGCCGCGCCGGCAACTGACGGACGTGGATCCCGACATGCCGTACTACCCCGCCGATCCGCGCAGAGAGGCTTAACATCTCCGAGAAGAGTGTCGGCACAACGCATTTCGGTCGCCTCTCTGCCCTTTTTCGCGGTTCGCCGGGCTGATCCGTTTGCCTGCCGCGAGGTGCGTGCCCCGTGCCCGCCCTCGTCTTCGCGGATCTGCACGTGGTGATGTGCTGTGCGTCGTGCTCTGTCACCTGTGCGCGATGCGGGGCTGCGGTGTGACGAGGGAGTTGAACCCTCTGCACTGCCCTCCGTGCGCCTGGAGACCGGCTTGGCCCGCCGGTCAGGGGCTTGTGCACGCCTCCGCGACGACTACCTGCTGCGACCTCGCATGCTGTCAGTCCAGTAGGTCTACCTCCCAGTTCGAGCGTTGAATCCGCACGTCCAGTTCACGAAGTTCTCGGGCCACCTGATCGGCTTGGGCCCGCAACTCGGCAACCGGCAACGCCGACAGCATCTTCAACTCTGACCGCAATTGCCGCGAGTAACCCTGCTGATTGTTGCCCGCGGCCGCGTCCGCGGCGGCGTTCAGAACATGATGACGCCAACGCAGCGCATCCCGGCGAGCCAACGCGTCGGTCAGCGTTTCGTTCGCCCCTATCGTCGTGGCCGCGTTCGTGCGGTTGATTCGCCGGATCAGCGTTTCGTACTCGTTCAGCACGCCATCGACTTCAGCGAGCAAGGCCGCAGCATCCTCGGCCGGTTCCTCGCCCTCCTGATAACGCGCGCTTCCCACGATGCGTGCGCGCAACTGTTCGATACGGCGCACCGCGTTCGCCCGCAGCGACAATGCCTCCGCCAACTTCACAGTCTTCACCCCTTCACGTGGCAGTCATGCGATCCGATTCTCGTGGGACCAACCATGATTGCCGGGACCGAGGCAGTCAGCAAACGCTTTTTGAGCCAGTGGCCCTCTGCCGGCCGCCTGGCTTTCCTTCGCGCCGACCACGATTGCTTTTTTGGTGACGTGATGCTCGAGGAAAGTATCGTAGGGTTTGCTGTGGGCTGGTCGGCGCTGCGCTTGACAGGGAAGGACCGGATGACGGACTGGGAGGCACAGCGGCTCCGGGTGAAGATGAGAATCGAGGCGGCCCAACAACGCCTTGAGCAACTACGCCAATTGCGCAGTGAACTACCCACCCGGCACCTCGATGCCATCGATGCGCAGAACGCGCGTCAGCAGCTGAAAGAGGCCCAGCGGCATGCAGCGGCAGCGCACTTGGCAGCGGCCCGGCAGCTCGAGCGATCGGCGAACGCCCATGAGTCTGCGGCTCGTGCCCATGATGCCGCCGCCAAAAACGCTGTCAATCACCTAGAGCTCATTTCGCATATACACGTTGCTGAAGTGCACCGCAGTGCCGCACGACGTGATCGCGAACTCGCCGCCGAGTACGAAGCGAATGCGCAGCGGTGGCTCGACAAGCCCAACGCCTGTCAATCGTGTTGATTAGAAACGCGACTCTCGGGCACGGTCCGATCTGGATTGCGGAGTTTCTCGGAAGCGGCGAGAAAATGGCGCCGGTCGGTTTCAGCCGTTGTTCACAGGGTTATCCGGACGGCATGTCAGCAAAGAAAAAGTCAGTTACGCGGATGTTTGTCGCCGGCGCCGCCGTCACCGCGGTTGCCGGCATGCCCATGTCGGCGGTCGCCTGGGCTGCTCCTGCGATCGACGCCTCCGGCGTGGCCACCAGCAGCTTCGTCCTAAATCCCCCTGGCTGCAACGACGCAGCGGGCATCCCCTGCGGGCCCGGCGTCAACGCGAATGTGCCCGGTGCGAACGCTAATGCTGGACCGGGTGGCGCCAACGCCAACGTGCCTGGCGCGAATGCCAGCGCTGGTCCTGGCGGTGTCGACGCCAATGCCCCGGGTTCCGAAGTGAGCGCCGGTCCTGAAGGTGCCAATGCCAGTGTGCCGGGAGCCGACGCGGATGCTGGGCCGGGTGGCGTGAACGCCAACGCCCCGGGTTCCGAAGTGAGCGCCGGTCCTGAAGGTGCCAATGCCAGTGTGCCGGGAGCCGACGCGAGTGCCGGGCCGGGTGGCGTGAACGCCACAGCGCCGGGCGCCAATGCCAACACTGGTCCTGGTGGCGCCAACGTGAGTGTGCCGGGTGCCGACGCGAACGCCGGACCGGGCGGCGCCAACGTCTGCATCAGCGGCTGGTGCGCGGGCGCCGGATGACTCGGCAGCTTCAGACCAAGCACGAAGCCGGACTCCGACTGTCACCGAAGACAGGAGGATCCGGCTTCGCGCTTATAGTGGGCACGCCAGCAAACGTTTCTCCGCTTCGCGACTGCCGGTTCAGCAAACCGCCAATCACTTCTCCGAAAACGCGGTGAATGGCAAATTCGCCGGAATGCCGAATTAAGTTGGCATCGCCAGCGCAAACACGCGGCGGACCCTACCAAGCAGATCGCGCGAATTCAACGCCAGTTCGTCAGCTGCCCGGCGGTGACCAGTGCACCACCTTCATGGCGGTCATCTCGTCGAGCAGTTCAGGCCCGAATCCGAATCCGCTGCCGCTGGCCCGTCTGGGTTCCGATGCGCCACCGGGTGCCCCGCCGAAAACAGCATTGATCTTCACCGTGCCCACCGGCAGCCTGCGCCAAGCGGTCTGGGCATGGGCCATGTCCGGCGTCAGCACGGTGGCGGCCAGCCCGTACCGGTCGTTCGCGGCTTCCGACAACGCGTCGTCGAAATCCGGGACCACTCGGACCGGCGCGACAGGGCCGAACGTCTCCTCCTGGAACACAAGCATGTCCGGCCTGCAGTCCACCAATACCGTTGGCGGATAGAACGATCCAGGGCCGGGCCGCGGTTCGCCTCCAGTCAACACTCGCGCGCCCCGGTCAACCGCATCGGTGACGTGCCGATGCACGAGATCACGCTGGCGTTCGTCTACCAGTGGTCCGATCCGATCTGACCACGCTCGCGCCTCGGCGACGAGTGCGTCGATGAACGCATCGGCGGCGGTCTCCACCACATAAATGCGTTCCACCGAAACGCAGATCTGCCCTGCGTTGGCAAACGCACCCAACGCGGCTTGCTCTGCGGCCCAACGCGGCTCGACGCCGGCGTCGACAATCAGCGGGTCATTGCCGCCGTTCTCCAGCAGCGCCTTCGCACCGCGTTCCGCGCACGCCTTGGCGATCTGCCGCCCCGTGGCGCTGCTGCCCACATGCGCCACGACATCGACTCGCTCGTCAGCCGCCAACCGGGCGCCCACAGTTCCGTCGCCGTCGACGATTTCCAGCACGCCGTCGGGCAGGTGGGCGGCAAGCAACTCGGCAAACCGTCGGCCAGTACGCGGACACCGCTCACTTGGCTTGTGCACCACCGTGTTTCCGGTTACCAGAGCGGCGCCCAGAAGCCCGGCCGCGACGGCGACCGGATCGTTCCACGGCGTCAAGACAGCCACCACGCCACGCGGTTCGGGGATCATCAGGTCGGTTGCGGCCCAGGCGCCTTGCAGCGTGTGCCCACGGTGCAGGGGGCCCAATTCGGAGTACTGCACGAGGGTGCCCGCGCCAGCCTCTACCCCGCCGAGCGCATCTTCCCGGAGCTTGCCGGTTTCGCGCTCGTTGAGCTCCGCGAGCTCGTCGGCGGCGGCCCGGACGGCCGCGGCCGCCTTGGCGATGGCGGATGCCCTCTCAGCCGGCGACGTGCGTGCCCACCCCTCGAAGGCGGTGCGGGCGCGCGCGACGGCCTTGTCACACGTCGCGGCGTCGGCGATCGGCACTCGGGCCACGGTGTCGCCCGTGCGAGGGTCGAGGACTGTGACTTCCATCGTCTGCGGCACGCGTTCGTTTACCCCAAGCCGGAATGATCAACACAACGTCCGAGTGTCGATAGGTTGAGCGCAGACGACGAGTTCACGAGCGAAGCTGATGCCACCAGACATTGACCACACCCCGTTCCTGCTGTTGTCGATCCGCGGGGAAGACGAAGCAGCGGACGACGAGTACTACGCGATCATGCGCTTCGCCGGACTCGACAAGCGGGGTTTGCACCGGATCCGCCTGACCCATCAACCGTTGGGACACATCCAACTCGACCAGTGGTCGGGCATCATCCTCGGCGGCGGTCCCTACAACGTCAGCGATCCGCCCGAGGCGAAGAGCCCGACGCAACGACGCGTCGAATCCGAACTGCTGCCGCTCATCGCCGAAGCCGTGGATCGTGACTTCCCATTCCTGGGATGCTGCTATGGCGTCGGCACGCTGGGGTCAGTTATCGGCGCGACCGTCGACCGCACCTACACCGAACCCGTCGGCGCCGTGACCGTCATGCTGACACCCGCCGGTCGGCGCGATCCGCTGTTCGAGGACGTGCCCGACACGTTCGATGCCTTCGGCGGGCACAAGGAAGCGGCCACCGCACTCCCCTCTCGAGCGGAATGCCTGGCCTATTCGCCGGGTTGCCCGGTGCAGGCCTTCCGCGTCGGCAGGAATGTGTACGCCACGCAGTTCCACCCCGAACTCGACTTCGGCGGGATGTGCACGCGGATCGACGTCTACAAGAACTACGGCTACTTCGACCCCGATGCGGCTGAGGCGCTGAAAGTCCAAGCGCGCCAAAGCAATATCAAGCATCCGCCGGCCATCTTGCGCAGATTCGTCCAGCGCTACGCGCGGCGCAGCTGACTCGGCGCTCCCAGGCCCGACACGGCGTCAGACTTACTCTTGACTGATTCCAGAAAAGGGGCCATATTGTCTGCGTGTCCCCGGCACCGGATTACACGGAGCAGCTGCGCATGGCAGAGCTGCGGGTGACCCGTCCGCGCCTCGCCGTGCTGGAAGCGGTGCACGCCCACCCCCACGCCGACACCGAAACGATCTTCTCGGCGGTGCGCGGCGCGCTGCCGGAGGTGTCCCGGCAGGCCGTCTACGACGTGCTGCACGCCCTCACCAGCGCAGGCCTGATTCGTCGAATCCAGCCGTCGGGCTCCGTCGCCCGCTATGAGTCCCGCGTCGGTGACAACCACCACCACGTCGTCTGCCGATCCTGCGGGGTCATCGCAGACGTCGACTGTGCCGTCGGCGAGGCGCCGTGCCTCACCGCCTCAGACGACAACGGCTTCGTCCTCGACGAGGCCGAGGTCATCTACTGGGGCCTGTGCCCCGACTGCTCGACCTCCGCACCACCCGGATCACATCTGTGATCACAGCCCGATCCACCTAACCCCGAAAGGAACGCTGTGTCCGACACATCCGACGCCCGCCCGCCGTACTCGAAGGGCGATTCGCACGACAAGAGCGAGAGCGAAAACCCGATGATCGCGTCGCCTGAGCCGAAAGCTCATGCGCCGCTGAGGAATCAGGACTGGTGGCCCAATCAGGTCGACGTCTCGGTGCTGCACGCGCAGACTGAGAAGGCCAATCCGCTGGGCGCGGACTTCGACTATAAGGAGGAGTTCAAGAAGCTCGACGTCGAAGCGCTCAAGCGTGACCTCATCGAGGTGATGACCACCTCGCAGGACTGGTGGCCCGCCGACTATGGCCATTACGGCGGCCTGTTCATCCGCATGAGCTGGCATGCCGCCGGCACGTATCGCATCCATGACGGCCGCGGCGGCGGCGGCCAGGGCGCGCAGCGCTTCGCGCCACTCAACAGCTGGCCCGACAACGCCAACCTCGACAAGGCGCGCCGGCTGCTGTGGCCCATCAAGCAGAAGTACGGCAGCAAGATCTCCTGGGCGGACCTGCTAGTCCTGGCCGGCAACGTGGCCCTGGAGTCCATGGGCTTCAAGACCGCCGGCTTCGCCTTCGGCCGCGAAGACATCTGGGAGCCCGAGGAAACGCTGTGGGGCTTCGAGGACACCTGGCTGGGCACCGACAAGCGGTACTCCGGTGACCGCGAGCTCGCCGAGCCGTTCGGCGCGACCACGATGGGCCTGATCTACGTCAACCCGGAGGGCCCCGAAGGGGAACCTGATCCGATCAAGGCCGCCTACGACATCCGCGAGACGTTCGGCCGGATGGCGATGAACGACGTGGAGACCGCCGCGCTGATCGTCGGTGGCCACACGTTCGGCAAGACCCACGGCGCCGGTGACGCCGACCTGGTCGGGCCTGAGCCGGAAGCTGCGCCGATCGAGCAGCAGCAGCTCGGCTGGAAGAGCGCCTACGGCACCGGGGTTGGCAAGGACGCGATCACCAGCGGCCTGGAAGTTGTCTGGACCCCCACCCCGACGAAGTGGGACAACAGCTTCCTGGAGACGCTGTACGGCCACGAGTGGGAACTGACCAAGAGCCCGGCGGGCGCGTGGCAGTACGTCGCCAAGGATGCCGAGGAGATCATTCCCGATCCCTTCGACCCGTCGAAGAAGCGCAAGCCGACCATGCTGGTCACCGACCTGTCGATGCGGTTCAGCCCCATCTACGCCGACATCACGCGGCGCTGGCTCGACCACCCCGAGGAACTCGCCGATGCGTTCGCCAAGGCGTGGTTCAAGCTGCTTCACCGTGACATGGGACCGGTCTCGCGTTACCTGGGCCCGTGGGTGCCGCAGGAGACCTACGTCTGGCAGGACCCAGTGCCCGCCGTCGATCACCCGTTGATCGACGAGCAGGACATCGCTGCGCTGAAGGCCAAGGTTCTGGAGTCAGGGCTGTCGGTCGCGCAGTTGGTCAAGACGGCGTGGGCAGCGGCTGCGAGCTTCCGCGGCACCGACAAGCGCGGCGGTGCCAACGGGGCGCGCATTCGCCTTGAGCCGCAGAAGAATTGGGAAGTCAACGAGCCGGCCGAGCTCGCCAAGGTGCTGCCTGTGCTCGAGAAGATCCAGCAGGACTTCAACGGTTCCGCCGAGGGCGGCAAGAAGGTCTCGCTGGCTGATCTGATCGTGCTCGCGGGATCCGCCGCGGTGGAGAAGGCCGCGAAGGACGCCGGGTTCGACGTCACGGTGCCGTTCGCGCCGGGCCGCACCGACGCCACCCAGGAGCAGACCGACGTGGAGTCGTTCGCGGTCCTGGAGCCGCGCGCCGACGGTTTCCGCAACTACATTCGCCCGGACGAGAAGACCCAGGTGGAGCGGCTGCTGGTGGACCGCGCATACATGCTGAACCTGACCGCTCCGGAGCTGACGGTGCTGATCGGCGGTCTGCGGGTTCTGGGTGCCAACTACGCCGGCACCAAGCACGGTGTGTTCACCGACCGCCCGGGCGTGTTGAGCAACGACTTCTTCGTCAACCTGCTCGACATGGCCACCGAGTGGAAGGGCGGCCACGCGGAGAACGTCTACGAAGGCCGCGACCGGGCGTCGGGTGAGGTCAAGTGGACCGCCACCGCCAACGACCTGGTGTTCGGTTCGCACTCGCAACTGCGCGCGCTGGCCGAGGTCTACGCACAGGAGGACTCGAAGGAGAAATTCGTGCGCGACTTCGTCAATGCGTGGGTCAAGGTGATGAACAACGATCGGTTCGATCTCCGCTGACCCGGGCGACTCTCGGCACCCCGCGGGCGATACGGCTCGCGGGGTGCCGTGTCTTTGCCGCAAGGCGAAGCGGCGTGACGACCTGTGGACGTCGCAACTTGCCGGCGCCGGTATTGTCTGACGTTGTCAGCCGAAGAGTGGTCAAAGCGCGGCCCGCGACGTGGACGTAAAGGACATGATGTATGCGCGCGCTGCATGACCCGGAACCGGTGCCAGTGGCCAATCCGGCCGACCCTTCCTCGCCGTTGTCGGTGTTGTTGGTCGAGGACGACCGGGCCGACGCGTTGCTCGTCGAGGAGTTGATCGCCGACGCCGGCGCAGACATCCGCGTGTCATGGGCAAAATCCATGGCGGATGCCAGCCGGGAGCTTCAACGCACTCGCCCTGATTGCGTGCTGTTGGACCTGAATCTGCCCGATGCCAACGGCATCACCGCGCTGGACCGCATTTGCGAACAGGACGCTACCTTGCCGATCGTCGTGCTCACTGGGCTCATCGACGAACACTTCGGCGTCTCGGCGGTGGCCTCAGGCGCCCAGGACTACCTCGTCAAAGGCCGGGTCGAACCGGAGATGCTGCGACGGTCGCTGCTGTATGCGATCGAGCGCAAGCGCGCCGAGCTGACCGCGGTGGACTTGCACGCCAGCCAGCTTCGCGCCCGGGAGAACGCGCGGCTGGAACGCGGTCTGCTGCCCTCTCCCCTGCTGCTCGACGACCCCGGCGTGAACATCGTCGCCAAATACCGGCCCAGCCGCGAGAACGCGCTACTGGGCGGCGACTTCTACGACTTCGTCCAAACCCCCGACCGCACCGTGCATGTGATGATCGGCGACGTGGCCGGCCACGGGCCCGACGAGGCGGCGCTCGGAGTCGCACTGCGAATCGCTTGGCGCACATTGACATTCACGGGGTTGCGAGGAGCCGACCGGATGCGGCAGTTGGAACGGATCCTGCACGCAGAACGAGCCGGAAAAGGCACCTTCGCGACCGTGTTGAGCCTGGCCATTCCACCCGACAGCCCGACGATCACCGCGGTGCGCGCCGGTCACCCCGGGATGCTGCTGCATGGCGGCGGAACCGTGGAATGGGTGGAGCCGCCCGGCGGCCCGGCTCTGGGCCTGCATACCGGCGACTGGCAGCCCCAACAGGTCGAACTGCCGCCCGGCAAGGGACTTGTGTTGCTCACCGACGGACTCTTCGAAGGCCACTCCGGGGAAGGCAACGAACGTCTCGGCGAGGAGGGACTCCTCGAACTCGCCCGCTCCCTCGCGGCGCTGCCCGGCCCGGAGTTCGTCGAGGCGCTCATCGACGAGGCAGAGCAGCGTGCGCAGGGGCACGGCGGGCTGACCGACGACATCGCGGTGGTACGGGTGGAGCGGGCGACCGCGTGACCGCCCCCTCGTCGGTGCCCGGCACGACATCCGATATGCCCGCCCGGCGCAGATCCCAGCTCACCGTGCAGACGTGGCAGAACATCGTGCTGTCGGCGATGGGTGTTGTCGTCATCGCGGGCATCGTCGTCGTCGCCCTGTTGCTGCATCGCACCGACCAGGTGTCCAGAGAGCTGATCGACGACATCCAGCCGGCACGGGTGGCCGCCTATCAACTGCAAGCGGCATTGCGCGATCAAGAGACCGCCGTGCGTGGCTACCTGCTGGCCGCTGATCGGCAGTTCCTCGAGCCCTATTACGAGGGACAACGCGCCGAATACGAGGCGGCCGAAGCGATTCGGCGGGAGGTGGGAAATCGCCCCGAGCTGATCGCCGATCTCGATGCGATCGAACGAGCCTCCGCCGGGTGGCGCGCCCGCTACGCCGAACCGCTCATCGCACAGGTGACACCGGGCACAGCGACGGCGGTCAAACGTGATGCCGCTGAGCGCGGCAAGGCCGAATTCGACCGCATGCGGGCAATGTTCGCCGCCCAGAACGACCATCTGGGCGCGGTGCGCACGGACGGCGTGCACCAGCTGGACCAGATAAGGGCCTGGCGTGACAGGGTCTTGGTGGTCTTGGTCGCCGCGTTCTTGCTCACGGCGATACTGCTGGCGGTGTTGATGCGAAGGGCGGTCACCCAGCCGTTGGCTGCGCTCGCGGCGGCGTGCCGGCGGATCACCGAGGGCAACTTCGGCGAGAAGATCACCCCTCGGGGGCCGCGAGACATCCGCAGCATCGCGATCGACGTGCAGAACATGCGTCAGCGGATCGTCGACGAACTGGAGGCGTCACGGGCTGCCCAGGAAGCGCTGGACGAGCAGGCTGTGGAGCTTCGGCGCTCCAACGCAGAGCTCGAGCAGTTTGCCTACGTCGCCTCGCATGATCTGCAGGAGCCGCTGCGGAAAGTCGCGTCGTTCTGCCAATTGCTGGAGAAGCGTTACGGCGACAAGCTCGACGAGCGTGGCAAGGAATACATCCAGTTCGCCGTGGACGGCGCCAAACGGATGCAGGTGCTGATCAACGACCTCTTGACCTTCTCACGGGTGGGGCGTCTCAACGCGCGGCAGACGGACGTCGACCTCAATGCCTCTTTGGACGCCGCCCTGGCCAATCTCGCGACCACGATCGAGGAGACCGGTGCGCAGATCGTGCGCCCTTCGGTCCGGCTGCCGCACATCACCGGAGATCCGACCTTGCTGGCGATGTTGTGGCAGAACCTGATCGGCAACGCCGCAAAGTTCCGCCGCGAGGACGTCGCGCCCAGGATCGTCGTCGAATGCGAGCAACGCGACGACGAATGGCTGTTCAGCGTGACCGACAACGGCATCGGAATCGCTGAAGAGTTCGCGGACAAGGTGTTCGTGATCTTCCAACGGCTGCATGGCCGTGACGCCTACGCCGGCACCGGCATCGGGCTGGCGCTGTGCAAGAAGATCGTCGAGTACCACGGCGGCGACATCTGGATCGACACGTCCTACACCGCCGGAACGCGCTTCTGCTTCACCCTGCCCATCATGACCGAAACCGTGGACCAGTTGGCCGCGGCCGCCCCGGAAGGAACACCGCAATGACAACGGCTGGTCGACCCATCGACGTGTTGCTGATCGAAGACGATCCCGGCGACGAGCTGATCACGCGAGAAGCGTTCGAGCACAACAAGATCAAGAACAATCTTCATGTGGCCCACGATGGCGAGGAAGGTTTGGACTTCCTCTACCGGCGTGGTCCCTACGGGGATGCGCCGCGGCCCGACCTGATCCTGCTCGACTTGAATCTGCCGAAGTACGACGGACGCCAACTGCTGGAGCAGATCAAGTCCGACCCTGACCTCACCCACATCCCCGTCGTCGTGTTGACGACGTCGTCGGCCGAAGAGGACATTCTGCGCAGCTACAAGTTGCACGCCAACGCCTACGTCACCAAGCCGGTCGATCTCGACCAGTTCATGAACGCAGTGCGCCAGATCGACGAGTTCTTCGTCCAAGTCGTGCGGCTCCCGCAGCGGTGAAGGGCTGTCGCGGGAGTCATTTCTTAGCAAGCAGTTAGACGCTGCTGCTGCTCACCTTAGTTTTCCGCATTAGCGTTGCGGCAAATAACCGCATCGAGAATGGGGTCCGCTGATGACCGCCACAATCATCACGTCGGCTTTCGGCGGCACGTCGCAATTCGACAATGCCGCGTTCCAGTGCAACGGCGCGCACATTCGGGCCCACTACCGTCACCTCGCGACGGTGGTGTCGATCGAGGGCCGCATCGACGCCGGCAATGCCGAAGACGTGTGGGAATACACTCGGCGTTTCGTCTTGGCCAAAGACCCGCTTGTTCTGGATCTGTCTGGCATCAAAGTCTTTGCCGCCGAAGGCATCTCGTTTCTGTCGGCGCTCGCGGCTGAGTGCCTCGCGGCCGGTGTGGAATGCACGTTGGTCCCCGGCGACGTTATCGCCGACCCGCGCCGCGACTTCTACGACGAGTCACCGCTTCCGATGGCCGCCTCCGTGCACGAGGCGTTGCACTTCTACGCCGACGCGATTGCGACGCGACGGCAGATTATGCTGCCGCTGATCAAGAAATCGGCGTAGCCACACATCACCCGGCCTGCGGCAGGCTAGCTGGCCGGCTGCGAAGATGGCTTGGTGCAGGCAGCACCCAATATTCAAGGTCGCGTGTGGCGTTCGGGTAAACCCCAGGACGCTTTCGAGTTCGACAAGATCTCCGACTACCTCGACGAGACCGACACACTGGTATGGGCCGACCTCTGCGATCCAGACCATCCCGCGTTGTGTGAGCTGGCGCAGGAACTGGGCCTCAACAGCTGGGCCGTGGAAGACGCCGTAGCGGCCGCGGAGCGGGTGAAAACCACGGTCTACGGCTCGCACACGTTTTTCACCGTCTACGCGGTCCAAGTCGTCGCACGCTCGAACGACCGGCCGCAGATGTTGTCGATGCATCGGATCTCCGCGTTCGTGCTGCCCCGGGGGTTGATCACGGTGCGGTTGACACCCGACTTCGACATGGAGCCGGTGATCCGCCGGTGGGACGAGATCGGCGGCCAGCAATACGGTGTCGGCGCTCTGGTGCACGGATTGCTCGACGTGGTGGTCGACAGCCATTTCGACGCGGTCGAGGCGCTCGACGACTGCATCGAAAGCATCGAGGACGAACTGTTCGACGACAGGGCTCGCAAGAGCAACTTCCAGCGCCGGACCTTCCAGATGCGCCGCGATCTGGTCAACCTGCGCCGGGTGGCCCTACCGATGCGGGAGGTGGTCAACTCCATCCAGCATCGGCGGATCGACGTGCAGGCCGGCCATGAACTCGACCCGCTCTACGCCGACTTGTACGACCACGTGCTGCGAGTGTCGGAATGGACGGAGTCGTTGCGCGACATGATCACGACGATTTTCGAGACGAATCTGTCGCTGCAAGACGCGCGGCTCAACACGATCATGAAGAAGTTGACGGGGTGGGCGGCCATTATCGCGGTGCCTACTGCGATCACCGGTTTCTACGGTCAAAACGTCCCCTATCCCGGCTTTGGTGTGGTCTCGGGATTCATTGCCAGCAGCGTGTTGATCGTCGTGCTCATGACCGTGCTGTACGTCATGTTCCGCCGCCGCGACTGGCTGTGAGCTCACGCCGCCAGGGGCGTCGAGCTCGCTGAAGGCGGCCCGACGCGTACCCTGTTGCGTTATGGGGTGGACAAAGCCATCGATGGTCGCCGCCGCGCTTGTCGCGTGGTGCTTGTCTGCTGGTCTCGCGGGCGCAGACCCGACCGGTCCGCTGCCCGGTCCGCCGCCAGGCCCGCTGCCCGGACCGCCGCCGGTGGCCGCCCCGTCGGCAGCCGCCGCACCACCGGCGGCCGCCGCACCGCCGGCGGAACTAGCCCCGTCGGCGGCACAAGCCCCGTCGGCAGGGTCAGCCCCAGAGGCACCCGCTGGTCCCAAGACCGTAATGGACCACGACGGCAGCTATGCCGTCGGAACCGACATCATGCCCGGCAACTACTCGTCTGCCGGCCCGGTCGGCAACGGCACTTGCTACTGGAAGCGGCTCGGAGCTGACGGCAGCATCATCGACAACGCGCTGAGCAAGAAGCCCCAAGTCGTTCATATCGATCAGGGCGATCAAACCTTCAAAACCAGCGGCTGCCAGGCCTGGCAGCTCACGGACGCGGCGCCGCCTGCGGCCGTCCCACCGGCTGTCGCCGGCGCGCAGCTGCAGGGCATCCTCGGCGACATCACTGCCCGCGCTGGTCGGCCACCGGGCAGCTAGACCGAAATCGTCTGCGGGCGTTGGCCTTTGGCTGGCCCGTTGCCGCGTCCGCCCCTTGGGGCACAATTGGCGGATGCACACCGACGAGTACGCCCCTGGCCGTCTGGTCGACCTCTACGGCGACGCCGCGCACGGCACCGTCCTGGTCTGGCACGGGATGCAGACCGACGCCCGCGAGGCGGTTCGACCGCTCGCCGAATTGATCGCTGGCCAGGGCCTGAAAGTGGTTGTCCCGGATTGGAATTCGCACGCCGACGATGGCGGGCGCGCCGATCTGCTGGGATCTGTCGCCTTCGTGCGGGAACGTGTTCACGATGCTGAACCCGTGGCACTCGTCGGCTGGTCGATGGGCGGCGCTGCCGCGGCGGGATTCACGCTTCACGCCGATGACTTCGGCGTGTCCCTCGCCCATACGGTCTGCCTGGCCGGTGCCTTCATGGCCGCCGACCCAATCTCCGGCAAGCAGCCCGGCACCGACCTGCCCACCGGCCGGCATCGGACACCGTTCACCCTGCTGCACGGCAATGCCGACGACGTGGTGCCCGTGCAGGCGAGCCGGGACTTCGCAGCGACGCTGCGGCAGCACGAATGGCCGGTCGAGCTCGTCGAGTTGCCCACCGACCACGCCGCGATTGCCGGCGCGCGGTATGACCCCGTCGCCGACCGCTATGGCCCCGCCGACGACGCCGAGACGATAGCGGTGGCCGGCGACGTCGCTGCACGGATCGCAGCGGTGCTGGGGCGTTGACTGCGCAGCTGCCGCGACCGGACGCGGACCAGTCTCACCTGGCCGACGTGAATCCGTCGGTGTTGACCGCAATGGGTGTGAGCGGCTTTGATAGCCGAATCTCTCTGCCCCGCAACATCTCTGGCGCATGCGTGCTGCTCATCGACGGTCTCGGTGCTGAGCTCCTAGACGCTTACGCGGCCGACGCGCCGGTGCTTGCAGAGATGCGAGGGCCGACGCTGCAGGTGGGATTTCCGTCCACCACGGTGGCCGGGCTCGCCGCGCTGGGCACCGGCTGCCGGTCCGGCGAGCACGGCATGGTTGGCCTGTCGTTTCGGTTGCCCGGCGCCGGGCTGATCAGCGCGCTTCGGTGGCGCGGTCACCCAGGGGGCGGTGACTTGCGCGCCGATGCGCCGCCCGAGCAGGTGCAGCCGATGCCGACGACGTTCGAGCGGGCGGCGTCGGCGGGTGTCGACGTGCGCGTGGTTTCCGGCGCGGAGTTCACCGACTCGGGGCTGACGCGCGCGGTGCTGCGCGGCGGCCGCTACGTCGGCGTCCTGGCGATAGGCGATCTCGTTGCCCGCGTGGCCGAGGCGGTCGCCGGTGGCGGGTTCTGCTACGGCTACCACGGACACCTCGACCTGGTCGGACATCTGTACGGTCCCGGCTCGGAAGCGTGGCGGATGCAGTTGCGCCAGGTGGACCGGCTCGTCGAATCGGTGGTCGAGGGCTTGCCGCCCGGCGGGCTGCTCGCGGTCGTCGCCGACCACGGCATGGTGACTGTCGAGCACTCCGACGTCGTCGACGCCGACCTCTGCCCACCCCTGCTCGACGGCGTGAAGGCCATCGGTGGGGAGCCGCGGGCCCGGCACGTTTACGCCGAGGACGGCGCCACCGACGCTGTGCTGGCCGCGTGGCGGGAGACGCTCGCGGAGAAGGCCTGGGTGGTGTCGCGCGACGAGGCGATCGCCGCGGGCTGGTTCGGCGCGCGAGTCACCGACGCGGTCCGCCCGCGTATCGGCGACGTGGTGGCCGCGGCGCGCGGTTCGGCGGCGATCGTCCGGCGCACGGCCGAGCCTGCCGAGTCGGCGCTGATCGGCCAGCACGGCTCACTGACCGCAGCCGAGCAGCGCGTTCCGCTGCTGCTCGCCTACGGCTGAGTCCTGCGGTTACCGCAGAACCGTTTCGATCGCCTCTGCTGTCAAGGGGTCCACGAGGCACGTGAAGTGGTTGGCCTGCGGAGTCTCGACGACGCGCACCGCCGGGTTCGTCGCCCGCAGCGCGTCGACCGCGTTGTCTCCGACGATGAGCGCACCGTTGAGTGGCTTCATCGCACGCACCAGCACTGTCGGCATCGTGAGGGCGCGCCAGTGCTCCGTCCAGTCGCGCGGCCACGGCTGGAAGAGATCCTCCTCGGCCGCGGCGCGCGATGTCGACGGACTCCACGAGCCGTCGTCGCGTTGCTCGAGTTCGTAGGTGTAATAGCTGTCCCAGAACGGCGACCACGGCTCGATCACCCCGGCCGCACGAATGGCGTCCACGTACGCCTGCGGCGTCGGCACCACGGCATCAAGGCGTGCCAGCCCTGATCGGATCGGGGCCAGCGCCGCCGCGTCGGTCGGCCCCGCGTGGTCGATCAGCGTCACGCTGCGCAGCCGGCTGCGGTCGTGCAAGACCACCCGCATCGAGATCAGCGCGCCGAGCGACCAGCCGGCGATGTCGAATTCATCGACGCCGAGCGCATCGGCGACGGCCAAGACGTCGCGGGCGTGGCTTTCCACTCCGTAGGTGCCCGGCGGCGTGATCTCACTGCGCCCGCGGCCACGCAGGTCGATCGCGACGACCCGCCGGTGCGGGCCGGCCAGCCGCTCCGCCAGCCAACCGAACGCGGTCAGGTTGGCGGACAGGCCGTGGATGCAGAGCAGCAGCGGTGCTTCTTCGGCGCCCCACCGGCGGGCCCGGATACGCCCGGAGGGCAGGCTCAAGTCGAAGTCCACCCGGCGGACTCTACGCCGCAACCCGCCCCGGTAACGTTTCCCCACATGACCGCTACGCCGATCCAGGACATCCCCCTCACGACAATCGACGGCGAGTCAATCTCGCTGTCGCAGTTCGCAGATCGCGCGGTGCTGGTGGTGAACGTGGCCTCCAAATGCGGCCTGACGCCCCAGTACAGCGCACTGCAGAAGCTGGCCAGTGACTACGCCGAACGCGGCCTGACCGTGCTCGGCGTGCCCTGCAATCAGTTCATGGGACAGGAACCGGGCAGCGCCGAAGAGATCAAGACGTTCTGTTCCACCACCTACGGCGTGACGTTCCCGCTGCTGGAGAAGACCGACGTGAACGGCGAGCATCGCCATCCGCTGTACGCCGAGCTGACGAAGACCCCGGATGCCGACGGCACCGCCGGCGACGTCCAGTGGAATTTCGAGAAGTTTCTGGTCGCCCCGGGCGGCCGCGTGGTCAACCGGTTCCGGCCGCGCACCGAGCCGGACGCTCCCGAGGTGATCGCCGCGATCGAGGCAGTCCTGCCTGGGTAGCACACAGCGCATGCGACACTCGGGGCATGGTTGTCGCAATCGCTCGGCCGAAGCTCGAAGGCAACATCGCGGTTGGCGAAGATCGCCAGATCGGATTCGCGGAGTTCGGCGCCCCGCAAGGACGTGCGATCTTCTGGCTGCACGGCACACCGGGCGCGCGACGGCAGATACCCACCGAAGCCCGGGTCTTCGCGGAGCGCGAGAACATCCGGCTGATCGGCCTCGACCGGCCGGGCATCGGCTCGTCGACGCCCTATCAGTACGAGACGGTCGCCCAGTTCGCCGACGACATGCGCACGATCGCCGACACGCTCGGCATCGACAAGATGGCCGTCGTCGGCCTTTCCGGCGGTGGCCCGTACACGCTGGCGTGCGCCGCTGCGATGCCGGAGCGCGTAGTGGTCGCCGGTGTGGTCGGCGGTGTCGCGCCGACGACTGGGCCCGATCGGATCGGCGGCGGCCTGATGGCGCTGGGCTCCCGCGTCGCTCCGCTGCTGGAGGTGGCGGGTGGCCCGGTCCGGTTGACCGCAAGCGCGCTCATTCGGCTGATCCGCCCCGTCGCGGGGCCGGCGGCCGATATCTACGGCCTGATGTCGCCGCCTGCGGACCGGCGGCTGCTGGCCCGGCCCGAGATCAAGGCGATGTTTCTCGACGACCTGCTCAACGGCAGCCGCAAGCAGCTCGCCGCGCCGTTCTACGACATCGTGGTGTTCGCCCGCGACTGGGGATTCCGGCTGGAGGAGGTCAAGGTCCCCGTGCGCTGGTGGCACGGCGACGCCGACCACATCATCCCGTTCTCCCACGGGCAGCACGTGGTGAGCCGGCTGCCCGACGCCCAGTTCTATCCGATGCCGGGCGAGAGCCACCTCGGCGGCCTAGGCCGGGCTGAAGAGATTCTGCGCACGATGCTCGAGGTGTGGGACCGCGACCAGTCCAGCCTCACCCACCTGTCGCGGACCTGACCGGCGAGCGGTCGAGCAGCGCGCGGCGCAGCAGGTGCATCGCGACCGTGGTCGACCGTTCGCGGACGTCTGAGCGGTTGCCCGGCAGTCGAAGGGTCCGCGTCACCGTAGGGCCCTCCGCCAGCATCACACTGAAACACACTGTGCCAACCGGCTTTTCGGGGGATCCCCCGCCGGGTCCGGCGATCCCGGTGATGGCGATCGCGGTGTCGGCGCCGAAGCGCCGCAGCGCACCCTGCGCCATCGCGTGCGCCACAGGCTCCGACACCGCGCCGTGAGTCTCGATCAGCCGGGGGTCAACCCCGAGCACGTCGGCCTTGGCCTCGTTCGCATAGGCCACCACCCCGCCCGCCACGTAGTCCGAGGACCCGGCGCGCTCGGTGAGCCGGGCGGCCATCAGGCCTGCCGTGCATGATTCCGCCGTCGCGATCCGGCGCCCGGTGAGCAGTTCGGCCACCTGGTCGTCCACCTGAGAGCCGTCTTCGGAGAAGATCTCGCGGCCGTGGTGGCTTCTCAACATCTCCATCAGCTCGCCGTACACCGACGCGGCGTCGGGCTCGTAGCGGGTGACCATTTCGATTTCGCCGCGCCGCAGGCAGGTGGTGATCTCGAGCCTGTCGAAGCCGGCCACCTTGTGTTCGGCCTCGCGCAGGGTCTCGGCGAGCGCCGACTCGGGCAGCCCGAACATTCGCACCGTTTCCTGCCGGTACACCGTCCGGCCGGCGAGCGCGTGCTGAACCGCTTCCGTCGCAACGGCTTTGGGCCACATGGGCTGAAGCTCGCGCGGCGGGCCGGGCAGCACGACGATCGTCGGCGTGCCGGGGACCACGACCCCGGGCGCCGTTCCCACTGGGTCGATCACGTGCGATCCGGCCGGTATCAGAGCCTGCTTGCGGTTCGCGGCTCGGACCGCCTCGAGGTCGACATTGTCGAAGCGCGCCATCAGCCGCTTGAGAATGTCAGTGATCTTTTGCTCCAGCGCTTCGTCGAGCACCAGCTCCCGGCCGCAGAAGCGGGCCACCGTCGCGACGGTCATGTCGTCGGCCGTGGGACCCAGTCCCCCGCTGGTGACGATCAGGTCCACACGCTCGTCGGCCAGAAAGCGCAGCTGCGCCTCGATGTCGGCGGCGCGGTCACCGCAGATGGTGATGTGGGCAAGCTCGACGCCCAGTTCCAGCAGCCGGTCGGCGATCCACGGCCCGTTGCGGTCCTGCACCCGACCGGTCAGAACCTCGGTGCCCGTGACGACGATTCCTGCGCGAGCGGTCACCGGACAAACGTACCCGCGTGCGAATGGGGCGATGATCGTGGATCCACACGGCCGCAGCGCAGAAAGTGGGCGCTGCGTCAGCCGTACAGGTCTTCGAATCGCTGTATCGAGCGCTCGATGTCGCCTCTGACCGCGCGCGCCGCCGCCGCACCGATCGGTCCGAACAACGGTTTTCCGCCGAGGTCGATCCTCACCTTGAACGAACACCCGGATGGGGTCTCCGACACGGTCATGGTCAACGCGTACTTGGTGCCACCCACGCCGTTGCCGGTGATTTCGAGCAAGGCAGGCGGCTCGATCTTCTGAATCGTCCACGTGACGCGGTTGCGCAATCCCTTGGCGCGGGCGACGCCGACGATTGTGGTGCCGACAGTGAGTTCGTCCGGCAACTCGCTGCGCCAGCCCTCGTGCATCACCAGCCAGTCGCCGAGTTCGGACAAGTTCGACGCATGTTCCCACGCCTGCTCCGGGGTCAGCGACAGCTCGCGGGATAACTCCAGTTTGGCCACCTCGGGATGCTACCGGGATAGCCTGTGGCAGTGACGCAGGCACCACGACTGTATCGGGTTGCCCGCAACCACACCGAACGGCGGTTCGCACGATGACGGTCGCCGAGCGTCGCGAACGGACACTGTTCGGTCACCCGATCGGGCTGGCCAACCTGTTCGGAGTCGAACTGTGGGAACGCTTTTCGTTCTACGGGATGCTGACGATCTTGGGCTATTACCTGTACTACTCGGTGACCGCCGGCGGGTTGGGGCTGCCGAAGGACACGGCGACGGGAATCGTCGGTGCCTACGGCGGACTGGTGTATCTGTCGACGGTCTTAGGCGGCTGGATCGCCGATCGGCTGCTCGGGATGGAACGCACGGTGTTCTACGGCGGCGTCGTGGTGATGGCTGGACACATCGCGCTCGCGGTTGTGCCCGGATTGACTGGCGTCGCAACGGGATTGGTCTTGGTGGCGTTCGGTTCTGGTGCGCTGAAAGCCAACGCCTCCTCGCTGCTGGGCACACTCTACGAGAAAGGCGACGCCCGCGCCGACGGCGGTTTCACGCTGTTCTACCTCGGGGTCAACCTCGGAGCGTTCGTCGGACCGCTGATCACTGGTCTGTTGCAGACTCACGTCGGCTTTCATTACGGCTTCGGGGCCGCCGCCGTCGGGATGGCGGCGGGCCTCACGCAGTATCTGGTGTTCCGCCGGAACCTGGGCAGTCACGGCCGGGTCGTACCGAACCCCTTGCCACGCAGTGCAATTGGCCCCGTGGTCGGCGTTGTCGGTGTCACTGGAGCGGCACTGGCGGTGGTGCTGCTGACTGGGCTGGTGCGGTTGTCGAACCTGTCGCAAGTGACCACCGGGGTGATCGTCGCGGCGTCGGCGGCATATTTCGTGACGATGCTGACCAGCTCGCGTGTCGGACCGACCGAGCGCTCGCGGGTCCGGGCTTTCATTCCGCTGTTCGTGGCCAACGTGGTGTTCTGGTCGCTCTTCCAACAGATCTTCACCGTGTTGGCGGTGTATTCCGACGAACGGATCAACTGGTCGATCTTCGGCTGGACCGCGCCGTCGAATTGGATTGGCTCGATCGAACCCGTGTGGGTGATCTTGCTGTCGCCTGTTTTCGCGGCCATTTGGACCCGACTGGGCGCCCGCGCGCCCACCACCCCGCGCAAATTCGCCTACGGCGTGATCGGGATGGGGTTGGCGTTCTTGCTGTTTCTCGTGCCGGCCGGCTCGTCGGGCAAGGCTGTACCGGCCCTCCTCATAACGGCGATCATGGCGGTGTTCGCGGTGTCAGAGCTGCTGATCTCGCCGATCGGCCTCTCCGTCACGACAAAGCTTGCGCCTCAAGCGTTTCGAGCACAGATGATGGCGCTGTTCTTCCTTTCTGTCGGCATGGGCACGTCGATGTCCGGGGTGCTGGCGCGCTACTACAGCTCCGCGCACGAGTTCGCCTACTTCGGCATCATCGGGGCGGTCGCCGTGGCGGCCGGCGTGGCGGTCTTTGCGATGACACCGTGGGTGAGCCGGCGCATGGAAGGTGTGCACTGAGCTGTTTCTGCGCTGCACGGGTGCACGATCACACCGGTATTCGGCGTTTCCGGTCGGATCCCGGCCACACATACGGCAGGTCCGACGCGACGTCGCCGAAGAAGCGCCGATAGTGCGCGGGATCCTTGCGCAGCAGGGCCGACTGGTGGCTTCGGTGGAATGCCGGATCGCCCAGCCAGGGCGGCAGTTCGCCGGCAGCGCTCAGCTCGTCCTGGCTGCGAACCGCGGCAAGACCGGTCGCCTCCCGCAGGTCGGCGGCGAGAGTGGCCGCACACGTGTCGCCGTGACCACGCTGACACCAGACGTCGCAGACTGTCAGGCCGTAGCGAACCAGCGCCTCTTCGTAGCCGGCCCACATCGCCGCGGCCGGATGATGACGCCACCCATATCCCGGCACTGTCAGCGCGCGCAGCACCTGGATCGTTTCGACGCGCTGCTTACCCAGCCGTCGCTGGTCGAGCACATGCGCGCTGTCGTCGAAACCGGGATATGGCAGGAACGTCTGCACCGGCCGCGGATACCCCGGCCTCCGGCGCGTCACACCCCCGTGCGCTGGCCGGGGTAACCGCCGGCCTCATCGATCGGACGCCGGCGCAAACGTGATCACCAGCACGTCGCGCTGCGCGGGCTGGCCCGCGTCGATCGGCCGGATCGGCGTGACACCGTGGACCGTTCGGCGATCGTCGCCCAGAAGCAGCGTGCCTGGTTGTGAAAGCGTGGTTGTCAGAAGGTGATTGCCGGCGGCGTCGTAGACCAAGCTCTCGCCACCGATCGCGTTGCGCCGGCAGATGAGCAATGACGTCACCAGGATCACGCCGTCACGGTGCAAGCCCTCGGGCGTCGGCTGACCCTCGTCGTCCGCCGTCGCGAGCACCCGGAACGGCGTCACTTTCACGCTCCACTCCGCGCGGTCTTCGAGAGTGGTTGCCAACTCTCGCAACATGTTCAGCACCGCGTGCAGCAGCGGATCCTTCGCGAACGCGTCGGTCAGCGGTTCGAACCACCGGTCGTGGTCGACGTAGAGGGGGTTGGAGTCGTCGGGCTGCACGAAAGTGCTGTGCGGCAACAGCTCTGCGGTGCCGTCGCGAAACCTGAAGTGGCCGTAGCGCCGAAGCCGCTGCGTGCCGAGTTCGGCGGCATAGCGGTCGGGCGCCAGTTCGTCCCAATGCCGGCCGAACGCGGCCCACGCCCCGTCGTCGGCGCCGATGCGTGCGTTGACCTCCGCCGGCGTCATCAACGCCACGCCCGTCGAGGTGAGGTCTGCCATGGCGCAGTGATACCTGCCTGTCGATGCGGTTAAACGCTCACCACGGGCGCCGCGAGCGTGCACACCTGTACAGCCGTCGCCGGCGTGTCGGTGGGCAGACACGCACCCTCGCGGGGGACCGGGGGCGGGTCAGAACTGCTTGTGCGGCACATCGGCGACCAGGCCGCCGTCCATGACGAACTCGGCGCCCGTGGCGAACGACGACTCGTCGCTGGCCAGGAAGACGACGAACGTCGACACCTCTTCTGGTGTGCCGGGCCTGCCCAGCGGGGCCTGCACCATGTCGTCGGGCAAGTGCTTGGTCATCGGCGTGCGGATGAACCCGGGATGGATCGAGTTCACGCGGATCTTCTGCGGGGCCAGCTCGAGCGCCGCGGATTTGGTCAGCCCGCGCACTCCCCACTTCGACGCGACGTAGCCGTGCACCCAGGGCGCGCCGCGCAGGCCCTCGATCGAGGAGATGTTGATGATGGAGCCGCCACCGGCGTTTTCCATCGGCTCGACGGCGGCTTGCATGCCCAGGAACGTGCCGGTGAGGTTGACGTCGAGCACCTGCTGCCACTTCTTGAGATCGTGGGTCTTGAGCGGGCCCAACGCGACCGTGCCCGCATTGTTGACGAGCACGTTGAGCTTGCCGAACTCTTCGACCGCCGTGGACACCGCAGACTTCCACTGCTCGGGGTCGGTGACGTCGAGGTGGACGTAGCGTGCTGCATCGCCGAGCTCGTCGGCCAGCGCCTTGCCTTCGTCGTCGAGGATGTCGCCGATCACCACCTTGGCGCCTTCGCCCACCAGCATCCGTGCGTGCGTCGCGCCCATGCCCCGCGCGCCGCCGCTGATCAGTGCAACCTTGTCGTCCACGCGTCCCATGACGCGTCACGGTACCTCAGGAAATAGAACCTGTTGCAATTCGGTCGGAGAACACCGCCTTGCCCGTGACGAGCGGCAGGTCCAGCGTCGTCCTGATGCCGGGCGGTGCGGCGACCACCGCGGGGATCGCGTTCACGATTCGGCCCGCCGCGGCGACGATCGCGGCGTGGTTGTGGTCGCCGCGCGTGCTCGACGGGCAGATGTCGACTTTGTAGGAGGGCTCGCCGGCGATCTCCACCCGGTAGGAGCCGCCGGGCTGCGCGGGCTGCGGCCAGTCCGGACGCAGGTCCTCGCGTAGCCGGGTGACGTGTTCGACGACGATTGCCGGTCGCCCGCCGACCATTCCGCGGATTTCGAAGCGCAGCGCGGCGACCGTGCCCTTGGCGATGTGCCCGGCCGCGATGTCGAACGCCTCAGGCGCCGGCTCCCGGATGCACGAGTCGGTGATCTCGTCGATCTCGACGCCCAGGCCTGCGGCCAGCTGACGGATGCCGCAGCCCCACGCCCTGGACAGCACGCCGGGCTGGAACAGGATCGGGACGTCGTCGAGGGGTTTGCCGAAACCCATCACGTCGAACATGACGATGGCGCCGTCATAGGTGGCGTAGTCGGCGATCTCCATGCAGCGCACCTGCTCGATGCGCTGGCAGGTCTGGGCGAACGCAAGCGGGATGAGGTCGGTGACGAATCCCGGGTCGACGCCGTTGATGAACAAGCTCGAATTGTTCTGCAGCGCAGCGTCTTCCAGTGGCTTGATGTACTGGTCCGGCATGACCTGCCACGGGTACTGCATCACCACCGGCGCCGAGCCGACGACGTTGATCCCGGCCGCGAGGATGCGCCGCACGTCCTCCATCGCCTGCGGCAGCCGGTTGTCGCCCATCGCGCAGTACACCGCGCAGTCCGGCTTGTCGGCGAGCACCGCGTCGAGGTCGGTGGTCGCCTTGATGCCGGTGGCGGCGTCCAGGCCGGCCAGTTCACCGGCGTCCTTGCCGACCTTCGCATCCGACGACACCCACAGCCCGGTCAGTTCCAGCGCAGGATTGGTGAGGATCCCGGTGAGCGCCAGACGCCCGACGTTTCCGGTTCCGATGTGTGCGACGCGGATGGCCATGCCCGGCACCGTAACAAGCCGGCAGCGGCTACCGTGCTAGTAGTGGATGTTCGGTTGTCAGACCCGGTTGCGCAGATCGCCGCAAGCCCGGACGGCCCGCGCGTCGGTGCGTTCTTCGACCTCGACGGCACTCTTGTCTCTGGCTTCACGGCGACCGTTCACGCCAGTGATCGCATCCGCCGCGGCCAGGCCCGGATCGGCGAAGTGCTGGGCATCCTCGAGGCATCGCTGCGATACCGATTCGGCCGGATGCAGTTCGAGCGTCTGCTGGTCCGGGCGGCGGGTTACCTGCGCGGCGAGCTGATCGACGAGCTCGACGAACTCGGCGAGCAACTGTTCGCCCGCCACGTCGCCGCACGGGTCTACCCGCATATGCGCGACATCGTTGCGGCGCACCAAGATCGAGGCCACGCCGTGGTGATGAGTTCGTCGGCCCTGACCATCCACGCCTTGCCGGTCGCGCGGTATCTGGGCATCACGTCGGTGGTATGCAACCACTTCGAGGTCGACGAGCGCGGCGCGCTGACGGGCGGAATCGTCAGGCCGGTGGTGTGGGGTGAGCAGAAGGCCGCCGCGGTGCAGCAGCTGTGCGACGCGAAAGGTATTGAGCTGCAACACAGTTACTTCTACGCCGACGGCGACGAGGACATTGCGCTGATGTCGCTGGTGGGACACCCCCGCCCGGTCAATCCGCGCCCCAGGCTTGCCGCGACGGCGGCGCAGCGGGGATGGCCGGTGCTACATGTCACCGGCGCCGGGGGACGCTCGCGCGCGCGGTCCCTGCGCGCGGTGGTCAGCCTCGGCTGGGCGGCGCTGATGCGGTACGCGCTCAGCGCCACCACGCGCAGTCGGTGAGAGCGGCCGGCACGCGTCCCGAGCTCTAGTCTCGAGCGTGTGACGAACACGCTCGATGACCCCAAGGTCGCGCACGCGCTCGACCGCATGTACCGCGAGGCCGCCCAGCAGTCGGAGATGCTGCGCCAACGGCACACCGAATGGCAGCAGTTGGACGCGGCGAGCCCCCAGCAGCGCGCTGACGCGCTCAGCGACATCTACATGCCCGTGACACCCGAGGCGGGACGGCTGCTCTATGCGCTGGTGCGTGCCGCGCGGCCCGGCACCGTCGTCGAATTCGGCATGTCGCTCGGCATTTCGGCGATCCACCTGGCTTCGGCGGTGCGCGACAACGGCCACGGCCGCGTCGTCACCACAGAACTCAGTGCCGCAAAGGTGGCCGCCGCCAAGAGGACATTCGCCGAGACGGGATTGGACGACGTGATCACCGTGCTCGAAGGTGATGCGCTGGCAACGCTGCGCACGCTGACGGGGTCGGTGGAGTTCGTGTTGCTCGACGGGTGGAAAGAGATGTACCTGCCGGTGCTCGAACTTCTCGAACCACTCTTGTCGCCGGGAGCGTTGATTGTCGCCGACAACACCGACATGGCCGACACCAAGCCGTATCTGAATTACGTGCGCGATCCGGCCCACGGTTACGTGAGCGTCGGCTTCCGCGCCCGCGACGTCGACAGCATGGAAATCAGCTGTCGCGCAAGTACTTAGCGGCTAGGCGAACTGCGCGGGGCGCCGCTGCGCCCACGGAGCGGCGAGCTCGAGCTGGCGAGCCAGCCGCAGCAACAGCCGCTCTCCGCCCAGCGGTGCCACGAACTGCACGCCCAGTGGCAGCCCCGCACCCGTCCAGTACAGCGGCAGGCTGATAGCCGGGCGCCCGGTGATGTTGGCCAGTTGCGTGTACGGGACCCAGCCCAAGTTGCGCTGGATGATCTGGTCGGCAATGCCGGTCATCTGCAGAACCCGCACGGTTCTGGTGCGCAGCAATGCGTCGGCCATCGTGCGCAGCACGGCGGGCAGATTCAGGGCGCCGATGCGGATCGGCGGCTCGCCCAGGGTTGGTGTCATCAGCAGATCGTGGGTGTTGTGCAGCTGCGCCAGACCGGCGATGTGCTGGTGGCGGCGCTCCTGTGCCTGTTGCAGTTCGACGCTGCTGACCGCGCGACCCAGCGCGGCCATCACCCTGGTGTCCTGTTCGAAGCCGTCATCGCCGGCACCGGTGTCGCGTTTGATCCGGGCCACCTCGATCGCCTGGTTGACGAACCAGACGGTCAAGAAGTCGCGGGCGAGCTGGCTGTCATCCCATGCGGGGCTGACCTCTTCGACGTGGTGTCCGAGCTCGGTGAGCAGATGCGCCGCGCGTTCCACGGCGCGCACGGCTTCCGGGTGGGCCGAGCCGCGAATCACCGAGTGGGTGGTGAATCCGACCCGCAGCTGCTCAGGCGGGCGATCGAGGTCGTCGAGGAACGGGCGCTCGGGCATGGCGGGCGCGAAGGCCGACACCGCGTCGGGCCCGGCCAGCACGTCGAGCATCGCGGCGGTGTCGCGTACCGACCGTGAGATCACCCCGTGGGTGGCCTGTCCGTTGAGCGGATCGCTGGCATTGGGGCCGTGCGGGATCAGCCCGCGACCGGCTTTCAGGCCGACCAGCCCGGTGCAGGCGGCGGGAATGCGGATCGAGCCGCCGCCGTCGCTGGCGCCGGCGACCGGGACGATGCCCGCGGCGACCGCTGCCGCGGACCCGCCCGACGAGCCGCCCGGGGTGCGGTTCAGGTCCCACGGATTGCGGGTCGGGCCGAACAGTTCGGCCTCGGTGACCCCCTTCGCGCCGAACTCCGGGGTGGTGGTCTTGCCGAAGATCAAAAGCCCCGCGTCGAGCCAGCGCTGCACCACCGTGCTGGTGTCGAACACCGTGCGGTTGGCCAGCGCGCGGCAGCCGTCGGTCGTCGTCGTGCCGGCGAGGTCTTGGCGCAGGTCTTTGATCAGGAACGGCACGCCGGCGAACGGACCCTGCAGTGGTCCGCTCGCGCGCTGCTGCGCCCGCTGATCCAGACGCGTGCAGATGGCGTTGATCTTCGGGTTGAATCGGTCTGCCCGCGCTCGGGCAACTTCCAGGAGCTCCCCCGGCTGGATGTCGCCGGCCGCGACCAGTGACGCCAGACCCAACCCGTCGAGCTGCGTGTACTCTCGCTCCTCCACGTGGGCGAACCTAGCGCAAACGCACTGCACGCCCGCCAAATTGGCGGGCGTGCAGCGTGCGGATCAGGGCAGAGCCGAGAACGGGTTGAGGTTCGGCGGCAGCGCAGGGGCGCCCGGCGCCGGTGCGGGAGCCGCGACGGATGCGCCGGGGTTGGCGCCCATGTTCGGCATCCCGAGCCCGTTCAGGTTGCCGGGCAGGCCGAGCTGGTTGAGCAGCGGCGCCACCGGAAGGTTGGCCGGCATGTTGAGCTGACCCTGCGGCACGGTGCCGACGAGCGAGTTCATGGGTGCCGAGATCGGCGCCGCCGGCTGCTGCGGCAGAGTGAGCGACGCGCTGGCGGTCGGCGCTCCCGGCGTGGGGGCGGAGGCCGGTTGGCTGATGCTCGGCTGGGGGGTGGCCGGCTTCGGGGACAGCATGGAGGCCGCGCTCTGCAGGAACTGCGACGCCATCGCCGGGGCGTTGGCGAGCTGCGACATCATGTCGATCCCGGGAACTCCGGGTGCTGCCGGGGCCGGATCGGCCGCGGCGGTTGGACTGAACGCAACGAACGCCGCGAGGAATCCTCCGGCTGCTGCTGCGATGGTGGCGGTGCGAGTGCCGATCCGTGCCATGTGTTTTTCCCTATTCCTTTTGACGTCAAGACCTGACCCGAAGCTAGGTGTGTTACTGATGGTGCTCAAGTGACACCTGTGACCATTACCGAACCGATATGAGGCCGACGCGCGGCGGTTATGGGAGCGGTCCGTCGGCCTGGTGCGGCGCTAACGACGGCCGAGGTGCGCCCCTACTGGCGACATGAGTGCGGCCGGGTACTAAACTAGAACACGTTTCAGTTCGCCGGCCGCGGCCAAAGGAGCAGGTAATGCACACCGCCATCTGTGACGAGTTGGGCATCGAATTTCCGATATTCGCATTCACGCACTGTCGCGACGTGGTCGTCGCGGTGAGCAAAGCGGGCGGCTTCGGCGTGCTCGGTGCTGTCGGTTTCACGCCCGAACAACTCGAGATCGAGCTCAACTGGATCGACGAGCACATCGGCGAGCACACCTACGGCGTCGACATCGTGATCCCCAACAAGTACGAGGGCATGGATGCCAACCTGTCGGCCGAAGAGCTCACCAAGATGCTGCAGTCGATGGTGCCGCAGGAGCACATCGACTTCGCGAAGAAGATCCTCGAGGACCACGGGGTGCCGACCGACCACAGCGACGAGGACGCGCTGCGGCTGCTGGGCTGGACCGAGGCCACCGCGACGCCGCAGGTCGAGGTCGCGCTGCGGCACCCGAAGATGACGTTGATCGCCAACGCGCTCGGCACTCCCCCCGCCGACATGATCAAGCACATCCACGACGAGGGCCGCAAGGTCGCCGCGCTGTGCGGCTCGCCGTCGCAGGCCCGCAAGCACGCCGACGCGGGCGTCGACATCATCATCGCGCAAGGCGGCGAGGCCGGTGGCCACTGCGGTGAAGTGGGATCAATCGTGCTGTGGCCGCAGGTGGTCAAGGAGGTTGCCCCGCTTCCGGTGCTCGCGGCCGGCGGCATCGGCAGCGGCCAGCAGATCGCGGCCGCACTGGCGCTGGGCGCGCAGGGCGCGTGGACCGGTTCGCAGTGGCTGATGGTGGAGGAAGCCGAGAACACGCCGGTCCAGCAGGCCGCCTACGCGAAGGCCACCAGCCGCGACACCGTCCGCAGCCGCTCGTTCACCGGCAAGCCGGCCCGGATGTTGCGCAACGACTGGACCGAGGCGTGGGAGAAGCCGGAAAACCCCAAGCCGCTCGGCATGCCGTTGCAGTTCATGGTGTCCGGCATGGCCGTCGCCGCCACCCACAAGTACCCCAACGAGACCGTAGACGTCGCATTCAACCCAGTCGGGCAAGTTGTCGGACAGTTCACAAAGGTCGAGAAGACCTCGGCGGTGATCGAGCGGTGGGTGCGGGAATACCTCGAGGCGACGAACAGGCTCAACGAGCTCAACGAGGCAGCAGCAGTCTGAGCGCAGTCATCTGATTCGGTTGTGCCGCAACGAAGTTGGCGGCATCATCCGAAAGCGCTCTACCTGCGGGCCGATCCCGATATACTCCGGCTTCCGGTGTGGTGCGGGTGAGGAGTTGCGATGGCGTGGTGGAACCGCTCATGGAAAACCGCCGTCGCCGCCGTCTTGGGCGCTGCAGCGATTCCGGGCGCAATCGTGGTCACTTCTCCCGCAGTGGCGGGGGCCGACGTCTGTGCCAGCGTGAGCCGGCGAGTCTCGGTCAGCGGGTGCGCCAACATCGCTGACACCGTCGCGGACTTCGTCCCGCCGCCGTCGTACTACGCGCCGATGCCTGAGGACGAACCGCCGCCGGACTACGCCGCTCCACCCCCGCCTCCGCCGCCACCCGCACCGGACGTCAATGTGTGCGCGAACGTCGGGCGGCGGATCAGCGTGAGCGGCTGCGTCTGAGACCGGCACCAACTCGTGTCGTGTTCGTGATCGAACGCGCACACCCACGCGGTATCCACGTATCGGTAAAGGCTTCACGGCCGCAGGAACCCACATACGCGGAGGGAATGCTAGGTGCGTCGCTGGCGGTCTCGCGTGGTGTCGACGCTGTTGCTGCTGGCCGCAGTCGCGGCGCTGGTGGCCACGTTGGCATTCGTGAACGCAGTGGTGAAGAAGTCATGGACGGCTCGTCCGCTGCCCTCTTCCGCCGCGCCGACGTTACCGAAATCTGAAGTACCGCAGGCGGATTCGCCGTATCCGTCTGACGCCAGGGGGTTCCTCAACAGCCCTGCCCGATGCGACGGCCCGTGGACCGGCGTCGCCTTCGCGCGTACTCAGGGCTCCCTCGTGGCGATCTGCTCCGATCAGCATGGCGACGACCAGTACCGTGCGGTCCGGCTCACCGACGGCGCAGCGCTGAATGTGGCCGCTCAAAACACCGCCGAGCGTGAGTTCGTCGCACGCAATGACGGCGTCACCTATTCGCTGTCCTCACAGCAGTTGGTGATCAGCCAGGGTGACACCGTCATCCGCCGGGAATCGGTGGTCGAATTCCGCGAGCCACGGGGTCGCTGAGCCGACAGCCTCTGCCACCTTGCCTCAAGGCCGTGACGAGACCCCTGATCGTGGTGTAGCAATGCGATAAGCGTCACACGAGTAGCGAGGATGTGCGTCATGGGTAATGCGGGGCCGACACCGAACCTCCCGCCCGGATTCGACTTCACCGATCCCGACATCTATGCCGAGCGCCTGCCCGTCGAAGAACTCGCGGAAATGCGCCGCACCGCGCCGATCTGGTGGAACGAGCAGCCGATCGGCAAGGGCGGGTTCGACGACGGCGGCTTCTGGGTGGTGACCAAACACAAAGACGTCAAAGAGATTTCGCGACGCAGTGACGTGTTCTCCAGTGAGAAGAAGACCGCGTTGCCGCGCTACCAGGACGGCGCCGTCGGCGACCAGATCGACCGCGGAAAGTTCGTGCTGCTCAACATGGACGCACCGCATCACACCCACCTACGCCACATCATCTCCCGCGCGTTCACCCCTCGCGCGGTCGAACGGCTGCGCGAAGAACTGAGCGAACGGGCCCAGAACATCGTCAAGACCGCAGCGGCGGAAGGCCGTGGCGACTTCGTCGAGCAGGTGTCCTGCGAGCTGCCGCTGCAGGCCATCGCCGGGCTGATGGGCGTGCCGCAGGAAGACCGGATGAAGCTGTTCCACTGGTCCAACGAGATGGTGGGCGACATGGACCCGGAATTCGCCAACAACGACGCCGTGACGGCATCGGTCGAACTCATCAGCTACGGCATGCAACTGGCCGCCGAACGCGCGGACAAACCGGGCGAAGACCTGGTCACCAAGTTGGTGCAGGCCGACGTCGAAGGGCACAAGCTTTCCGACGACGAACTGGGTTTCTTCGTCATCCTGTTGGCCGTGGCGGGCAACGAGACGACCCGCAACTCGATCACTCAGGGCATGATGGCGTTCACCGACTTCCCCGACCAGTGGGAGCTGTTCAAACAAAAGCGCCCGGCCACGGCGGTCGACGAAATCGTCCGGTGGGCCACGCCCGTCACGTCATTTCAGCGCACCGCGCTCGAGGACACCGAACTGGGCGGCGTGAAGATCAAGAAGGGCCAGCGGGTGGTGATGTTCTACCGGTCGGCCAACTTCGACGAAGACGTCTTCGACGACCCCTACACCTTCAACATCCTGCGCGATCCCAACCCGCACGTGGGCTTCGGTGGCACCGGCGCGCACTATTGCATCGGCGCCAACCTGGCCCGGATGACCATCGATCTGATGTTCAACGCAATCGCGGACCACATGCCCGACCTCAAGCCCATCTCCAAGCCCGAGCGGCTGCGGTCCGGCTGGCTCAACGGCATCAAGCACTGGCAAGTCGACTACACCGGTAAAACCGCTGCGGCCCAAGTCTGATCGGCCGCTAAGCGTTCGCGTTCGCGATCAACCCGTGATGCAGCGCGTACATGCTCGCGCCGATCCGGTTGGACACGCCGATCTTGCTGTAGATCCGCTCGACGTGGTTGCGTGCGGTTTTCTGGCTGATCACCAGCGCCGCCGCGATCTGCCTGTCGGATGCACCTCGCGCCACCAAAGTGAGCACCTGAATCTCGCGCGGCGTCAAACCGTGCGGTCGCGGGTTGGGCCGCTGCGATTTCAGGCCGGCCGCGTGCAGCACCGCATCGACGGCCACCGGGTCAAATGCACCGTCGCGCAGGCGTTCTCGTAACCGCCGCCCGGCCGCGTCCGGGCCGAGTTGCTCTCGATACGGCCGCGGCTCACGAGCCGACTGATAACACACCGCAGTCGCCAGAAGACGATCCGGCATGGTCAACGCTGCCCCGCCGAGCCCGCGCGGATAGCCGGAGCTATCGAGTCGCTCGTGGTGATTGCCGGCCAGCTGCGCCTCGTGGCGCAGGCCCGGCACCTGGCTGAGGATCCGCACGGTCAGGTACGGGTGCAACCGGACGCGTTCGAATTCCGCGGAAGTCAGCGGTCCGGGCTTGGACCAGATGTGGTTCGAGATCCCGATCCGGCCGAGATCGTGGACGTGGCCGGCACGCTTGATCAACGCCACGGTGTCGGCATCGAGGCCGACTGCGTGCCCCGCATCCGCGGCGAGCCGCGCCACCGCTCCCGAATGACCAACTGTGAACGGGCATTTCAGGTCGACGAAGTCACCCAGCGCGGACAACAGACCGTCGAGGGTCCGCGCGTCGAGCCGTTGGCGGCGATCCGGCGCCTCCCGCAGCGCCGCACGCCAGACGTCCCCGGCCGGCGGACCGCTGAGAATGCGGTGCGCATCGCCCACGAACACGTCGACCACCTGGGGGTCGAATTGGCCGCCGCGGCGGCTCTGTGCCATCGCGACCGCGCCTTCGGTTCCGTAGCTGCGCTGGTGCACCTCGGCCATGTCGGCCAGCTGTGCAACCCGGATCGCGATGGGGATCTGGTCACCTCGCACACCGCCGGGCAGGCCGCCGCCGTCGTAACGCTCGAACGTAAACGCAAGCGCCGCTTGCACTTCGGGACCGACGCCCAACCGCTCGGCCAGCAGTCCCGCCGACATGCAGTGCGAATGGATCAATTCGGAGAGATGGCCGCGGGCGTTGCGCACGAGCGCGGCCATGACGGTGAGCCGACGGATCAGCGGCTCTCCCCGAGCGACATTGCGCAGCACGAAGTTCCAGTACGGTAAGCCCGACCAGTCCACCAAATATGCGTCGTGGCGCACGGCGATGTCGTCGCCGAACCAGCGTGCGTATTCGTGGGAATCGGCGTGGCAGCCGATCCACATGATCAACGTCGCGTAGTAGATCGTGTCGCGCTCGCTTCGAGGCAGGCCCAGGCGGTCGGCGATTCGCGTCGCAATGAGCGCGGACCGCAGCATGTGCTCGGCCGGCTGCCCGAGACCGAGATCGATCGCCACCGACAGCGCGGCGAGCAGTTCGGCGCGGGTGGGTAACTCGGGTGAGCGCCCGGCCGGCGAGGTCATCTGCCGATTCTGGCGCAGATCGATCGTGGGCGGGGCGCTCTGAACCGCAACCGCAAGGGTTGGCGTCATCGCCGGGCGGAGCCCGGCCGGGACCGGCGCTGCAGCAACCACATCGTCGCGAGCATGAGCGCGACGGCGAATGTGGCGAGTGCAATCAGACTCGGACCTGTGCCGCCGTGAAAGCTGTCGCGGTAGGCGGACATGGCCGGCAGTGCCGGGATGTACCGGTCGAGATCCAGCTCGCGGCCCAGCGCCTCGAACGCGTGGCGGTTGGCCAGCCCGTAGCTCATCAACCGCCCGGGGGCGGCCATTTGGTCGACGGGCACGATCGCGCCGCCGAACAACACCTGAGGGAAGCACAGCATCGGCAGCGCGAGCGCGGCCTGCGCGGCGTTGGAAACCGCAGCCGACGCGAGCAGGCCGAGCGCCAGGGCGGAGGTCGCCTCGACCACGACCGTCACGAACAGCACCGCGTAGACGTCCCATCCCGCCGCGGGCAGCCGGCCGAGCAGCCGCAATGCACCGAGCAGCACGGCGCTTACTGCGGCCAGAACCGGAAGCAGCGCGGTGACCTTGGAGGCGACGTACGCCGCCACGCTCAGCCCGGCCAGGCGTTCCCGCCGGAACACGGCCATCTCCCCGACGATCTGCAGCAGACCGTAGGTCAGGCCGAAGAAGAACCCGTCGAAGGCGATCCAGAATGCGATCTGGGCAGGGCCGACGTCAGCTGCGGTGTGCGGGTCGAAGGTGCCGGGTCTGAACAGTGTCGCCATCATCGCGGTGACCAGCACCGGTGAGCCGAGAAGGATCGCGAGGGTCAGCCGGTTGCGGACCAGGACGTCGACATTGCGCCGGGTCAGCAGCCACCATTGCCGCATCGCGCCGGTGCGGTTGACCTGCGCACGCGGGTCCGGCACGGGTGGCTGAGCACCGGCTGCCGGTCGGACGGCCTGGTGTGCCGCGAACCGGTGCGCCCATGTCTCGGGTGTGTGCTCGGCCAGCCTGTCGTAGACGTGTGCGAGGTCACCCACGCCGAAGTACCGCCGAGCTTCTGCGGGACTGCCGCTGAAGGCCAGATGGCCGTCGCGTGCCAGGAACACCACCCGGTCACACACGTCGATGCCGGCCGGCTCATGCGTCGTCAAGACGACGGTGACGCCGTGCCGGCTGAGCCGGCGCAGCAGCCGCATCACGTCGGCGGCCGTCGACGGGTCGAGCCCCGAGGTCGGTTCGTCGAGGAAGAACAGGCTTGGCCGGGTCAGCAGCTCCACCGCGATGCTGGCCCGCTTGCGTTGGCCGCCTGACAGCGACCGCACCGGCACGTCGGCCCGATCGGTCAGGTCGAGTTCCTTCATCGTCTCCTCGACCACCCGGTCGGCCTCGGCCGCCGAAGTGCCGGCCGGCAACCGCAGCCGGGCTGCGTAGCGCAGCGTCCGCCGCAACGGCATCTCCAGGTGGATGATGTCGTCCTGAGGCACGTAGCCGATGCTGCGGTCGGTCGCCGTCGCCAGCACACCGTCGTCGTGTCGGACCTGGCCGGAAGACGGCGGCTGCAATCCCGCGAGAACTTCCAGCAGTGTGGTCTTCCCGGCGCCGCTGCCCCCGGCGATGGCGACCAGCTCGCCCTCCCCCACTGTCAGCGAAAGCGGCTGGAGGATCTGATGTCTGCCGACATGGCGGGTGACGGCAACGGCGTCGACGCGTCCGCCGCGCGGCGCTTGCTGGTCGAAGGTGTGCTTGATCGGTGCTGCTGAAGTGGTCATGGGCCGATGCTCGCGCCGGTTGCTGCTTGCGCGCTTGAGGCATCTGCCTCAACTGTCTGCTGTCAGGGCGAGGGCGGAGCCGGCGGTGGGACCGGGGCGGGGGCCGGCTGGGGATCGCCGTGCAAGCCAGGGATGTGCGAGAGGATCCGGGTGAGCAGAGGCGGCTTCTCCGCCGACTCCGTCGGTGGCGGCGCGTCGGGCGCCGGCGGCGGCGGACCGAAAACCGGCGGGACGTCCTCGCCCGCCGTGGTGCCTGCGCCATCTGTTGTCTCATCGGGCGCCGTCGCCGCCACCTCGTGGGAGACCGACGACGGTTCGGCCGGCGCGACTGCGCTGGGCTCTGGTGGCAGCGCGGCTACGGCCGGTGACGGCATCACGACAGGCGGCATTGCGGGTGGGCGCACCGTCGGCGCCGCCGCGGGCGGATTGGCCGACGGCCGCTGCGCGGGTGCGGTGGTGTCGCTGTTCGACGTCAGCCGCAAGCCGGCAGCCACGGAGATCGACACGATGAACGTCAGCAGCCCGATGCCCAGCATGGCCAGCGCCGCGGTGTGCGGCAGTGGCCAGGACCGTCGGATTCTTGCCCGAGGCGAGGCTTCGTCGTCGAACTGCACCTCCGGCGGCTGCGCGGAGGCGAGCGCGGCACCGCGGGCAAGCGCAAGGTCAGCCTCGGGTGGCGCGAACACTGGGAGATCGAGGGCGAGCTCGAGTTGCGTTGCCAGCGTTGGGAGTTCGCTGTCGGGGCCGACGAGCACCAGGCATTCGGGGTGCCAGTCGGTCACGTCGAAGACGCGGATCAGCCAGTCGATCAGCTCCGCATCGGTGTCATGAGCGCGATGCGAGATGGTTTGCACCGCGCCGTCATAGGTGTCGACCACGGACACCACCACGGACTGCAGCTCGAGCAGGCAGACCGCGGTCTCGTCGTAGCCTGCGGTGCGGCCGATCCCGCGGGCCAGGGCCTCGCCGGCCTCCGCGCAGGGCACTGCGACGACGTTGTCGAATCCGGCTTCTGACAGTGACTTCAACAGCAGGCAGGCGTGCACCTCGGAGTCATCGCTGAACGTCACGCCGATGGCATGCGGGCGATGACCGCCGGCCATGGCCGCGGTCAGAGACATCGCGCCGGCGACGTATTCGGAGGTGCTGATCGCCGCGGCCCCTCGTCGGGTCGGGACGTCGAACGCGTCGTGGTCCATGATTTCGCCGTCGGCGTCTTCGCCTTCGACCAGCACCAGGCCGACCGCGGTCGGGGTCATCGAGAGTCCGAGTACCGTATCCAGTTCGCACTCCTCATGTCCGGCGCCGCCGATGTTCGACACGCCTAGACAAGGTCGGTCGTCCAGTTACGTCGGCCGAGCCTACCCAAGTCTCTCTGTGAACCTTCGCACCGCCCTGTCCCGAACTGGTCTGACCACTTGACGTCTGGCCGAGTGTCGACAAAGCTGGCGGACATGGCCCTTCAGCCGGTGAACCGCCGCTCGGTACCAGAGGATGTGTTCCATCAGATCGTCGCCGACGTGCTCAGCGGTGAGATGCAGCCTGGGCAGGCGCTGCCGAGCGAGCGCCGCCTTGCCGAGGTGCTCGGGGTGTCCCGGCCCGCGGTGCGGGAGGCACTCAAACGGCTTTCGGCAGCCGGTCTCGTCGAGGTTCGCCAAGGCGATTCGACGACGATTCGCGACTTCAACCGCCATGCCGGCCTGGATCTTCTGCCCAGCTTGCTGATGCGTGGGGGTGAGCTCGACGTTGCCGTCGCGCGAAGCATTCTCGAAACCCGGCTGCACAACGGACCCAAGGTTGCGGAGCTGGCTGCTCTCCGTGGTGGTTCGAAATTGGCTATGTCACTTGAGGATTCGGTTCGCCGGATCGAGGATGAGACGGATCCGGTCGAGCGTCAGCGGTGCGCGTTGGCGTTCTGGGATCACGTCGTGGACGGCGCCGAGTCCATCGTGTTCCGGTTGATGTACAACACTTTGCGCGCTGCCTACGAGCCAGCGCTGGGTGCGCTCGCGACGGTGATGCAGGCCGAAGTCGGCCGACCCGACCTGTATCGGCGACTGGCCGATGCCATTACCGCAGGCGACTCAAAACGTGCAGTGCGCGCCGCGCGTGACCTGCTCGAGCCCGCGACCACCGCGCTGCTCGACGCGCTGGACAGCTTGGAGAAGCAACGATGACGCGCACGCGCCGCAGATTCACGCTCACTGACGCCGCGCGGGAGTTCTGGAAACACCCATCGCCGCTGATGATTACCGCCGCCCTGCTCGCCGCGGGCGCCGCACGGGCCGCCGTCGGTGACTGGCGCATCACCGACGCTCTGGTTCCGGTGGTAATGCTTGCGGTCTTCCCCTTCTTCGAGTGGATCGTTCACGTGGGCATCCTGCATTGGCGGCCGCGACGGGTCGGCGCAGTCACTCTGGACTCGTTGCTGGCGCGCAAGCACCGCGAACACCACGTCGATCCCCGCGATGTGCCGCTGGTGTTCATCCCGTGGCAGTCGCTGCTATGGGTGCTGCCGTTGGCAGTCGCGATTGCGGTGCTGGCGTTCCCGCGCTTGGCACTGGGGTTGAGCTTCCTGGTCTTCCTCACCGTGCTCGGGCTGGCCTACGAGTGGACGCATTATCTGATCCACAGTGACTACAAGCCCAAAACCAATGTGTACCGGGCTATCTGGCGTCACCACCGGTTGCACCACTTCAAAAACGAGCACTACTGGTTCACCGTCACCAGCGCGGGCACGGCCGACCGCGTGCTACGCACGTCTCCGGACCCGGCCACCGTGGCTACCTCGCCCACGGCGAAGAACCTGCACGCCGACCGGTTACCCGCCTGATCTTTGCGCGCACACCGCGCGATTGTGCGGCCCCATTCAGCGCTTTAGGCGCACCGGTGACCGTACTGTGATCGGTTCGGTGCCAGCATGTTTCAAGATGCATCGCTTCGCGCTGCCATGATTGCCCGCATGGCGCCGGTGACACGTCGAGCGGCCTTGCATGCCGCGGGACTGGCCGCAGGAACCTACGCGCTGGCAAACCTGTTGGGACCGGCCGTTGCTCGAGGTGAACCCGCGCCGGCGGCAGCCGCGGCCCCTACCTATCTCACCGGCTCCTTCCTTTCGGCGGCCCGGGGCGGCGTCGAAACGAAATGGGCGATCGCGCGGCCCCCCGGTCAGACGCAACCGCTTCGGCCGGTCATCGCGCTGCACGGCCGCGACGGCGACGCGGCCAGCGTGATGGACCTGGGCGTGGCCGACGGGCTCGCGCGAGTGGTGAGTGCCGGCCTGCCGCCGTTCGCCGTGGTCAGCGTCGACGGCGGCAATACGTACTGGCACAGGCGCGCCACCGGTGCGGACTCCGGCGCGATGGTGCTCACCGAGCTGCTGCCGATGCTGGCCACACAAGGCCTCGACACGTCACGGGTCGGGTTTCTCGGATGGTCGATGGGCGGCTACGGCGCGCTGCTGCTGGGCGCCCGCCTCGGTCCTGCCCGAACCGCGGGAATCTGCGCGGTGAGTCCTGCGCTGTGGACGTCCTACATGGCCACCGACGACGGGGCATTCGACAGCTACAGCGACTGGCAACGCAACACGGTGTTCGGTCAGCCTGCCCTCGCATCGATTCCGATCCGGGTCGACTGCGGTGTGTCAGACCGGTTCTATGCCGCCGCCCGCCAGTTCGTCGCGCAGCTGCGCCGCCCGGTCGCGGGCAGCTTCTCCCCCGGTGGCCACGACGCGTCGTTCTGGCGCGGGCAACTTCCCGACGAATTGGCCTGGCTGGCGACATAGTCATCGCCTAGGCGACGTGCCCGTTCACCTCCCGGGCGCTTGCAGCTTCGCGTGGCAGGATCGGCGCTCGAGTGAACACCGTTGCGACCACCGCTGCCCCCCGACGCGGCACCACGCCCCGCGCCGGCAGACGCCGTGAGTTCCGCGCCGACATCGAAGGTCTGCGGGCGGTCGCGGTGCTGACCGTGGTGCTCTTCCACGCCGGATTTCCCGCATTCCCAGGCGGCTTCGTCGGCGTCGACGTGTTCTTCGTGATCTCGGGATTTCTGATCACCGGGCTGCTGTGGCGAGAGATCGGCCGGCGCGGCGGCATCCGGCTGGTCAGGTTCTACGGCGCACGGGCGCGACGACTGCTGCCGGCGGCCGCGGCGGTGCTCGTCGTCACTGGCGTCGCGGCGTGTCTGCTGTTGCCGCCGCTGCAGGCACGCAGCGTGCTCGGTGACGTCATCGCGTCGGCGCTCTACACCGGCAACTACCGGTTCGCGATCGAAGGCACCGACTACCTGAGCGCCGATGCCGCTCCGTCGCCGGTGCAGCACTACTGGTCGCTGGGCGTCGAGGAGCAGTTCTATCTCGTCTGGCCGCCGTTGATCATCGGTACCGCCTGGGTGCTCCTGCGCGTGCGCCGCCGGGCCGATGCCGGCGCCTCGGCGCTGCCGTACCTCGCGGTCCTCGCGGGATTGGCTGCCGCGTCGTTTGTCGTCTCACTGGCGTGGACGTACACGCTGCCGTCGTGGGCGTTCTTCTCGTTGCCGTCGCGCGCCTGGGAGCTGGCGGTCGGCGGCTTGGTGGCTCTGACCGCCAGCCGGTGGCGCGTGTTGAGCGACGGCGCGGCCGCGGCCGCAGGATGGGGCGGTCTGGTGCTGATCCTCGTCACCTGCGTGGACCTGCACCGTGCGACCCCGTACCCCGGCACCGCCGCGCTGCTCCCGGTGCTGGGCACCGCACTGGTGATCGGTGCGGGCTGTGCGACAGCAGACAGCGGGGTGGGCCGTGCGCTGTCGCGGCCGCCGCTGCGGATGATCGGCCGAGCGTCGTATTCGTGGTACCTGTGGCACTGGCCCGTGCTGCTGCTCGCGCCTGCACTGCTCGGCCACCCGCTGGGTCTGGCCGGCCGCCTGGTCGCCGCCGCGGTGTCGTTCGTGCTGGCGGTGCTGACGCTGGGCCTCGTCGAGAACCCGATCCGCTTCGCCGCACCGGTGCGGCGGTCTGAGGCGCGCAGTCTGCTGCTCGGCGCGGCCGTCACCGCGGTGGCCGCGACCGTCGCCACGATGCTGGTGGTGGTGCGCCCGGTTCCCGTCGGCCACGGCGCGGCCGCGGCCGCGGTGACATACGACCAACCCGCGCCCACGCCGCCCGCCGGTCACGGCGACCCGCTCGCCCAGCTGACCGCACATGTCGCCGCCGCCGTGCAAGCCTCGACTGCGCTGCGCGCCGTGCCGTCGAACCTCAAACCAGCGCTGGCCGATGCGGCCGGCGACAAACCCACGGTCTTCCTCAACGGCTGCGTGCGGTCATGGCAGGAGGTGGGCCAGCCCGAGTGCAGGTCCGGGGACACCGCATCGTCCATCACGGTGGCACTGGTCGGTGATTCACACGCTGCCATGTGGAGCCCTGCACTGGAAGCCGTTGCGCAGCAACGTCATTGGCGGCTCGAGACGCTGGGCAAGGTCACCTGTCCGTTGCTGCAGTTGCCCATCACCAGCCCGTATCTCGGCCGGCGCTACACCGAATGCGAGCAGTGGCGAACCGACGTGGTGAACCGGCTGCAGGTCGAGCACCCGCGGCTCGTCGTCGTCGGCATGTCGCGCCGCTACGGCGCCGATTTCGGCTTCACTTCCTACGATCCCCAGTGGGTGGACAGCCTGCGCCGCTTGGTGAGCCGGCTGCGGGCGACCGGCGCCGCGGTGGTGGTCCTCGGCCCGATTCCCGATCCCCGCAGCACCGTGCCGACCTGCGTGTCGGCTCACCTCGACGACGCGCAGGCGTGTGTGCCGCGACGCTCCGACGCGGTGCGAGACGCCGGCATCGCGGCCGAGGCGGCGGCGACCACCGCGGCGGGCGGACAGTACAACGACCTCACCGCAGTGTTCTGCACCGCCGAGCGCTGCCCTGTGATCGTCGGTGACAACCTGGTCTATCGCGACGACAACCACGTCACCATCGAGTACGCCCAGACGCTGGCGCCCGTCATCGGCGCGATCGTCGAGCATGCCATGACAGTCCGCTAGCGAGGAACGAAATCCGATATGGCGGATACGATTTCATCGGCGGCGTCTTCTTGCATGTAATGGCCTGCACCCTCGAGCAGCACGGTGCGGTGCGTGGGGAACAGCGCCTGCCATCGGGCCCGCTCCCGCGCGCGAAACGCCACATCCTTGGTGGGCCACAACACCAGCGCGGGCTTTTCGGACAATCGTGGCAGACCAGCGGCCACCTCCGCCAAAAAGCTTCTGCTGCGCAGTATTTCGCGCGGGAACACCGACAGGGGCCGTCGCGACTCTGTAGTGGGAAACGGCCCGCGGTAAGCGCCCATCTCGACATCGGTGAGGCGACGACGGCGCACACCCGCGGGCAGGATCCGCTCCACGAAGAAGTTGCGGTGCTCGATCAGGTACCGGCCTACAGGGCCGCCGAGCGTACGCGAGAACGCCTGCGTGCCGAGATCGGTCTTCGGCCACGCCCAGGTGTTGCCGATGACGAACCGGCTGAATCGGTCCGGTTGCCGAGTGGCCACAGCGAAGCCGATCGGGCCGCCCCAGTCCTGCACCATCAGGGTCACGTCGCTCAGATCAAGCTGCTGCACGGCGCGCTGCACCACACCGGCATGCTCGAGCGGGGTGAACCGGTAGCCCGGCGCTGCAGTCGAAAGCCCTAAACCGGGGTAATCGATTGCCACGCAGCGGTATTGATTTCGCAGTCCGACAATGATTTCGTGGTAGAGAAACGACCACGTCGGATTGCCGTGCAGCAACAGCAATGTCGGGCCGTTGCCCTCGTCCACGTAGTGCACCGCCGAGCCGTCGACGTCGAGGTAGCGGTCTCCGAACGGGTACAGCCGGGGGGTACCCAGGCCGGGCGCTCAGGCGGCGTCATCGCGCACACGTTAACGGAATTGGTCGGTCATCTCGACCCAGCCGGTGGTGTCGCGACGGTGGTCGGTCACGTTGCGGCATTCGCCGTAGATCCGCATGACGCCGACGCTGTTGCGGTCGGGGTCGCGGTACAAAACCGCCGTGACGCCGTTCTTCGAGAGTGTGGTGCCGTACAGGTACTGGTTCGGCGGCAAGCCCTTCTGCCAGCCGCGCGCAGTCATCGCGTCGGCCACCTGGTCGAAGAAGCCGCTCGAGGGCAGGTCGAAGGTCAGGTAGATCGCGCCCTGGTAAGGCGGATCGTTCTGGTTCTCGCATGACATCAGCAGGTAGCCGCCGGTCGGGTTGCGCAACTTCGCGGTGCCGACGATCTCCTTCGCCGCGGCGAGCACTTGGCTTTTAGTCTGGTCGTCGGTGAGCGCATCGACGGGATGGTCTGTCGCGCTGTCATGCACGCGCAACACGAGCAAACCCGCGCCCACGATCCCCATTGCTGCCAGCACGGCAAGAAGCACCAGCAGGCGTCGGCTTCTCGTGCCGGTCACGTTGTCGGGCACCTCGGGCCTGCCATATTGCCCATTCTGGTTGAATCGCGCCATGGACGGCTCAGTGACGGTGCACATGTCCGCACCCGCGATGAAAATCTGGGAGCTCGTGGCCGACGTGCGCAACATCGGCCAGTTCTCGCCCGAGACGTTCGAGGCCGAGTGGCTCGACGGCGCCACCGGCCCGGCTGTGGGAGCCCGATTCCGCGGACACGTCCGCCGCAACGAGATCGGCCCGGTGTACTGGACGACGTGCCGGGTCACCGACTGCGAACCCGGCCGGGTGTTCGCGTTCGACGTGTTGATCGGGGACAAACCTGCCAACCACTGGCGCTACGAGATGGCACCCAGCGGCGACGGCACCGACGTGACCGAGTCGTTTCGGCTGCAGCCCTCGCCGCTGCTTCGGATCTACACCGCGACCATCGGCCGGCTTCGCAGGCGGCGCAATCTTCGCGACATGCGCAAGACGCTCGAGCGGGTAAAGACCGTGGTGGAGGCGAGCTGAGCCCTTGCGCTCAGCTCGAAAGCTGTTGTCTCGTTTGGCGGATCTGCCAAGTGGCTATGCGTGCGCCGAAGGGAGACCCGACATGACTCACTGCGCGCTTACCCGGCCCGCCGCTGTCGCCGTGGCCGCGACTGCCATCCTTCTACCGCTGCTAACCGCTTGTGGCGGAAGCAGTTCGGACAACAAGATTACCACCAGCACCACCACAAGCAGCACTACGACGTCGCCGACCAGCACCACCGAGTTGACGCCTACGCCGTGCTGTGCGCCCACGAACTCCACAGTGACCGTGTCACCGGCACCGGGCGATACCACGGTGACCATCGTGCCGCCGGTCCCCGAGATTCCCTCGCCGCCGGCGATCCCGGCGCCACCGGCTATCCCGCAGATACCGGCGATCCCGGGTCGCTGATGCTCAGCGCTTTTCGCAGGTGAACTGGCAGACGTCGGTATAGCCCTCGCGGAACAGTTCCGCGCAGCCGGTCAGGTATTTCATGTACCGGTCGTACACCTCTTGCGACTGGATCGCGATCGCCTGCTCCTTGTTGGCCTCCAAGTTGGCCGCCCAGGTGTCCAGCGTGCGTGCGTAGTGCAATCGCAGCGGCTGTACGCGCGAGACGTTGAAGCCAGCTTGGGTCGCGTGGCGTTTGACCGTCACCGGCTGCGGCGAATCGCCGCCAGGGAAGATCTCGTCCATGATGAATTTGAAGAACCGCAGATGCCGCATGGTGACCGGCAAATTGCGGGCCGCAAACTCCTCGTCGTCGGGTTTGACGATGGTGTGCAGCAGCATCACCCCGTCGGCGGGTAGCGCCTCGTAGGCCATCTTGAAGAAAGCGTCGTAGCGGTCGCGGCCGAAGTGCTCGAAGGCGCCGATGGACACGATGCGGTCGACGGGCTCGTCGAACTGCTCCCAACCCTGCAGCAGAACACGCTTGGACCGGGGGCTCGGCGAGTTGTCGAACAACTTCTGCACGTGCGCCTGCTGGTTCTTCGACAGGGTCAGCCCGACGACGTTGACGTCGTACTTCTCGAGTGCGCGCATCATGGTGCCGCCCCAGCCGCAGCCGACGTCCAGCAGCGTCATGCCGGGCTGCAGCCCCAGCTTGCCCAGCGCCAGGTCGATCTTGGCGATCTGCGCCTCTTGCAGCGTCATGTCGTCGCGCTCGAAATACGCGCAGCTGTAGGTCTGCGTGGGATCGAGGAAAAGGCGATAGAAGTCGTCGGACAGGTCGTAGTGGTGCTGGACGTCCTCGAAGTGGGGCGTCAGATCAGCTGGCGTTTCTGGCAATGTCGATCCTGTTCAGCGGCTGCTAGCCGGCTTCCATGTCGGGGCCGACCCGGGAGATGTTGCGGATGGTCGTCACCGATGGTACGAGATCGGCGACCTAACGAGTTTGCAGAGGGCGGTCAGCCGTCCTGTGCCTTCTTCTCCTCTTCGGGCACCTGTGAGCCGTCCCCGCCGTCCTCGCCTTCGTCGCCCTTCTGGTCGTCATCGTGTTGGGCCTGGGCGCGCTCGTTGCGTTCCCGGTCGCGCTCAGCTGCTTCGCTGCGCTCGTCGCTGATGTCGCCGTGCACCGGGTTGCCCTCATCGTCGATCCAGTCGTTGACTGCCGTTCCCGTCACGGTCGCGTCGGATCCGGGCAGCACGGTCGTCGGGCGCTCCTCCGTGTAGGACTTCGCCATCTCTTTGGCGTGTTCCTTGTGCTCGTCGGTGGGTTCCGGCTTCTCGGCGATCTGACCGGACTCGTAGCGTTCGACATCCTCGCCGCCGCCCGTGGCTTGCTGCTCGCCGCCCTGTTCGCGGTCGGTGTCTTGCTGGCGGTCGGCGTCTTGCTCGCGGTCGGTCTGCTGGGAGCTGCCTTGTTCGCTCATGATGAACTCCAATTTCGACACTGCGTCACACGGTGTTCTGCACGGACTGCCCCGAACCGGTACAGACCAAACCACCGTGTGTCAAGCGGTCGGGTTGGCGCCCAACACCCGCTGCATGTCGGGCTTCATCGCCTGCAGCTGACCACCCCAGTAGCCCCAGCTGTGCGTGCCGTTGGGCGGGAAGTTGAACACACCGTTACTGCCCCCGGCCGCGAGGTAGCGCTGCTGGAACTCCTTGTTGGTGCGGATCGTCAGTCCCTCCAAGAACTGCGCGGGGATCTGCGCGTTGCCAAGACCGGCGTCCAGGTCAGTCGGATTGCCGTTGCCGCTGTACACCCAGATCCGCGTGTTGTTGGCGACGAGCCGGCCGATCTGGTTCATCGGGTCGTTGCGCTGCCAGGCCGCGCCACCGTATGGACCCCACATGTCGAGCGCGTTGAAGCCACCGGCGTCGGCCATTGCGACGCCCACCAGCACCGGCCACAGACCGGCCGACAAGTTGAGGAAGCCCGACAGCGAGCCGGCGTAGATGAACTGATTCGGGTGGAACGCGGCCAGGATCAGCGCCGAGCTGCCCGACATCGACAGCCCCACCACGGCGTTGCCGCTGCTGCTGATTCCCCGGTTCGCCGCCAGCCAGGCCGGCAGCTCTGAGGTCAGAAACGTTTCCCACTTGTAGGTGTAGGTCTGGCCGTTGCCCACCGCCGGCCGATACCAGTCGGTGTAGAAGCTCGACATTCCACCGACGGGCATGACGACCGACAGCCCCGAGCCGTTGAACCAAGAGAACGCCCCGGTCTCGATGTCCCAACCGTTGCGGTCGTCGCGGGCGCGCATGCCGTCGAGCAGGTAGACGGCCTTGGGACCGCCGCCCTGGAACTGCACCGGAATGTCGCGTCCCATCGCGGCGGACGGCACCATCACGGTCTCGGGTGCGTCGGCTCTGGCGGTCGCTGGTTTGCCCGCGACACCGATCATCGCGAACGCGAACACCAACGCGAGGAAAACTGCCGCCAACCGGCGCGGCCAGTGCATTGCTGGAAATGTGTGCATGATTCCCACCCCTGAGTTGTCTTACCGAGTTATCGGCTGTCGCGAGTCTGCGGTTACACCCCGCACCGATTGTTGCTGCTGTTAAAACTGTTCAGTGCTGCGATTGCGTCTGGGATTGGTCGGCGTTGTCGTCACCGCATGCGCGGTGCTGCCGGCATCGGCCGCTGATGCGGCCGGGCTCAGCCCGTTGAGTCCGCTGGTGGAGGCCGCCACGGCCCGGCTGCAGACCGCCGATGCGGTGGCTGCGGCGAAATGGCTGACGAAAGGAAGCGTCGAAGACTCCGCTCGGGCGGAACAGGTACTGGCCGCGGTGGCAGCCGACGCGGCTGCGGCCGGCATCGACACCGACTACGTGCAGCGGGTCTTCGCCGACCAGATCGCCGCCACAGAAGGCGTCGAGTACGGACGGTTCTCCCAGTGGAAGCTCGATCCCGGCGCAGCGCCTGCCTCTGCTCCCGACCTTGCGGCGACGCGATCGGCGATCGACTCGCTCAACCACACGATCGTCGGCGAGATCGCCGCACAGTGGCTGCTGCTGCACTCGCCGGACTGCGGCGCCGCCCGCGCGCAAGCCGTCGCCGAGGTCGCCGACGCGCATAACCTCGACGCGCTGTACAGGCAGGCGCTCGGGTTCGCCACTCGCTCCTACTGCCGGGCTTAGCCGAACAGCGGCAGCGCGCGCTTGCGGGCCAGCGCGTTCATGCCGGCCTGGATGGTGTCCTGCACCTCCTGGTACTTACGCTGCACGTACTCGTCGTCCTCAGCCCGCGACGGGTCATGATCCACCTCGACCGGCGGCATCAGGCGTGTGCGGATCTTGGCCGGCAGGGGGAACTGCGGCAGCGCGGCCGGCGCGATACCCCACGGCAACGACACCGCGAGCGGAAAAACCTTGAGCCGCAGGATCTTGTCCAGCCGCAACGTGCGCGACAACCGGTCACCGCGGATCAACACCGGCATGGCGTCGGCACCACCGACGGTCGCGATCGGCACGATCGGCACGCCGGCGCGGATCGCCATCTTGACGAATCCGGTGCGGCCGGCGAGGTTGGCGCGGTCCCGCTCGCGCCACGGCCGCAGCGAGTCCACTTCTCCCCCCGGCCACAATGCGACGTCGCGTCCTTCGGCCAATGCGGTGGCGATCGAGTCGGGCGCGGCCGGTAGCACTCCCATCGCTCGGAAGTAGCGGCCGATGACCGGAATCGCCATCAGTGCGTCGTGCGCTGTGCCATGCAGCAGCCGGTCTTGGCCGAACCGGCGCCACCACTGCACGCCGACGGTCCACGCGTCCCAGACGAACGGCGCGCCCGAGTGGATGCCGATGAGCAGCACCGGTGGCTCCGGCAGGTTCTCCCAGCCGTCCATCTCCATCCGGAACCAATAGTCCACCAGCGAATTCCACAAGTACTTCTGGCGCTGCATCGTGGCTTCGTCGGGGCCGCTGAGCTCCCATTCGCCGGCACGCTGGGCCACCCAGCCGCTGACCCCGCCCTCCTGCTTCGCGCGCCGGCGATCCATCTGCTCGCGAGCCTGGTCGGCGAATTGTTGGGCTTGTTCTCGAACATCCGGTGATCGGTGGTCGGTAGTGGTCATGCGGGGCGCATACCCGCTGTGGCCGCCGGGTACGCCCCCGCGCCGCAGCACTTGAGCCGTGTGACCGGTGTGGCTACTGCACCGTGAGCACGCCGTGCATGCCCGGGTGATAGGTGCAGTGGAACGGATAGCTGCCGGGCTGTGCCGGTGCCGTGAACGTCACCGTCGCTTCTCCACCGACTTCCACGTCGAACGCGTTGGCGGTGTCGGCGGTGACGGTGTGTTCTGCGGCGTCTTTGTTGACCACTGTCACCTGCGCGCCCGCCGGCACCGTCAGGTCGGTGTACCGCATCCCTTCGATGGTGATCGCCGCCGCCGCGACCGGCGCCGGCGACGATGCGGGCGCGGGCGTGGTGGTCGGTTCAGAGGCACTCTCCTGGGTGACGTTCGAGTGCCCGCAGGCGGCGACGGCGATCGCCGTCGCGCATGACAAAGCAGCCAGTCCGATTCGTGTCGTCATACAAGAGACACGACACCGGCGGCGAAAGGTTCACCGCGTCGTCGGGTCAGGCGGGCGTGCCGTCGGTGTTGTCGAAGAACCGCCACTCGTCGTCGACCTTGACTTCCATGCGCCAGCCGAGTTCGTCGTTGTGGGAAGCCTTGTCGACGAACCAGGCGTGCGCGTCGTCGGCGCTCGCGATGTCGCGTGTCTCGACGACCTCGCCCTTGGGATCCAGCACTCGATACGTTGCCATAGTCGCGTCATTCCCCGGATCGGCGCATCCGAATCACATCGGCAGCCGGCGAAACGAATGCGTGGTCAGGGCGCGCGGTAATCGGCGGCTACGCCACACGAGCCCACAACCAGGAGGGCCGGCATGGCCAACCCGATCGATGTGCAGAAGCATCTGGCCGGCGTGTTCTGACAGCCGGGCCACCGATCAGGTGGCCGTGCCTTGCCCTTGCTCGGCAGCCCGCTGCCCTTCAGACCGCTGGCCTTCAGACCGCTGGCCCTCAGCCCGCTGCTCATGGGCGCCCTGCTCTTCGCGGGCCGCGGGGTCGAGGCGGTCGGCGTGCTGGGCGCGCTTGTCGAGGTCGTCGCGCGCTGACGCGACGTCGCTCTGATGCGCGGCGGCTCGCTCCTGCAGCCGGGCCGCCTCGGCGGCCTTCGCCTCGGCTTCGGCCTGCGCGGCGCGCGCCTTGGCGGCGGTCTCTTCGGCCAGCGCTTCGCGGCGTTCCACTTTTGCGGTCTGCTCGCGGACCTCGCCGCGGATGCGCTCGGCCTCCACGCGGCGCCGCTTCATGCGGTTCTGCCGCGCGATCAGCACCACAGCGACAATCAGCACAATCGCCACGACGACGGCAAGGATTATCCAGCCCACGGTATTCATGACCGCTCCTTATTGACGTAGACGTCGGTAGGCAAGAGCGTGCCCGGGGCGCTGGGTGTTGAAACCCTGCGGTCAGCTCAGCTTGGCGATGCGGGTGTCGGCGATGTGCTCGACGAGTTCGCGGGCGTCTTCGAACACCACCTCCGCTCCGCCGGCGGTCAGCTCGTCGCGGGAGACACCGCCGCTGAGCACACCGATGCTGGGCACCCCGGCGCGCCGGCATGCTTCGACGTCCCACACCGAGTCGCCGAGGAACACCGCTTGCTCGGCGGTGACGCCGGCGCGCTCGAGCGCGACCTCGATGATGTCGGGTTTGGGCTTGGCGGTGTCGACGTCGGCCGACGAGGTCATCTCAGACACCAGGTGGTCGCGGTCGAGCACCGTGCGCAGGATCGCCAGCTCGTCGTCGGGCGCCGACGTCGCCAGCACCACCTGCAGGCCCATCGCCGCGACCCGCTCGAGGATCTCCTGACCGCCCGGCAACACCCGCAGCAGCGGAGTCAGCTCTTTGTAGTAGCGCGAATGCAGCTCTTTGAGCCGCTGCTTCACCTCGTCGTCGACGTCTCCGGCCAGCGTGCCGACCAAGGTGGAGCCGTCCATCCCGATCGAGCGGTGGATGCGCCACGCATCGGCAGCGATGCCGACGTCGTGGAACGCACGCGTCCACGCGTGCACGTGAAGGTAATTGGAATCGACGAGCGTGCCGTCGATGTCGAACAGCACAGCGGGCGCACGGGAAGCGGTCACCGGGCGCGGGTACCCACGGCTCACCGTTGTGTACCTTCTGGGTCCTGCGCGATACCTACACCGCTCTTATAGGCTGACGGGTGAGCGCCGATGGCCAGATACTTGTTGGCTGCCAGCCCGATTCCCGGGCATGTCAGCCCCCTCCTGCAGATCGGCGCAGATTTGCGTCGCCGCGGTCACCGGGTCAGCATGTTGACCGCAGCGCACTACCGCGAGGCCATCGAGGCGCACGGCATGCGTGCCGTCGCACTCCCCCCTCGGGCCCATCCCCGCCGGCACCGACGACGAACCTCTTCACTTCCGGTCCCCCGCATCGTGGACCGCTGGAACTGCGGGCGTGCGGAAATGCGCGCGATCTTCATCGACCCGCTGATCGCGCAGTATCGGGCGCTGCAGCGAGCACTCGACGACGAACGCGTCGACGCGGTGCTGTGCGACGTGGCCTTCACCGGCGCACTGCCACTGCTGGTGGATCGGCGAGCGCGTCCGCCGGTGTTGGTCGGCGGGGTCGGGCCGTTGACACTTTCCAGTGTCGACACCCCACCGTTCGGCATCGGCTGGCACCCGCGGCCGAAGACGAACTACCGGGCGATGACCTGGGTCGTGCAGCACGTGCTGTTCGCCGACATCCAGGCGCAGCTCGACGCGGCGCTGCGCACGGTCGGGCTCGGTGGCTCGCCGGTGTTTCTGACCGACTGGCCGGTGCTGGCTGAGCGCGTTCTGCAATTCACCGTGCCGCGCACGGAGTATCCACGCAGCGATCTGCCGTCATCGGTGACGTTCACCGGCCCGGTGATCACGCCCGCCACCCGCCGACACCGCCCATTGGACCCACCTTGGTCCAAGCTGGCGGCCAGTGGCCGCAACGTCGTTCACGTCACTCAAGGCACATGGGACAACAGTGATTTGAGCGAACTGATACATCCCACTCTCGACGCATTAGCCGATCGCGACGACCTCGTCGTGGTTGCGACCACAGGACGCGCAGGGTCCTCCACGATTCGCCGGCCCATCCCCCGCAACGCCTACCTCACCGACTTCGCGCCGTACCACCAGTTGCTTCCGCATGTCGACGCGATGATCACCAACGGTGGGTACGGCGGTGTCCATCATGCGCTGGTGCACGGGATCCCGTTGATCGTCGCGGGCGCTACCGCCGACAAACCCGAAGTGGCGGCGCGGGTGGCCTATACCGGAGCCGGGATCGACCTGGGCACTGCACGCCCCGGACCCGCTGCGATCGCCCACGCCGTGCATCGGCTTTTCAGTCGCGATTCGTATCGAATTGCAGCGCAAGAACTTTCCCGTGAACTGCGTGCCTACAACGCCTTCGACGCGATCGCCGACGCGCTGGCGGCCGCCGTGCGCGACGGCACCCGTGCGGTGTAGCGGAACGCTCTGCCCGCTATCGGGGCGACGTCCCGCAATGCCCGACGTCTCGGACATCGTCGTGCGCTCGGACGGCCAGCCACGGTAACGCCGCGGCGAACGCGCGCGCGGCGAAAGGCCAGTCATGCTTGCCCGGCAATCGGGCCACGACACACGAGATGCCGTTCGCGGCGCCCAGTGCACAGAGCGAATCAGCGGCCATCCCGGGACTCATTGCGGCGGCGCCCGCGTCGGGACCCTGTGCGACGGTAGGCCCTTCGCTGTCGGGGACGGCGAAGATTCCGGCCACCCCACGGTACGGCCCGTGCCGGCTGATGACCGTGGTCGGATCGAACGACGCCCACGCGTCAGCGTCGCCGCCGAACAGCCGCTCGATGGTTTGTGCCTTGTTGCCGGCGTTGGGGGCGAGATCACCTGCGACGTCGAGGAACGCGGTGAAGAGATCGGGATGCATCACGGTCAGATCCACCGCGCAGGTGCCCCCGGCGGAGAACCCGACGACGCCCCAGGCGCCGGGGTCGCTGCTCACGTCGAACGCCTGGATCAGATGTGGCACAACGTCTTTGGTGACATGGTCGGCGGCTCTGCCGCGCGGACCGTTGACGCATTCGGTGTCCACGGTGAACGCACCGCCGGTGTCGACGAACGCTGCCACCGGCGCAACGCCGTCGTGTGCGGCCGCGAACCTGTCGAGGGTGCTGACCGCATCACCCGCGCGTAGCCAATCGGCCGGAGTATGGAACTGACCGCCGACGAACACGAGCACCGGCAACTGTTGCGGATCACGGTCGAACCAGGCCGGCGGCAGATAGACCCACTCGTTGCGGTGTCGGAAGCCAGAGCCGGCAGTTCCCGTGTCGACCCGGACAACGGCACCCGTGCGCGGCGCAGCGGCGCCTGCCCGCATCGCACGCACAGTCGTCAGGTCGGTCTCATGAGGCAGCGGCCCACCAGTCAGCTGATTCCAGGCGACGTCGACCGTCGGGAAGTAGCCGATCCAGCCGTTGACGGTCAATCCGGCGCTCAGTAGGCAAAACGACACCGCGAACACCAGAACGTTGCGGCGCCGCCAGCCGGCGCCGGACCAGCCGAATACCGCGAGGGCCATCGCCATGCCGGTCAGGGACACCCACAGCCACAGCGACCAGGGCGGCATCTCGCTGGCGAGGCCCGCTGTGGCGAACCACCAGCGTGCCGCCGCCCCGGCCAACACACCGAGCGCCACCGCCGTCGGCACACCGCGACTGCGCCGTCGCCCCCATCCGATCGCGTGCCACAGTGCGACGACCGTGACGGCCTGCACTGCCAGGGGTATCGCTCCGCCCGTCAGCGACGCGCTCGCAGTGGATGCCGCGAGCCCGGCGCTGTCCAACACCGCTTGCCCGCCGCTCATCGCTGCACCTTTCCGCTGGACGGGACTACCCGCACGGTGGGCGAAGAAACGAGGCTACCGCGCCGGCAACCCCTGGGCGGCCGGACCGATTCCGTCACCGTCCGCCGGCCCTGCGGTGTCGAATAAGAATCACAGGTTTGCCGGGAAAGGGCCGTCGATGAGCATCGAGCACACGAGCGTGATCGCTCACCCGCTACCGGAGGTGTTTTCGTGGCACGCCCGGCCAGGAGCAATGCCGCGGCTGATGCCGCCGTGGCAACCGTTGACTCCTCTGTCTGAGGCGGAATCACTGGCCGACGGGCGGGCGGTGCTCGGTCTTCCCGGTGGTTTGCGCTGGGTCGCTGTCCACGACCCGAACGGCTATGTGCCACAACGACAATTCGTCGACGCATTGGCCATCGGCGGATGGCGGCACACCCACCAGTTCAGGGAAACAAGCGCGGGCCACACGCTCATGCGCGACCGGGTCGACACGCCGGTCCCGGCGCGGGTGCTGCGCCCGATGTTCGTCTACCGGCACCGCCAACTTGCCGACGACCTCACCGCTCACCGCACCGCAGCCGAGCACGGCTTCACCGCACGAACCGTCGCGCTCACCGGTGCGTCGGGCCTCGTCGGCTCGGCGCTGTCGGCGTTTCTGACCAGCGGCGGCCATCGCGTCGTCCGGCTCGTACGCCGCCAGGCCGGCGGGCGCGATGAACGCCACTGGGACCCGGCCGATCCGGCGCCGAATCTGCTCGACGGTGTGGATGCCGTGGTCCACCTCGCGGGCGCATCGATCGCCGGTCGGTTCACCGCGGCACGCCGGCGCGCGATCCGAGACAGTCGCGTCGAGCCCACCCGACTACTCGCCGAAGCCGCGCAAAGAACTGACAACGGACCGTCCGTCTTCGTCAGCGCCTCGGCCATCGGGTTCTACGGATTCGACCGTGGCGACGAGGTGCTCACCGAACACACCGAGCGCGGCGAGGGCTTTCTGGCCGACGTCGTGGCGGACTGGGAGGCCGCAGCCGCCACCGCGGCACAGGCCGGCCTGCGGGTGGTGACGGTGCGCACCGGCATCGTCCAAGCCGCCCGCGGCGGAACCCTGCGGCTGCTACGGCCGCTCTTCGCCAGCGGCCTCGGCGGCCGGCTGGGCGCTGGCACGCAGTGGGTCTCGTGGATCGGTATCGACGATCTGGTCGATGTCTATTACCGGACCCTGTGGGATGACCGGCTAGCCGGACCCGTCAATGCCGTTGCGCCACAAGCCGTTCGGAATTGCGAATACACCCGGACGCTGGGCGGCGTGATGCACCGCCCCACGCTGCTGCCGATCCCGGCGTTCGGGCCGCGATTGCTGCTGGGCGCAGATGGCGCCCGCGAGCTGGCTGAAGCCAGCCAACGCGTCGTGCCCCGCCGCCTCCTCGAAGTCGGGCACCGGTTCCGCCATCCGCGACTGACCGATGCGCTCAGCCAGCAACTGGGCCGGCTGCGCGGTTGAGCTGCAAACCGTAGACACGGGTGGCGTTGCGAAAGGCGATCAGCTCGGCCACCCGGATTGCGTCGGCTGCACTCCACTGCCCTGCGTCGACGAAGCCCTGCAGAACATCGCGAATCGCGTTGCGCCACAAGGCTGCTCCGAGATAGTGCAGCTCGGCCGGCCCGAATCCATCCGACGAGTACAAGATCTTGCGGAACGGCGCAAGTTCGAGCAGCCGGCCGACGACCCCGCTGCCGCGGGCCCCGAGGTGGTTGATCGACAGGCCGCCGTCGACGTAGACGTTGTTGAACGCCTGCGCTAGATAGCCCGCTTCCCGCTCGTACGGATAGCAGTGCAACAGCATGATCGGGGTATCGCCACTGGCGCGCAGGAAGTCCAGCAGCAGCAGCGGATTCGTCTTGTGCAGGTCGCAATCGCGGTCGCCCAGACCGACGTGAAGCTGCAACGGCTTGCCCAGCCGCAGCGCGCGGTGCAGCCCGAACCGCAGCAGCACCCGGTCGGTCAGCCGGCCGCCGCTGTCCCGCCAGCGCGCGGCCGCGTGGGCGACCTCGGTGCCGGATGGCTCCGACAGGTCGCCGTCGAAACCGCCGCGATAGGCCAAGATCGACTTGGTGGCGATCGCGCCGGCCGCCCGCCGATGCAACTGCTCGTCGAACGCGTCGGCATACCGGCCATCGGCAGCCCGAGCATCCTCGGCGACCGTTTCGAGCCGCACCACTTCGTGAGCACGGCCGCCGGACAGCGCGGCCATGTCGTCGGGGCCCGCCACATCACCGGAAAGTCCGGTATCCACAAGCCAATCCGACACTCCGGCGCGGGGCAGGAAAATCCGGGCGAGGTCCGCTTCGCTGTGTTCGCTGCGCCGCTGCCAGTAGTCTTCCGCAACCGCATGCGCGCTCAAGCCCAGCAGCGGCGCGCAGTGCGCGCGGACGGCGAACCCCAGCTGGGTGTCGAAGCCGGAATCGAACTCCGCGATCGGTTCGGTGTTGGCTTCGTTCAACGCGTTCTCGAACCGGCTGCGGTCACCGCTGCGAGTCCAGCAGCCGTGCACGTGGTGGTCGACCAGCGTCAGCCGGGCGACGTGTTCGGCGAGGCCCGAGGCGGTCACAGACTCCACGCCATGCGGAACTTGTCGGCCAGTTCGGCCGGCTCCAACGTCCCGTACGTGGCGTGCTCGTAGCGGCGCACCGCGACGGTCACGTCGACGGCAGCGTCACCGAGGATGGCGCGTATCCGCCGCGACCCGTCGAGCGCGTCGAGCACCGTGGCTTGATCCGTCGGCAGCGCGAATACGCCTGCCTGGCGGCGTTGTTCGTCGGACAACGACGCGGGATCCACCGCGACTTGCGGTGGCAGCGGCGTGCGGTTCTCGATCCCGTCGAGGGCCAGGCCCAGGATCACCGCGGATGCGAAGTACGGGTTGGCCGAAGGGTCGACGACCTTGACCTCGACATTGGCGCCGTGCGGGTTGGCCGGGCCGCCGAGCACAAACCGTACCGCCGCTTCACGGTTCTCGGCCCCCCAACAGACGTTGGCGCCCGCCCAGGAGCCCGGCTGCATTCGTAATCCGGAGACGATGGAGCCGCTCAGCACGCCTTGCGCTTCGGGCAGACCGGCGAGAATTCCGCCGATCGCGTGCTCGCCGTCCGGCGTCATTCCCTGTGCGCCCGACCCGCCGGAGAACACCGGTCCGCCGTCCTTTGTCAGCGAAAAGTGTTGGTGCGCACCAGATCCCACACTGCCGGCGAATGGTACCGGCGAATAGGTGACGCGTGTGCCGTAGCGGCGCGCCACCCGGCCCACGATCAGCCGCATCAGCACCAGCTGGTCGGCCGCGGCGACCGGCGCCAGCGGCGACAAGGAGATCTCGAACTGGTTGGCGCCGTACTCGGGGTGGAATTGCTCGACGCCGATTCCGGCGGAGGCTGCCGCTGTGGTGACGTCGCGCACGAAGTGCTCGTGTTCGAGCACACCGGCGAGGCCGTATTGCGCCCACAGCGCAGAAGGCAACCGGCTGCCGTCGGGGCCGACGAGCAGGAACTCGATCTCGTGGCCGAACGACGCCTCGAAGCCGGCGCGGCGAGCGCGCTCCTCGACGCGGCGCAGTGTGCCGCGGCTGCACGCCGGTATCGGGTCACCGTGCTGGTCGAAGAATGAGCCCGGCGCCCAGGCCAGCCCGTCACCCAACGTGCGAAGGGCACCGAGGTCCAGCCGGATGCGCTCGTCGCCGACCACGCCGATGTCTTTGGTGAATGCGATGCCGGTCTGGTCGATCGTGAAGACGTGCCACACCGGGCTGGCGCCCAAGCCGGGATCGGCGAAAGCGGACAACCGGCGCGGTGGCACCATTTTCGCGTGCGTGAGGCCGGCAGGGTTCACCACGGTGCCGATCACGGTTTCGATGCCGCCGGCGTCGAGCTGGGCGAGGGACGGTGCGGCCGGCGCTTCGTCTGTCATCTCAGACATTGTGCAGGGCGCACACCCCGGATGAGGTGTTACCGCATCACGCCGATTGGGGCCGAAAGTTGCGTACGCTGCGAAGTGCGATGACGACAGACCACTGCGCGTTCGACGCCCTCGTCGGCCTCCTCGACTACCCCATGTTCGTGGTCACCACGCGTTCCGATGACCAGCGAGCCGGTTGCCTTGTCGGGTTCACCAGCCAGGTCAGCATCAATCCGTCGCGGTTTTTGGCGGGGCTGTCGAAGAAGAACTACACGTTTCGGGTGGCGAGCCGAGCGACCCACCTGGCGGTTCACCTGCTGCCTCACCAACACCGTGACGTGGCGCGGCTTTTCGGCAGCGAAACTGGCGATCGCGTGGACAAGTTCTCCCGCTGCGCGTGGCAGCCGGGACCCGAGGGGCTGCCGATTCTCACCGACGCGGTCGGCTGGTTCGCCGGACGCATCTTGAACCGGTTCGACGTCGGCGACCACGTCGGATTTCTGCTGGACCCGATCGCCGGACATGCGCCCGAACGGCTGGGCGACCTCGTCACGTTCGCCGACGTGCGTGACCTCGAACCTGGCCACGAGGCGTGACGCGGGTTTGCCCGACACGAGCGGGGGCACTCCTTACCGGTAACCGGTTGACACAGGAGGGCTCATGCACGCCGAACGCTTCCGAAATCTGCTGAATGCGGAGGGACCGTTCGCTTCCGTCTACTTCGACGATTCGCACAACACGCAGGACGCCGAGGCACAGCTGGAGCTGAAATGGCGCGGACTGCGCGAACAGCTCGAGCAGCAGGGCGGCGCAGCGTTGGCCGATGTGATCGAGCCGGCGGTGCTGGGGGCGCGGCCGCCGGTGGGCCGCAGCGGCCGAGGCATCGTGGCGACCGGTGACACGGTGCTTCTCAACGAGCACCTGATCCGCCCGCCCGCCGCGACCGTCGCTCGGGTATCGCCGTTGCCGTATCTGGTGCCGTTGGTCGAGCACGCCGCCGAGCAGCACACCTATGTCTTGGTGGCCGTCGACCACGCGGGCGCCGACATCACCGTGCACCGAAACGACCACGACCGCAGCGAGACGGTCGACGGCGGCGGGTATCCGGTGCATCACGCGCAGAGCGCCGAAACGCCGGGCCGCGGCGACCCCCAGCGCGCCGCCGAGAACGCGCAAGCCAAGAACATCCGCGCGGTCAGCGAGCGGCTCGCGTCGCTGGTGGACGTCACCAAGGCCGAGGTCGTGTTCGTGCTCGGGGAAGTGCAGTCGCGGTCGGATTTGATCGCCGACCTGCCGGAGCGCGTCGCCGACAAGGTCGTCGAGCTCAAGGTCGGCGCCCGGCACAGCGGCATCGACGACGACGAGGTGCGTCACGCGATCGACTCGGAATTCCTGCTGCGCCGTGCCGCGGTGATCGACGATGCGGCGCAACGGTTTCAGGCCGGCCTGTCGCACGACCTGGCCGTCGAAGGCCTGGACGGCGTGTGCGCGGCGTTGCGCGACGGCGCCGTGGAGACGCTGATCATCGGCGACCTCGGCGACGCGACCGTGGTGATCGGCGACGCGGTGACCAGTGTCGCGCCCAACGAGAACGTGCTGTCTGAACTGGGCGAGGCGCCGCGGGTGGTGCGCGCCGACGAGGCGCTGCCGCTGGCGGCGGTGGCGATCGACGCGAACCTGGTGCGCACGGACGAGCGGATCTCGCCAGCCGACGGCGTCGCGGCGGTGCTGCGGTACGCCCGCAGCCACCACTAGCCATCTACGGGTGGATGACGTGGTTGGGGTCAGGTTTGCATGACGGCGGCGCTTGACTGTAGTCGCCGAACCGGCCGTCGCGTTCGGCCACCGCTGCCGAAACACCTTGCGTGGCAGCCTGTTCGATGAACGCATGCGCCTCGGGGATGTTGCGCATGATGCCGTCGAGTATCGCGCCCAATGTTTGCGTGGACGCCAGCCCCATGTTGTCGTAGGCCTGGTTGACCATCAGCTTCTGGGCGGCGAGTTGGCCCATCGGCAACGACGCGAGCTCTGAGGCCTGCGCTGCGACGACCGCTTCCAGCTCGGCGAACGGCACCGCCTGGTTGATCAGCCCGACGTCCGCTGCTTCGCGGCCCGACAGCGGCCGGCCGGTCAGTGCATGGTATTTCGCGCGCGTCAGCCCCAGGCGGTAGATCCACATGCCGGACAGGTATGCGCCCCAGACCCGCGAGTACGGGGTGCCGATCTGTGCGTCCTCACTGGCGATCACCAAATCAGCGCAGAGGGCGTAGTCGCTGCCGCCACCGACGCACCACCCGTGCACCTGGGCGATCACCGGTTTGGGTGAGCGCCAGATGCTCATGAACTTCTGGTGCGGCGACGTCGCAGCTGCGGTGGTGTGGATCATGTCCTTGCCGGGATCCCAGCGCCCGTCGGTGCTGAAAACGTCTGCGCCATAACGAAATCCGCCGCCGAAGTCGTAGCCCGCACAGAATGCGCGGCCTGCGCCGCGCAGCACGATCACCTTCACCGCCTGGTCGCGTACGGCGGTGTCGACGGCGTCTTCGACTTCGTCGGGCATCGGCGCGACGATGGTGTTCAGCGCCTCGGGCCGGTTCAGCGTGATCCGCGCGATCGGGCCGTCGGTGTCGTAGAGGATGGTCTGGTAACTCATCCAGGTTCAGCTCACACCGTGAGCTTGCAGGCCTGGCCGATGTCGAGCGTTCGCAGCACCCGGCCCATGCCCAGCCAGAGGGCACACGACAACGCCAGGTCGGCGAGGATCTCGTCGGAGAAGTGCTGCCGGCAACGCTCCCAGAAGTCCTCGTCGTCACGAAGGCCGGTGTGATCACCCGCGAATCGCGCAGCGAACTCAGCTGCCAGCCGTTCCTGATCGCTGTAGCCGGCCCAGGTCCGCCACTGGGGCACGTGCGCGTAGAACTCCTCGTCGACACCGGCGGCGGGACCGTCGCCGAAGCGGGTGTTCTCGCACACCGCGCACTCGTTGTCCAGCGCGATGACCATGCGCGCGATCTCGCGGATCCGCAGCGGCAACCGGCTGCGGTGGTAGACGGCGTCGCTGAAATTCGCCAGTGCGCCGCCCAATTCGGGTGACGCCGCGAACCAGCCCACGAGGTCGTCGTCGGCGAAATTTCCGATCCGGCTCATGGCACGCGATGCTACGCCGTGTCACCCCGTCCTGTAACACGTTCTAGTTCGACGGCGGTCAGTGCTTGTCTTCGGCGCGTCCGGTGCCGGCGACGTGGGCCGGCCCCGTCATGTCCTGGCCGCGGTCGGTCTCCGGCGCCTGCGATGCCGGCTGCTCGCTGGCCGGCGAGGCGGTGGCGCCGCCCGGTGTGGAACCCGGCGCCGGCGCCTTGTAGTCGGCGTCGGCCTGCGGTCCGCTCGCTCCGCCCGTTCTGGCGTCGGCTGCCTGGTCGGCGGTGGTGCCCGTCGCGGTGCTGGTCTGCCGCCCTTCGTACGGCGGCACGGCCGGTTTCACGTCCTGCGGTGGCAGCTCGCCGGTGGCGTCCTTCGGCGCCGCTTTGCCGCCGCCGCCGTAGGTCGGCACTGTCTCATCGCCCTGATAGCTGTCCGACGGCCGGTCGGTCGGACCACCAGACGGCTGATCTGATCCGGTGTCCCGCGAGCCGGGAGCGCCGCGTTCCTCTTGTGGTTCTTCACCGAGGTGTTCGCTAGGGCTGCTCATGATTTCTCCTCTATCACCGCCGCGCCGTTGCGGCGGTGCCAGCGGGCTACCCCACGCCCCGCGGGTGGAAACCGGCTACGCGGCCGCCGCCGGCGCTTCCTGCCGCCGCTTGAACGCGATGAGCGGGGGCTTGGGCGGCAGCGCCAGCCGCACGATCTTGCGGACGACGGTGCCGAACTGACGGTGCAGCGGCCCGGTGTGGTACGGGATCCCATAGCGCTCGCAGATCTCGCGCACCTCGACGGAGATCTCGGCGTGGCGGTGCGCCGGGATGTCGGGGAACAGATGGTGCTCGATCTGGAACGACAGGTTTCCGGTCAAGATGTGAAAGAGCTTGCCGCCACTCAAGTTCGCCGAACCCAGGAGCTGCCGGAAGTACCACTGTCCCCGCGTCTCCTCGGCCGTTTCCTCGACCGAGAACTCGGCCACGTCGTCGGGAAAATGACCGCAGAAGATGATCATGAAGGCCCAGACGTTGCGCGCCAGGTTGGCGGTCAGATTGCCCGCGGCGACGGCGGGTGCGAACGGACCCGCCAGCAGCGGGAAGGCGACGTAGTCCTTGAGCAGTTGCCGGCGCGTCTTACGCCACATCGCAGCGGCGACGTCCCGCTTGTCCGTCCAGCGCAGCTCACCGGACCGGATGCGTTCGGTTTCCAATTCATGTGCGGCGACGCCATATTGGAACAGGACCATCAGCAGGAATGCGTACAGCGGATTGCCCAAGTAGTACGGGTGCCAGCGCTGCTTGTCGCTCATCCGCAGGATCCCGTAGCCGATGTCGCGGTCCATGCCCACGATGTTGGTGAACGTGTGGTGCATGTAGTTGTGCGAGTGCCGCCACTGGTCAGCGGGGCAGGCGGTGTCCCACTCGAACCGGCGGCTCGAGAGGGCCGGATCGCCCATCCAGTCGTACTGCCCGTGCATCACGTTGTGGCCGATCTCCATGTTGTCCAAGATCTTCGACAGCGCGAGCATGGTGGTGCCGGCCAGCCACGCTGGCGGCAGCACTCCGGCGGTCAGCAGCGCGCGGCCGCCGACCTCGAGCGCCCGCTGGGTCTTGATGACGCGCCGGATGTAGGTCGCGTCGCGCTCGCCGAGGTCGGCCACAACGCGCTGGCGCAGCGCGTCGAGTTCGCGGCCGAAAGCTTCCGTCTGCTCCGGACTGAGGGTGACATGTGTGGTCATCGTTGAATCCTTTCTCTACAAGGCAATTTCGACGTCACCGACGGGCACTGACACGCAGATCTGCACGTCCTGCTCGTCGGTGGTCGAGACTGCGCCGGTGATCAGGTTGCGGACGGCGCCGCGGGTCTTGCGGCGTGTGCAGGTGTGGCAGATGCCCATGCGGCATCCGCTGGCGGGTGTCAACCCCGCGTCCTCGGCCTGATCGAGAAGCGAACGGCCATCGCTTTGCCTGTCGATCCCGCTGTCGCTGAACCGGATTCGGCCCTCCGCCCGATCCGTCGGCACGTCGGACACCGGCGGCACGAAGCTTTCGGCCCGGACGTTGTCGCAATGGTCGCGGACGGCGTCGGCCAGCGACGGCGGCCCGCAGACGTACACGGCCTGCGGCGACGGCATTGCGGCGGCCAGGTGGGTGGCGTCGAAGTGGCCGCGCAGTTCGCCGTCGCCGGACCGGGTGAAGCCATGCAGCACCCGCACGCCCGGCATGGCGTCGAGCTCGTCGCGGTAACAGGCCTCCTGCGCCGAGCGGGCGTAGTGCACCACCGCGACGTGCCCGTCGTACTTCTCGGCCCGAAGCGTGCGCAGCATCGACATCACCGGTGTGATGCCGCTGCCCCCGGCCACGAACAGGATCCGGCGCGGCCGCGGGTGCGGCAGCACGAAGTCACCGCCCACGCCGTCGAGCCCCACCACCATGCCGGGGCGCGCATGGCGATGAAGGAACGTCGAGACCAGTCCGCCCTCATGGAGTCCGACGGTGATCTCGATCAGATCGGTGTGCTCGGCGCTGGCCGGCGAGTAGCACCGGGTGTGGCGGCGCCCGTCGATCTCGACGGTGAGGTTGACGTGCTGGCCCGCGGTGTATCCGGGGAATGCGGCGTTGGGCGCCAGGGTGAGCGTGACGCTGCGCGGTGTCCGGTGTTCGACGGCGACCACCTTCGCCCGGGCGTCGGCGAGCGACCAGGTGGGCGCCACCAACTCGGTGTAGCGATCCACGCCGTGGGGGCCGGTGAGAAGGTCGACCAGGCCCGAACCCAGCACCCGCCTCGCCAATGTTTGAGTGAACATATGTATACCGTTGCGGCCTTGGCGGGCGGATGTCAACGGAAAATTGCTGGTTGTGTTAGGCTTCACATCAGTGAACAGTTGTACGCCCAGCTCACGGTCGCGGCGGTCGCGCACTTCCGACACCCAAGAGAAGGTCTCTCGCGGCGAACGAAAAGAAGCCACTCGGCGCGCGATCGTCGCAGCCGCGCTCAAGCTCCTCGACGATCGCAGCTTCAGCGCGCTGAGTCTGCGCGAGGTGACCCGGGAGGCGGGCATCGTGCCGGCCGCGTTCTATCGGCACTTCGAGTCGATGGAAGCGCTCGGGCTGGTGCTCATCGACGAGTCGTTTCGGGTGCTGCGTGACATGCTGCGCTCGGCGCGGGCCGGCAAACTCGACCCGAACCGCGTGATCGAGTCGTCGGTCGAGATCGTCGTCGGCAGTGTCGCGGCTCAGCGCGAGCACTGGCGGTTCATCGGTCGCGAGCGCAACAGCGGGGTTTCGGTGCTGCGGTATGCGATTCGCACCGAGATCCGGCTCATCACGTCTGAACTGGCCACCGACCTCGCGCGCTTCCCCGCACTTAACGGCTGGAGCACCGAAGATCTCAACATCCTTGCCAGTCTGTTCGTGAACTCGATGATTGTGATCGCCGAGGCCATCGAGGATGCACCGGACGCTGCGGCCCAGGAGGAAATCAAGCGTGCCGCGATCAAGCAATTGCGCATGATCGTCGTGGGCGTGGCAGGGTGGCGCAGCAGTGAAGGGCAGTGACACCGCGATGACGAGCGCGGCGCTGGCTGAATAGCGCAACCGCTCACCGGCATTCGAGGGCACCGGAATCGGTACGACGAATTGCCCCCGTGCTGACCGACGGCCACGCGAGCGCCCGAGGCAATCCGCGGCGACCAGGTTTGGCTTGCCGAAGCGACGGGGACTCGGCAGAGAGCGGCGGGCTGGGGCTGGTTGCGCCTGCGCTCGCTGTTAGGCGATGAAGGGGTCGCAACCCAACGTTAAGAAGCTAGCGGCTGGCCCCCATCGCCGACCGCCTTGAAGTCAATTGCTGGGCGGTCGCGATACGCACTGCGCGGCATAGAGTTGCTCGCCGAGCTTGTCCATCAGCTCCAGCTGCGTTTCCAGCCAGTCGATGTGCTTCTCTTCGTCCGCCAAGATCCGCTCGAACAGCGTCGCCGTGGTCGAGTCCTGCTTCTCGCGGCACAGAATGATCCCCGGGCCGAGGCGCGCCTTCACTTCGTACTCGATCGCGAGGTCGCTTTCGAACTGCTCGCGCAGCGACTGCCCCACCCGCAGCGAGAACAGCCGCTGGTAGTTCGGCAGGCCATCCAGCAGCAGGATGCGGTCGGTCACCCACTCGGCGTGGTGCATCTCCTCGAACGACTCTTCGCGGGTGCGCTTCGCAAGCTCGGTGAATCCCCAGTTCTCCTGCATCTTGGAGTGCAGGAAGTACTGATTGATCGCCGTTAGCTCACTGGTCAATTGCTCGTTGAGCAGCTTGAGGACTTCGGGGTCACCTTGCATGGCTCATGAATCTAGTCCATGCCAAACCGCCACGCCGTCATTCGGGGTGGCGGCGAGACGTGTCACTTGACAGTAGGTAAGCCTAACCTGTTGGCTAGGGAAATGCGTTCGAAGCGGGGGCGGTGACGAGTCGCCATGTACGTCTGCTTGTGTACCGGAGCGACCAGCCACGAGGTCGCCGACGCGGTCTCGCGGGGAGCGTCGACCTGCAACGAGGTCGCCAAGGCTTGTGGTGCAGGATCGGACTGTGGCCGCTGCCGGCGCACGGTGCGGGCGATCATCGCCTCCGCGGCGCCCGGCAATTGCGGCGCCTGCGAGCGCAGCGGAGCCGTCCGGTTGCTCGAAAGGGTCTGAGCGCCAAGGTCGTTCGACGTCAGGATCCCGTTGGACTCAGCGAGCCCACTTGGGGACGATGAACACACCTTCGGCTTGGACCGTGACCCCCTCGTCGTCAGCGAGATGGCCGACCGCGAAGGTCTTGACACCCTTTACCCGGTCGATCGTGGCCTCGGCGTGCAGCGCGCCGAGCCGGGTCGCTCGCAGGTAGCGCAGCGTGATCGTGCCCGTCAGCGCAGGCCGGGGCGGGTTGCTTGCCGCTTCGCCGAGAACATGGTCGAGCACCAGAGCGCAGACCCCGCCGTGGACGTGTCCGGGCGGCCCTTCGTACGGCGCACCCAGGTGAAAGTCCGTCCATACCGTGTCGCTGTCGGGGTCCCGGTGCAGCACCAGCGGCGGCGCGATCGGGTTGCGCACACCGATCGCCGGATTGCCCCACGCCATCCCGTTTCCCTCGCCGGTGTAGCGCACCCCGAAAGGACCGGGCAGCTGCTTTGTCCGCAACCTGGCCGTCGCGGCGTCGATCTGCGCTGTCACCTCGGCGACCGTCTTTCCATCCACCTCTGTCCGGATCGTGGCGTCGATCAGTTCACGCACCGACTGCGTCAGCGGCTCGTAGACCTGACGCAGCCGCGCGATCTCGTCGGCGGTCAGGTCGTGGTGCGTGAACTCCAACATGGTCGCTGATGCTGCCACAGTGCTCGGGCGCGAACGGAAGGAAGTAGGACGTAGACTGCCCACCCGTGGCGCTGGCCTGGGTGGAACACGCGATCTGGTGGCAGCTCTACCCGCTCGGTTTCGTCGGCGCCTTCCCCGCCGACCCTGCGCCCGGCCCGGACGAGCACCGGTTGCGGCGCATCGCTGGATGGTTCGACCACACCGTCGAGCTCGGCGCCTCCGGTGTCGCGCTCGGGCCGATCTTCGCCTCGCGCACACACGGATACGACACCGTCGACCACTACCGCATCGACCCGCGCCTCGGTGACGACGCGGACTTCGACTTTCTGGTCGGCGAGGCGCATCGCAGGGGTCTGCGCGTTCTGCTCGACGGAGTGTTCAACCACGTCAGTGCCGACTTCGGCCGTCCGGATTGGTTTCGCCGGACCCGCAACGGCTTTGACACTTTCGAAGGCCACGGCGAACTGATCACCCTCGACCACTCGAATCCGGAAGTCGTCGACTACGTCGCCGCGGTGATGAGCCACTGGCTGGACCGCGGTGCCGACGGTTGGCGGCTCGACGCGGCGTACGCGATGCCGGACGAGTTCTGGGAAGCGGTCCTTGCACGGGTGCGCAAAGCCCACCCGCAGGCCTGGTTCGTCGCCGAGGTGATCCACGGCGACTACACCGCACGCGTCGAAGCGGCCGGCTTCGATTCCGTCACGCAATACGAGCTGTGGAAGGCGATCTGGAGTTCTCTCAACGACGGCAACTTCCACGAGCTCGACTGGGCGATACAGCGGCACAACGACTTTCTCACCGCATTCGCGCCGCTGACCTTCATCGGCAACCACGACGTCACGCGGATCGCGAGCCGGCTGGACGACGCGCGGCACCTGGCACATGCCTTGGCGATTCAGATGACCGTCGGCGGGGTGCCGAGCGTCTACGCCGGCGACGAATTCGGCTATCGCGGCATCAAGGAAGAACGCTTCGGCGGCGACGACGCGATCCGGCCTGAATTCCCCTCGGCCCCTGCGCCGCTCGGCGGCGAGGCCGAGGAGCTGTTGCGCCTGCACCAGTTCGTGATCGGGCTGCGGCGCCGCCACCCGTGGCTGTATCGCGCCACCACCACGGCATTGCAGCTGGACAACCGCAGCTACGTCTACACCAGCCGCCACGGTGACGACGCACTACTTGTGGCGCTGAACATCGACGACACTGCCCTGTCGGTTCGCTTGTGCGACATGGGAATTGGGCGCGCCGAGGTGCTGGGCGGCACCGGGGCTCCGGAGCGGGCCGTCGTCGACGAGGCTGTGGTCGCGCCGCACGGCTGGCTAGTGTTGCGGCCGCAGCCCTAACAGCGCCAAAGTGGCGGGGTCTTCCTCGCCGCCGTAGAACTTGTCGAGAAGCTCGACGAATTCGCGATTGTCGTCGGTTGCGTGCGTGAACAACGTCATCGACGATCGCACCTTCAAATTGTCCGGCCAGCCGAAGATCTCGTCGACCGAGGCACCTTCGATGGCGTTGACGAGCCTGGTGCATTCCCGCAGCCGCGGGCCCAGGATGGGGTGCGCAAGGTACGCCCGCGCCTCCTCGAGCGACGAGATCGCGAACTTGGCCGCCGTCGGACTGCGGCCCAGTCCCGCCAGCTGCGGGAAGATGAACCAGATCCAGTGGCTGCGCTTGGCGCCGGCCCGCAGTTCGGCGAGCACCCTGTCGTAGACCGAGGCCTGCGCGTCGACGAACCGCTGCAGATCGAACGGGTCGCTCATGGTCAGCCCGTCATGCTCGGGATCACGGCGTCGATCAGATGCGGGCCAGAGCTGATGAGCGCATCGGCGAGCGCGGCGGTGAATTCTTCGGCCGTGGTGGCGCGCCGGGCCGGCACTCCCATCGAGGTGGCCAGTGCGACGAAATCCAGTCGCGGCGGGTCGAGGTCGAGCAGTGCCTGCGCGCGCGGCCCGGGCGCTCCGGCTGCCTTTGCGCCGACTCTTTGCAATTCCAGCCGCAAGATGTCGTAGGCGCCGTTGTTGTAGATCACGGTGGTGACGTCGAGTTGCTCGCGGGCCATGGTCCACAGCGCCGACGGGGTGTACATCGCCGAGCCGTCGGCCTGCAAGCACAGCACTTGGCGCCCCGGCGCGGCGACCGCTGCGCCCACCGCGGCCGGCAAGCCGTACCCGATCGCGCCGCCGGTCAGCGTCAGCCAGTCGTGCCGCGGCGCGCCCGCGGTCGCGCTCGGCAGGGTGACCCCCGCGGTGTTGGACTCGTCGACCACGATCGCGTTCTCGGGCAGCAGCGCGCCGACCGCCGCGGCGATGCTCACACCGGTCAGCGCGCCGGTGGGCAGTGCCGGCCGGCTGAGCTGCGCCACCGTCGCCTGCGTGCCGCTGGCGACCTCGTCAACCAATGCACACAGCGCGGCGGTGGCCTGACCCGGCTCGGCGAGCACGTGGACGTCACACCCCGGCGGGGTGAGCTCGCTGGGTTTGCCGGGGTAGGCGAAGAACGACACCGGTGCCCGAGCGCCGGCCAGAATCAACCGCGCCGCGCCGTCGAGCTGCGCGGCCGCGGCTTCGGCGAAATAGCCCAGCCGTTCGACGGCCGGCAATCCCGCACCTCTGCTGAGTTTGGCCGGGAACGTCTCACACAGCAGTCGTGCCCCGGTTGCCGCCGCGATGCGCGACGCCGCCATCAAGCCCTCTTCCCCGGTCGCGTCGCCGCCCAGGAACACCACCGTCGGCTCGCCGCCGCGCAGCATCTTCGCGGCAACGTCGACCGCCTCGTCGGGTCGCGATGTGATTTCGGCGCGCTCGTCGACACTGGACGTGGTTTTGCGCGCAGAAATCGCCGCGCCATCGGTCCACGACACGTCGGCGGGAAGGATCAACGTCGCGATCCGGCCGGGCGCCGCGGTGGCCACGGCGATGGCTTCGGCGGCGTCCGCGCCCACCTGCGCGGCGGACATCGAACGGCGCACCCAGCCCGAGACACTATGCGCCACAGCGTCGATGTCGGACTCCAGCGGCGCGTCGAAGCGCTTGTGGTACGTCGCGTGGTCACCGACCACCACGACCATCGGCACCCGGGCCCGTTTGGCGTTGTGCAAGTTGGCCAGCCCGTTGCCCAGACCCGGACCCAGATGCAGAAGCACGGCGGCGGGCCGTCCGGCGATGCGTGCGTATCCGTCCGCCGCTCCGGTCGCCACGCCTTCGAACAGTGTCAGCACGCCACGCATCGCCGGCACGGTGTCCAGCGCGGCGACGAAATGCATCTCCGACGTGCCGGGATTGGCGAAGCAGACGTCGACGCCGCCGTCGACCAGTGTGCTGAGCAGTGCCCGCGCGCCATTCATGGTTCTGCAGGCTAGTCTGCTGGCTGACCGGCGATAAGGAGCGGCCAGATGAAGCGGCGGTTGCCCAGGCCCCGTGAGTTCGCGCCGCTCATTCGTTTCAAGAAGCCGGTGTTGAATCCCACCAGGCGCCGGCTGGCAGCCGCACTGACCATCGAGGATCTGCGGACGCTCGCGCGCCGGCGCACGCCCAGAGCGGCGTTCGACTACACCGAAGGCGCTGCGGAGCAAGAGATTTCACTGGCGCGGGCGCGCCAGGCATTTCGCGACATCGAGTTCCATCCCGAGATATTGCGAGATGTCTCGCACGTGCGCACCCGCTGGGACGTGCTCGGGGCCCCGGCTGCGCTGCCGTTGGCCATCGCCCCCACCGGGTTCACCCGGATGATGCACACCGAGGGTGAGATCGCCGGCGCGACCGCCGCCGGCCAGGCCGGGATCCCGTTCACGCTGTCCACCCTGGGCACCAGGTCGATCGAAGAAGTCCGTGCCGCTAACCCCAACGGCCGCAACTGGTTTCAGTTGTACATGTGGCGCGATCGCAGTGCGTCGATGGCGCTGGTGGAACGCGCGGCCCGAGCCGGCTTCGACACACTGCTGGTCACCGTCGATGTGCCTGTGGCAGGTGCGCGCCTACGCGACACTCGCAACGGTCTGACGATCCCGCCGCAACTGACCGCCCGCACCGTTGTCGAGGCGCTGCGACATCCGCGGTGGTGGATCGATTTGCTGACCACCGAGCCGCTGAGCTTCGCCAGCTTCGACCGGTGGCCGGGCACAGTCGCCGATCTGTTGGACACCCTGTTCGACCCGACGATCACGTTCGACGACCTCGCCTGGATCAAGGCGCAATGGCCGGGCAAGTTTGTGGTCAAAGGCGTCCAGACCGTCGAGGATGCGCGGCGCGTGGTGGAGCTGGGGGTCGACGGGATCGTGTTGTCCAACCATGGCGGCCGCCAACTCGACCGCGCGCCGGTGCCGTTTCATCTGTTGCCCCGTGTTGTCGCCGAATTCGGTTCGCACGTCGAAGTTTTCGTGGACACCGGGGTTTTGTCCGGAGCCGACGTCGTCGCCGCGGTGGCCCTCGGCGCGCGGTGCGTGCTGATCGGGCGTGCCTACCTGTACGGGCTGATGGCCGGCGGACGGGCAGGCGTCGACCGGGCGATAGAGATCCTCGCAGGCCAAATCCAGCGGACGATGAGGCTGCTCGGCGTGACCTGCCCGGAGGAGCTGGCGCCGCGTCACGTGACACAGCTGCGCCGGCTGACACCTCGAGCCAACGTCGGAAGCTGAATGCCACGGCGGCTCGCTCACTCGGGCTGCTGCCAACCGAACCGCAGAAGCTGGCCCCCGCCCTGGTGTCCACCGCCAACGCCGAACTCACGGCTGCACTCGTTGGAGTGTCACTGCACGACGACCTTTGCGAATGCGTTGTGGCGGAGGCGGTCGACTCCTAGGCTGGACACAGCGGCCACCCGCGGAAGGAGTCGTCATGCCCGACGGTAAGCCGAACATCCTGGTGATTTGGGGAGACGACATCGGGATCACGAACCTGTCCTGCTACAGCGACGGCTTGATGGGTTACCGCACGCCCAACATCGACCGCATCGCCAACGAGGGAATGCGATTCACCGACTCCTACGGCGAGCAAAGCTGCACCGCGGGGCGGGCGGCGTTCATCGGCGGGCAGAGCGTGTACCGCACCGGGATGAGCAAGGTCGGCGTGCCGGGAGCCGATATTGGTTGGGCCGACGAGGATCCCACGATTGCCGAACTCCTGAAGCCGCTCGGATATGCCACCGGCCAGTTCGGCAAGAACCACTTCGGTGACATGAACAAGTACCTGCCGACCGTGCACGGCTTCGACGAATTCTTCGGCAAGCTGTACCACCTCAATGCTGAAGAGGAGCCAGAGAACGTCGACTACCCGCACAAGGATCAATTCCCGCGGCTGTACGAGTTCGCGCTACCCCGCGGGGTGCTGAGGTGTAAGGCCAGCGACGAGGTGTCGCAGGAACCCGACGACGCGAAGTTCGGACCGGTCGGTAAACAGAGCATCGAGGACACCGGGCCGTTGAACAAGAAGCGAATGGAAACCATCGACGACGAGATCGTCGGCGCCACCGCCGACTACATCAGGCGGCAGCACGAGGCCGGCAACCCGTTTTTCGTGTGGTGCAACTTCACGCACATGCATTTGTTCACCCATCCCAAGCCGGAAAGCGTCGGACAGGCCGGGCTGTGGCAATCGGCTTATCACGACACGATGATCGACCATGACCGCAACGTCGGTCAGGTGCTCGACCTGCTCGACGAGCTGGGCATCGCCGAAGACACGATCGTCATCTACTCGACAGACAACGGCCCGCACCGCAACAGCTGGCCCGACAGCGGCACCACGCCGTTCCGCAGCGAAAAGGACACCAATTGGGAGGGCGCGTTCCGGGTGCCGGAGATGATTCGCTGGCCCGGCAAGATCGCGGCAGGCGCGGTGTCCAACGACATCATTCAGCACCACGACTGGCTGCCCACTTTGGTTGCGGCTGCGGGCGACCCGGGCGTCATCGGCAAGCTGAAGAAGGGCTACACCGTCGGCGACAAAGAGTTCAAGGTGCACATCGACGGCTTCAACCTGCTGCCGTACCTCACAGGTGAAGTCGAACACAGCCCACGCCGGGGATTCTTCTACTTCTCCGACGACGGCGACCTGATTGCGATGCGGTTCGAGAACTGGAAGGCCGTGTTCATGGAGCAGCGCTGCCCGGGCACGCTGCGCATCTGGGCCGAACCGTTCACCGTGTTGCGGGTGCCCAAGCTTTTCAACCTGCGCACCGATCCGTTCGAGTATGCCGACATCACCTCGAACACCTATTACGACTGGTTCATTCGGCGGGCCTATCTGGCGTTCTACATGACCGCGATGGCGACGAAGTTCCTCGACACGTTCCGTGAGTTTCCGCCTCGTCATCCACCGGCCAGCTTCAGTGTGGACCAGGCCGTCGAGAAGCTGCACCAGTTCCTCGCCAAAGATTGATGCTCGAGTCGTGGAACGACGGACCCGCGAAGTCAGCGATCGTCGACTTCGTCGAGCAGGTGGTTGCTGAAACCGAATTCCCCTCTCGCATAGCGGTATTCGACAACGACGGGACGCTGTGGTGCGAGAAGCCGGCATATGTTCAGCTGCATTTTTTGATCCGGCGCCTCGCCGAGAAGGCTGTCGCGGACCCGTCGCTGCGAGAGCGGCAGCCTTTCCGCGCGGCCGCCGAAGGTGACTTGGCCTGGTTCGGCGAGGCCGTCACCAAGCACTACCAGGGCGACGACAGCGACGTCAAAACCCTTGCTGCTGCGGTGTTTTCGGCCAACGAGGCGATCAGCGTCGACGAGCACGCCCGGCAAGTGGCCGAATTCTTCGCTTCGGCCAAGCATCCCATCCTGGACCGGCCTTACGCCGCGTGCGGCTACCGGCCCATGGTGGAGCTGCTGCGGTATCTCGAAGAGAACGGATTCGCCACCTACATCGTGTCCGGTGGCGGGCGAGACTTCATGCGGCCGGTCACTTTCGATATGTACGGGATCCCGCCCGAACGCGTCGTGGGCAGCTCCGTCGGCCTCATCTACCGTGAAGGCAACCTGTACACCACCGCGCAGCCGGAATTCCTCGACGACGGGCCGATCAAGCCGGTACGCATTTGGGGCCGCACCGGACGTCGGCCGACCTTCGCGGTCGGCAACTCGAACGGTGACATCGAAATGCTCCAGTACACCGACGGGCTTCGAATGCTGGTTCTCCATGACGACGCCGAGCGCGAATTCGCCTACACCGCGGGAGCGGAGCGCGCTCTGGAGCTGGCCGGCGGCTCGGGTTGGACGCTGGTCAGCATGAGGAACGACTGGGCGGATGTCTTTGCGGATTAGCGAAATGTGCGCCAGGAACGGGTTCCTTGCACCTCGCCGCTAAGCCGGGAACAAATGGAGCGCCCCCAGGGTTGAGCCCGTCAGGCTTAACTTTGGAGGATGAATGCCTGAACCGATCAACGTGCCGGTGCTGTTCGTCGCCGATCAGGTGGTGTTGCCCGGGATGGTCGTGCCGATCGCGCTGGATGACGCCGCCCGCGCTGCCGTCGAGGCAGCCCGCGCAACTGAAACCGGCAAGCTGCTGATCGCCCCACGATTCGACGACCGCTATCCGTCGTACGGGGTGATCGCGTCGATTCTGCAGGTGGGCCGCATCGCCGGCGGTATGGCCGCCGTCCTGCGCGGCGAGCGTCGGGCGCACATCGGCGCCGGCGCATCCGGGCCGGGCGCGGCCCTGTGGGTCGAGGTCACCGAGGTTTCCGAGCCGACGCCCACCGACGAAGCCAGGGCGCTGGCCGCCGAGTACAAGAAGCTGCTGCTCGCGATGCTGCAGCGCCGTGAGGCATGGCAGATCGTCGACGTGGTCAACCAGATGACCGACCCGTCGGCGCTGGCCGACATGTCCGGGTACGCGTCGTATCTGAGCGACGTGCAGAAGCGCCAGCTGCTGGAGACCCCGGACGTCGCGGAACGGCTGCGCGCGCTGATCGACTGGATCACCGACCACCTCGCCGAGGTGGAGGTCAACGACAAGATCGCCGAAGACGTGCGCGCCGGTATGGAAAAGCAGCAGAAGGAGTTTCTGCTGCGCCAGCAATTGGCCGCGATCCGCAAGGAGCTCGGTGAGGACGACGACGAGGGGTCCTCGGACGACTATCGCTCGCGCATCGAGGCAGCCGATCTGCCCGAGAAGGTGCGCGAGGCCGCGCTGCGTGAAGTCGGCAAGCTGGAACGCACCAGCGAGCAGAGCCCGGAAGGCGGCTGGATCCGCACCTGGCTGGACACCGTGCTGGACCTGCCGTGGAACGTGCGCACGGAAGATTCGACGGACCTGGCGGCTGCGCGCGCGATCCTCGATGCCGACCATCACGGGCTCGACGACGTGAAGGACCGCATCGTCGAATACCTGGCAGTGCGGGCACGTCGCGCCTCTCGCGGCATGGCCGTGGTCGGCGGGCGCGGCTCGGGCGCCGTGATGGTGCTGGCCGGACCTCCCGGTGTGGGCAAGACGTCGCTAGGTGAGAGCGTCGCCCGCGCGCTGGGGCGCAAGTTCGTTCGGGTGGCGCTGGGCGGTGTGCGCGACGAAGCCGAGATCCGCGGTCACCGGCGCACCTACGTCGGCGCGCTGCCGGGCCGGATCGTGCGTGCGATCGGCGAGGCAGGGTCGATGAATCCCGTTGTGCTGCTGGACGAAATCGACAAGGTGGGATCCGACTACCGCGGCGACCCGTCGGCGGCGCTGCTCGAAGTGCTGGACCCCGCGCAGAACCACACGTTCCGCGACCACTACCTCGACCTGGATCTGGACCTGTCCGACGTGGTCTTCCTGGCCACCGCCAACGTCGTCGAGAACATCCCGTCGGCGCTGCTGGACCGGATGGAGCTGGTGCAGATCGACGGCTACACCGAGGACGACAAGATCGCGATCGCCCGCGACTTCCTGCTGCCGCGGCAGCGCGAGAAGGCGGCGCTGAGCGAGGACGAGGTGACGGTCACCGACGCCGCGCTGCGCAAGATCGCCGCCGACTACACCCGCGAGCCGGGTGTGCGGCAGTTCGAGCGGCTGCTGGCCAAGGCCCTGCGGAAGGCGGCGACGAAACTCGCGGAGGATCCGTCACCGGTGGTGATCGACGAACCGGATCTGGTTGCCTACCTCGGCCGCCCGCGGTTCACGCCCGAGTCGGCCGAGCGCACCGCGGTGCCCGGCGTGGCGACCGGGCTGGCGGTCACCGGCCTGGGCGGTGACGTGCTCTACATCGAGGCCAATGCCACCGATGGCGAGCCGGGCTTGCAGCTCACCGGGCAGCTGGGTGACGTGATGAAGGAGTCGGCGCAGATCGCGCTGTCCTACGTCCGCGCGCACGCAGAGCAGTTGGGTGTCGATCCCAGGGCGCTGGACCGGCGCATCCACCTGCACGTGCCGGCGGGCGCGGTTCCCAAAGACGGGCCGTCAGCGGGCGTCACGATGGTCACCGCGCTGGTGTCGATGGCCACCGGGCGGCAGGTGCGCGCTGACGTCGGCATGACCGGTGAGGTCACGCTGAACGGCCGGGTGCTGCCGATCGGCGGTGTCAAGCAGAAGCTGCTGGCCGCGCAACGGGCCGGGCTGTCGACGGTGTTCATTCCGGCGCGCAACGAGCCGGATCTGGACGACGTGCCGGCCGAGGTGCTCGACGCGCTGGAGGTCAAGCCGATGACCGACGTGGCGGAGATCGTCGCCCAAGCGCTGGAAACCGGCCAAGCGGCATCTCTGGCCGCCTGATGTGCGGCGAGCGTGCGGGTCTGCGCGCCGACACGCCGCTAACAGGCGTACAAACCTGCACGCTCGCGCAAAGATGGTCGGATGCCTGACATCAATGCGCTCAAGCGAAGTGTTGTCCACCGCATGCAGCGACTGGTCGTCAACCCGATCGGGCGGCAGCTGCCGGTCACGATGATCGAAACCATCGGCCGCAAGAGCGGACAGCCGAGGCGCACCGCGGTCGGCGGCAAGGTGGTGGACAACCAGTTCTGGATGGTCTCCGAACACGGCGAGCACGCCGATTACGTGCGCAACATGAAAGCCAATCCCCGCGTTCGCGTGCGGGTGGGCGGCCAATGGCGAACGGGCACTGCACATCTGCTTCCCGACGACGACCCCGTGGCACGGTTGACGCAGCTGCCGGGTCTCAACAGCGCGATCGTCCGCTTCATGGGCAGCGACCTGCTCACCATTCGTGTCGATCTGGACTGAGCGTGCCGTACGACGAGGCACTCGCCGACCGCGTCCGCGAACTGATCGGCGCCGAACGCGGCGTCGGGGTGAGTCCTGAGGGAGTGCGCACGAAACAGCAACTGCAGGACTGGATTTCGCATCGCAGCGGCTACGCGCGAGCGCTGCCGGCCAAATGATCCGCATCGGCACGTCCGGCTGGTCGTATGACCATTGGGCCGGCGTGCTGTATCCCGAAGGTATGCCCGTGGCGAAGCGGCTGGCCCGCTACGTGCAAGAGTTCACGACGGTCGAACTCAACGCCAGCTTCTATCGGTGGCCCAAGGACTCGACGTTCGCCGGCTGGCGCGAGCGCCTACCCGAGGGGTTCACGATGTCGGTGAAGGCACACCGCGGGCTGACGCACTTCCGCCGGCTGAAGTCGCCCGAACCCTGGGTGGAGCGGTTCGAGCGGTGCTGGCGCGAACTGGGCAATCGGCGAGAGATGCTGCTGGTTCAACTGCATCCAGAGCAGCAGCGTGACGACCAGCGGCTCGACCACTTCCTGAGCTGCCTGCCCGACTGGATCCGGGTGGCTGTGGAGCTGCGTCACCCCTCGTGGGACGACCCGGCGGTGTACGCGTTGTTGGAGCGTCACCGTGCGGCATACGTCGTGATGAGCGGCGCTGGACTCAAGTGCATCCTGCGTGCGACGACGGACGTGGTGTACGTGCGCATGCACGGCCCCGACGCCCAATCTCTCTATGCCGGTTCATATTCCGATGACGACCTGCGATGGTGGGCCGACCGCATCGGTGAGTGGCATGACCAGGGCCGCGACGTGCTCGTCTACTTCAACAATGACGGCCACGGCTACGCGGTGCAGAATGCGCGGACGCTGAAGACCATGCTGGGCGTGTGAGGTGGGGCGCTCCGGCCGGCGAGGCGGGTCGAGTAACCTCGGTCAGATGACAAAGACCTCGACCTTCGTCATCGTCGGCGGCGGCCTGGCCGGAGCCAAAGCCGTGGAAGCGCTGCGCGACAACGGATTTGACGGCCAGATCGTATTGATAGCAGAGGAGCGGCACCTACCTTACGAGCGGCCGCCGCTGTCCAAGGACTTCCTGGCCGGCGATAAGGCGCTCGAGGATTTCACCGTGCACGACGCGAACTGGTACCGCGACGCAAACGTGGACCTGCGCCTCGGCACCGCCGTCACCGCGATCGACCGGTCCGCGCACACCGTGGCCCTGCCCGGCGGCAGCACGATCGGCTACGACAGGTTGCTGCTCGCGACCGGGTCGCGCTCGCGACGCCCCTCGATCCCCGGCGCGGATGCCACCGGAGTTCACTATCTGCGCACCATCGACGACGCCGAGGACCTCAATTCGGCCCTGCGCGAGGGCTCTTCGCTGGCAATCGTCGGCGCGGGGTGGATCGGGCTGGAAGTCGCTGCCGGTGCTCGCGCCCGCGGCGTCGACGTAACCGTCGTCGAGACTGCGCGCCTGCCCTTGCTGGGCGCCCTGGGTCCCGAAGCGGCCGAGGTGTTCGCCGATCTGCACCGCGCGCACGACGTCACCCTGATGCTCGAGTCGAGCGTCGCCGAGATCACCACCGCATCCGGGGCGGCGACGGGCCTGGCGCTCGGCGACGGGTCCACGGTCGAAGCCGACGCCGTGCTGGTGGCAGTCGGCGCAGCACCCAACATCGAGTTGGCTCAGCAGGCCGGGCTCGAACTCGCCGACGGCGGTGTGGCCGTCGACGCCACATTGCGCAGCAGCGACCCGGACATCTTCGCGGTCGGTGACATCGCCGCCGCGCAGCATCCGTTCTTCGGCACCCGCATCCGCACCGAGCACTGGGCCAACGCGCTCAAGCAGCCCGCGGTCGGGGCGGCCAACATGCTGGGCGGCGACCGCCAATACGACGAGCTGCCATACTTTTTCACCGACCAGTACGACCTGGGTATGGAGTATGTCGGTCACTCGGAAGGCTATGAGCGTGTGGTGTTTCGGGGCGACGTGGCGCGCCGCGAGTTCATCGCGTTCTGGCTCGACGGCCGCAACCACGTACTAGCGGGGATGAACGTCAACGTGTGGGACGTGGTCGACGACGTCAAGGCGCTGATCCGGTCCCGCGCCGAAGTCTCCCCTGACCACCTGGCTGATGCGCAGCTGCCGCTGAGCGGCTTGGCGGCGTCGTAACGTGGACTTGCCTCGCTGGTGTCTGATGGCCATCACAGGCCTGCTGGCCGTCGGCTGCGCCGACGCCACGGTTGTAGACACGGGAGAGCCGCCGCAGCGCACGCCGACCAGCACCACGCCGCCCCTCCCCTCGGGCGACCCGAATCTGGTTGACGCATCTGACTACTACGTGACGACGGACGGCCCCACTGGCTACTACTTCACCACCCCGAGCGGGAAGTGGAGCTGCGCGATCATGCCGCATTCGCGAGCGGGTTGTCAGGCATTCGGCGGCCAAGCCCTGGGCGTCGCCGGCGCGCCCGCCACGATCACCACCAGCGACGGCGACACCGTCGCGCCCAATGCGGTTGCGGTCGGCGACGACGATGAACCGGGATTCACCTGGCTCGAGCGTCCGGGGTTCGCCGAGAAGTCCGGCAAGGCGCCGGTATTGGATTTCGGAAAGACATTGGCGGCGGCAGGGTTTCGCTGCAACGTGCAAGAGGCCGGGGTGTCATGTCAGAGCGAGAGCACGAAGAAAGGCTTCACGTTCTCCTCGACCGATTACTCGCCGCACTACACCCCGGTGCCGGGCTGATCAGATCAGCGTTGCGGTGCCGTCGGTTTGAACCTGGACCTTCGCGCCCGCGATGTCCTCGCTGATCGAGGCCGCCACATCCGACGGTGAGGTCATCACCGCCAGCGTGCGCGCGTCACCGGGGGTCCGCACGGCCAAAAACGTCTTCTGCGGCTTTCCGTCACGGTCGAATGGAGCCGTCCACGATTCCACCGTGCCCACGCCGTCGTACTCCTCCAGCGCTGTGCGTGTGGGCTCCCGGTCGACCTCGGATTGCACGTCCTCCCAACGGAATTCAGTGGCGGGCGGTTTGCTGCCGTAGATCCCGATGCTGTGCTTGGTCAGATAGCCGCCGTTGGCGGTGATCAACCCGAGGCTGCCGGGCGTTTCGACGAGCCGCTCGGCCATCGTGCCGATCGAGTGGGTCACGTAGTTGTTCCACGGCCCCCCGGCGAAGGTGAGCCCGCCTGTGACGGTCAGCGGCCGCTGGGGGTCGGCCAGGGGCAGACCCAACTCCGTTGCTGCGACCTGCACGGCGGACGGGAAACACGAATAGACGTCGACGAATTGGAGGTCGCCGATGCCGCATCCGGCGAGTTCCATAGCGCGACGCCCCGCGATCCTGATGGCCGGGCAGCGGTGCAGGTCGGCCCTTTCGCCGAGTGCGTAGGTGTCGTGAGAATCGGTTCCCGCGTAGGGAAACACCCAGCGCTCCGACGGGATCTTGAGTCGAGACGCGGCTTCGGCAGAAGCCAGCAGGATCACCGCCGCCTGGTCGACCATGTTGTTGGAGTTCATCAGCTTCGTGTACGGCCAGCTGATCATCCGGTTCTCGGGTCCCGGCTGCCAGATCTCGTCTGCGTCGAATCTTCTGCGGTTCCAGGCGTTGGGATTGTGTTGCGCGACAGCGCTGAACTGCGCCCACAACTCGCCGATGCGGCGCCGGTGCTCGTCCGACGGCTCTCCCGCGGCGATGCGCAACGCCTGTTCGAACAGCGGGTACACGTTGGCGGGCTGGACCAGCTCGATGCGGATTTCCGCCGGGCCGGCCAGTGCGACGTCGTCCTCACCGCCGGGTGCGGCCGGCACCGTCTCGTCCTGCTGCGGCCAGTCGGGCTTCTGGCCGGCGTTGCGCAGTCGGGTTCTGGTACGCCACCGTTCGGCGCCACCGATCAGGACGACGTCGGCCGCTCCGCGCTGGATGTCCAGACATGCCTGGTTGACCAGTGACTGCGGCACATTGCCGCCGACGCCACTGTATTGCGATGCGAAACCGGTGGCACCGATCTGCTCGCCAAGCAACAGGCCGGGGTCGCGATAGCGCCAGGACAACATCCTGACAAGGCGGATGGCGTCGACGGCCTCCAGCACGCGGGCGTCGGCCGCCTTGCGGGCGGCCAGCGCGATCAGACCGACGGGGTCGGGTGTCTCGCCCTCGTCGTAGTGGTTGATCTGTCCCGACCCGATCAGCACGGGAGTTCGCGGATCGACTGGCATCAGGGCACCTTTCCGTGTGACGTGAAGAGCACACCGTCGGCAATCAGCTTGTCTATCTGGGTGGCCTCGAGGCCGAGCAACTTCTGGCACACCTCACGCGTGTGCTCGCCGGGCAACGGCGCCGGTCGCAGCTCGGCGGGCGGGATGTGCCGGTACGGCGCGGGCCACGCTTCGGCCGGCAGCGCTGCGTCGAACAGCGGATGAACCATGTCGGTCAACAATTTGCGGTGCCGGATCGCGGGATCGGCGAGGACGTCACCGGGACGGTTCATCGGCGCGGCGGGCACGCCGGCCTGCTGCAATATCCGGGCGACATCCGTCTTGTCGAGAGTGCTTGTCCACCTGGCTATTTCACTCTCCAGCGAGGCACAGCCAGCGCAGCCTATCGCGCTGGTGAGCTGATGCCGGTCGGCATCGTTGCGGATCGAGATCACACACCACTCGTCGTCCCCGGCGCAGGGATACACGCCGTGCGCTGTCTGGTCATCGCACACCGGCTGTCCGGCAGTGCGGGCCTCGTCGGCGACATAGGTGATGTCGAGTTGGTTGACCGCAGCCTCGGCTTGCGAAATATGCACGTGCGCAGGCGCTTTCGTGCGGTCGCGGCGGATCAGCGCGGCGAGCGCGGCCACCGCAACGATCCGCGCGACGACGTGATCGGGAAACACGGTGACCGCGTCGAAGAACGACGGCACATCGCCGTGCGTGGCCCACAGCCAGCTCACTCCGGTGGCCGCCCGCACCAACGGGCCGTAGCCCTTCTGGGTGCTCCACGGCCCGGTGTCACCGAACGCGCTGCTCTCGGCCAGGACGATCCGCGGATTGATCTCGAGCAGCCTGTCGTACGAAAAGCCAAGCGAATCAAGAGTTCCCGGCTTGAAGTTGGCGAACACCGCATCGGCACCGGCCACCAGGCGCTCGAACAGCTCCTTGCCGTCGGGTGTGCGCAGGTCCAGCCCGAGCCCATACTCGTTGCGATGGGCCCACGCAAACGCCTCGCTCATCGGCTGACCGGCTCTGGTCTGCCGCAGCCCATCCGGGTAGGCGGCGCTTTCCACCTTCAGCACCTCAGCGCCAAGGTCGGCGAACAGCCGGCCCAGTTCTCCCCCGGCGACGATGATGCCGAGATCGAGGATGCGCAATCCGTCGAATGGACGCACGCCGGCGCCGGTTGTCGCCAATGCGACACGCGGCGAGTGCCATGCGGGATCGTCCGCACCGGCCGCGGGAGCGGCGTGCCGCAGCCCCGCGCGCCGGCCGTCGACAACAAACGGTCCGACCGGCGCAGCCACGTGCACACCGTCGGCGACCTCTAGTGCCGTCAGCGCGCCGGCGGCTCGAAAGTGCTTTGAGCACAGGGCCTGCGCGGGTGTCAGCACCGGCGCGATCGGGACACCGAACCGCTGACCCGCTGTGACGAGGTCGTCCATCGTCTGATCGGCGAACAACTGCGCGATCAGCGCGTTGATCTCACGGGTGGCCGCGAACCGTGCCCCAAGGGTGTCGAACTTGGGGTCGGCGAACTGCGGAGGCTCGCCGAGCCACGACCGCATGGCGCGCCACTGGCGCGGTGACATCACGCAGATCCGGACGAACCCGTCGGCGCACGCGAACGTGGGATACACGTCCTGGTTGCGCGGGCGGCCGCGCCAGCCAGCCGTGCGCTGCGCCAGCGCACCCTGGCCCATCGTGCCGAACGGCGGGTCGAGCGCCTGCACCACTGCCTCGAAGCGCGAGAAGTCGATGTAATCGCCTGTGCCGCAACGTAGTTTGTGGTAGTAAGCAGCCAGTGTGGCCCATGCCGCCTGCGCCGCCGCGGTAGCCGATGCGATGCCGTCGGGCGGTAACACCGGCGTCCCGGCTGGCGGCCCAGAGCGCGACAGCGCCGTGGACATCGCGTAGAGCACCGCATCGGTGGCGCGCCACGATGCATACGGCCCGGAAATGCCGAAATCAGTCACCGACAGCCCGACCAGATGCGGGAACTGCTGGGTCAGTTCTTCGCAGCCGGCACCGAATGCCGCGGCCTGTCCCGGGATCCCGTCGTCGACGAGGATGTCGGCGTCCGCAACGAGTTCGGCGAACCGCCGCCGGTTCGCGACGACGGCGGGATCGAGCACCGCGCTGCGCTTGTTTGCGTTGCGCATCGCAAACGGGATCGAGACACCGGCCACCGTGGGCCGCGCTCGGCGCGAGGGGCTGCCGCCGGGCGGTTCTATCTTGAGCACGTCGGCGCCCAGATCGGCGAGCAGGCGTGTGACCGCCTCCCCCTCACCAGCCGCGACGTCGAGCACCCGCACCCCGGCGAGCGGCAGATCCGCAGCGCTCATGCCGGGCTCACGACAACTGGTAACACGGCTCCCGGCACGGGGTCAGCGTAATGTAACCCGATTCGGGTACCTCTGAGGTCGTGACCTCACCGAGCCCGCCGCTGTCTCCCGTCGACCTCGATCTGATCAACGCCTACTGGCGCGCCGCGAACTATCTGTCAGTGGGTCAGATTTACCTGCTGGACAATCCACTGCTGGCCGAGCCGCTGTCCGAAGCGCACGTGAAACCACGGTTGCTGGGCCACTGGGGCACCACCCCCGGGCTGAACCTGATCTACGCGCACCTCAACCGCGTCATCAAGTCCCGCGACCTAGACGTCATCTACATCGCGGGCCCCGGGCACGGTGGACCCGGACTGGTGGCGAACGCTTACCTGGAAGGCACGTACAGCGAGGTGTACTCCGGCATCGAAGAGAACACCCACGGACTACGAAAGCTGTTCCGCCAGTTCTCTTTTCCCGGCGGCATCCCGAGTCACGTGGCGGCCGAGACGCCGGGCTCTATCCACGAGGGCGGCGAGCTCGGTTATGCGCTGGTGCATGCCTACGGTGCCGCATTCGACAACCCGGACCTGGTGGTGGCGTGCGTCATCGGCGACGGCGAAGCCGAAACCGGGCCGCTGGCCGCCAGCTGGCATTCGAACAAGTTTCTCAACCCGGTCACCGACGGCGCGGTACTGCCCATACTGCATCTCAACGGATACAAGATCGCCAATCCCACAGTGCTGGCGCGCATTTCAGCCGACGAGCTCGACGCGCTGATGCGCGGCTACGGCTACCGGCCGATCGTCGTCGCCGGCGACGATCCGGCGATCGTGCACCAGCAGCTGGCGATCGCTTTCGACGAGGCGTTCGACGAAATAGCGGCGATCCAGCGCGCGGCCCGGCTGGACAACGAGGCGGGCCGGCCGCTCTGGCCGATGATCGTGCTGCGCACCCCCAAGGGCTGGACGGGACCCGCGGAGGTGGACGGCAAGCAGGTTGAGGGCACCTGGCGGTCGCATCAGGTCCCGCTTGCCGAGACCCACACGAATCCGAAGCACCGCAAGCAGCTCGCGGAGTGGTTGCTCAGCTATCGGCCCGAGGAGTTGTTCGACGACGACGGCGCCCTGCGCCCGGAACTGCGGGCGCTGGCGCCAGAGGGCAACCGGCGGATGAGCGCCAACCCCCATGCCAATGGTGGCCTGCTGCTGCGCGACCTCGACCTGCCCGACTTCACCCAGTACGCCGTGGCCGTCGACAAGCCCGGCACCGTCACGCACGAGGCCACCCGGGTACTCGGCACCTTCCTGCGCGACGTGATCGTCCGCAACCCGGACCGGTTCCGATTGATGGGTCCCGACGAAACGGCGTCGAACCGGCTGTCGGCGGTCTTCGAGGCGACCGAGCGCGCCTGGATGGCCGACACCGAACCGGGCGACGATCACCTGTCCCCCGAGGGGCGGGTGATGGAGGTGCTGTCCGAACACCTTTGCCAGGGCTGGCTGGAGGGCTACCTGCTGACCGGCCGGCACGGGCTCTTCAACTGCTACGAGGCGTTCGTGCACATCGTCGACTCCATGGTCAACCAGCACATCAAGTGGCTGACCCGCAACCGCGAACTGCCGTGGCGCCAACCGATCGCGTCGCTGAACTACCTGCTGACGTCGCACGTGTGGCGCCAAGACCACAACGGCGCGTCGCACCAGGATCCCGGCTTCATCGACCACGTGATGAACAAGCGGCCCGAGGTGGTGCGGGTCTACCTGCCGCCGGACGGCAACTGCCTGCTGTCGACGGTCGACCATTGCCTGCGCAGCCGTGACTACGTCAACGTGGTGGTCGCCGGCAAGCAGCCCGCGCTGGCCTACCTCGACATGGACTCCGCGATCGCGCACTGCGCGCGCGGCCTGGGCATCTGGGACTGGGCCAGCGGCGACGAAACCGGTGACCCGGACGTGGTGCTGGCCTGCGCCGGCGACGTCCCGACGCTGGAGACGTTGGCCGCGGCCGACATCCTGCGCCGTGAGCTGCCCGAGCTGAAGGTGCGGGTGGTCAACGTCGTCGACATGATGCGGCTGCAACCGGAATCCGAACATCCACACGGCTTGTCCGACCGCGAGTTCGACGGTCTGTTCACCACCGACAGGCCCGTGATCTTCGCCTACCACGGCTATGCCTGGCTGATCCATCGGCTGACCTATCGCCGCACCAACCATCGGTCGATCCACGTGCGGGGGTTCAAGGAGCGTGGCACCACTACGACGCCGTTCGACATGGTCATGCTCAACGACATCGACCGCTACCACCTGGTGATGGATGTGATCGACCGGGGCGACGGTCTCGGTAGCCGCGCTGCGTTGCTGCGGCAGACGATGGCTGACGCGCGGCTGGCGGCGCGCCGCTACACCCGCGAACACGGCGAGGACCCGCCCGCGATTGCGAATTGGACGTGGGGTGGGTGATTCGGCGCGCGCACGGTCGCTCAGCGACCTCGAGTGCGCCGAGATCGCTAGACTCGACGGCGCTATGTCCGTCAGCGCGCCAGTTCATCCACATCCGATCGCCGCGCAACTGGCCGCCCTGAACCGGCTGCATGTCTACTCCGACATCGCGGTCGTCGTGGTGGTGCTGACGGCGAGCAATCTCATTGCACACTTCACGACGCCGTGGGCGAGCGTGGCGACGGTGCCCGCCGCCGCGGTAGGCCTGCTGGTGCTGCTGCGGTCTCGCGGCTTGGGCTGGAACGAGCTGGGACTGGGGCGCGAGCACTGGAAGACCGGCCTGGCGTACGCAATCGCCGCGGTGGCGCTGGTGGTCACGGTCATCGCGGTCGGCGCGACGCTGCCGTGGACCCGGCCGATGTTCATGAACGACCGCTACGCGACCGTGTCGGGAGCGCTGATCGCCTCGATGGTGGTCATCCCGCTGCAGACCGTGATCCCGGAGGAGCTGGCGTTTCGGGGGGTGCTGGACGGCGCGCTGACCCGGGCATGGGGCTTTCGCGGTGTCGCGGCGGCCGGATCGCTGCTGTTCGGGCTGTGGCACATCGCCACGTCGCTGGGACTGACCAGCGGCAATGTCGGGTTCAGCCGACTCTTCGGTGGCGGCATCGTCGGCGAACTCGTCGGCGTGGTGCTGGCGGTGGCCGCGACCGCGGTCGCCGGGTTCGTCTTCACCTGGCTGCGCCGACGCAGCGGCAGCCTGCTGGCGCCCATCGCATTGCACTGGTCACTCAACGGACTCGGTGCGCTGGCCGCGGCGCTGGTGTGGCACCTGGCGACCTGACGTACGTCCGGCCTACGCTTTGCGGCCGACCTTGGTCTCGAGCAACTCCTTGGCCACCACCACCACAGGCCGGCGCGACTCTTCCGACAACCGAGTGAGCAGCGCGAACGCCTGTACGGCGTCGACGTCGAACCGCTCCATCAACAAGCCCTTGGCCTGGCCGATGATGTCGCGGCTGCCCAGCGCCGACCGGTAGTGCCGGTCGTGGTGCACGGCGTCGAGAGTCAGCGCCACATGAGTGCCCAGGATCTGGCCGGCCTCTTCGGCGTCGGCATCGAGCCGGTTGGGCTCGTCGGAGAAAAGGATCAGCGCACCCCAGCTGTGGATGTGGGTGTACAGCGGCAGGCACAGAAGCGACTGCACCTCGGTCTGCGCGAGCGCCGCGCGGGTGAATTCGGGCCAGCGCGGCTCGTCGGTGAGGTCAGTGACGTGGACCGGGCGTTGGGTGTTACTGGCGTCGACGGCAGGGCCGCCGAAATCCTTGTGCAGTTCCTCTATCAGGTTCGCCGTGCAGCCGGCGGGAGAAACCGTCCGCAACCCCGTTCTGCCGAGGGCCAGCAGTGCGCCGGCACCGGCCACGCCGTCGATGTGCTTGGGGGCAAGGGCGGCGAACTCTTCGACGACGGGCTCATAGTGCGGCCTGGTTTCCCCGTGCACCCGCCGGGCCAGTGCTGCGACCTCTCGGTGAAGGTCGGTGGACGCTGTTCGCGCTGAGGCTAATCCGCAGTCGTAGCCGACGAACTCCATCTCGACCCGGGATTCTGCCGCTCGATCTCTCGTTTCGCTCATGTTCCCGCCACCTTCCCGATCAGGCAGGGGTTCCCTGCATTATCGCGTACTACACCCCGATCGTGGGCAGAACGTCACGGCAACAACACCGCCGCACCGGCAATGCGGCCGTCGGCCAGGTCGGTCAGCGCACGGTCGGCCTGATCGAGTGGATAGGTCGGGTGGCTGACCTCGATGCGGTGCTGTTGGGCGAAAGCCAGGAACTCGCGGGCGTCGGCACGGGTGTTCGACGTCACCGAGCGCAGCTGGCGCTCCTGGAAGAGGTGGCGCTGATAGGACAGCTTCGGGATGTCGCTGAGGTGGATGCCGGCCACCGCCAGCGTGCCGCCGCGGTCCAGCGCCTCCAGCGCCGGCAGCACGAGATCACCGACCGGCGCGAACAGGATCGCCGAGTCGAGCGCAACCGGCGGCGGGTCCGCCGCGCCCTGCACGGACGCCGCGCCCAGGGCACGAGCCAGCTGCTGGGCGGCGGCGCCGCGGGTCATCACATGGACTTCAATGCCTCGAGCCAAGGCCACCTGCGCGGTGATGTGGGCGCTGCCACCGAACCCGTACAGCCCCAGCCGGCCGCCGGGCGGTACCTCCGCGCGCAGCAGCGAGCGGTAGCCGATGATGCCCGCGCACAACAGCGGCGCCAGTTCGGCATCGTCGTAGCCGGTCGGGAGATGGTGCGCGAAAGCCGCTGGGACGGTAGCGAATTCAGCGTATCCGCCGTCGGCGTCCCAGCCGGTGTAGCGGGATTGCGGGCAGAGGTTCTCGCGTCCGCCCACGCAATAGCGGCAGACCCCGCAGGTGTGTCGAAGCCAGGCAATGCCGACCCGGTCGCCGACCGCGAACTCCGGCCCGGCCTGCTGTCCCACCTCGAGCACCTCGCCCACCACCTCGTGACCGGGCGTGACCCCGGGTCGATGGACCGGCAGGTCCCCTTCGGCCACGTGCAGGTCGGTGCGGCACACCCCGCACGCGCGGACCGCCACCAGCAGCTCGTCGTCACCCGGACGTGGGATCTCGGTGCTGACCCGGTCCAGTGGCCGGGAGTTCATCGGGCCGGGTCGCTGCACCCGCCACGCCGTCATCGTGCCGTTGCTCGCCATGGTCCTATCGTGGCGCGGTTCACCGGCGGGCGCCGTCAGTACACGTCGCGCAGATAGCGCTTCGCGGCGACCAGCTCGCGTTTGTAATCGTGGGCTTGCTCGTCGGTCAGCCGGCCGTGGGTCTTGACGATCTTCGTCAGCGCGGCGTCGACGTCTCTGGCCATTCGGGTGGCGTCTCCGCAGACGTACAGGTGCGCGCCGTCCTGCAGCCACGCCCACAGTTCGGCACCTTTCTCGATCATGCGGTGCTGGACGTACACCCGGTCGGCTTGGTCGCGTGAGAAAGCCAGGTCGAGCCGGTTCAAGAATCCGTCGCTGAACATGTCGAGAAGTTCATCGCGGTAGTAGAAGTTGTGCGCGGCGTGCCGATCACCGAAGAACAACCAGTTGCGGCCGCGATCTCCGAGCGCACGCCGCTCGTGCAGAAACGCGCGGAACGGCGCGATCCCCGTGCCAGGGCCGATCATGATGATCGGCGTGCCCGGCTCCTCGGGAGGCCGGAAGTGCGGAGAGTGCTGAAGGAAGATCGGGACCGGCGCGTTCGCGCGGTCCGCAAGGTACGTCGAGCACACTCCCCCGCGTTCGACGCCGTCGGGCCCGCGGTAGCGCACCACGGACACAGTGAGTTGCACCTCGTGCGGATCGACCAGCGGACTGCTGCAGATCGAATACGACCGTGGGGTCAAGCGGACCAGCGCGCTCTGCCACTGCTCGGCGTCGGCGACTACCGGGAATTGCTCGACAAGATCGATCGCATTGCGCCCCACCAGCCAGCGTTCGAACTGAGAAGCGTTGGCCCGCAAGCGCTTCAGTGCCTTGGACTCGATGGACCGCTCGGCCAGGAAGGTGAGCAGACCGGGCGTGACCCGGCAGATGTCGTAGTGCGACGTCAGGGCTTCGCGCAGGGCACATTCCGCGCCGTCGACGACGACGGGTTCGTCGCCGCTGAGGCCGGTGACCGCCAGCCACCTTGCCACCGTCTGCTCGCTGTTCGACGCATAAACGCCGAGTGAATCCCCCACCGCGTAGGTGACGTCGTGCTCGGAGATGTCGAATCCGAGCTGGCGGACTTCCTTTCCGGCCGCCACCGAGGTCAGAGTGACGTTGCGGCTGAGGGGTACCGCAATCGGGCTGGCGCGCGAAAACGGCTCGGCCGGGCGCCTTTCGGGGCGGGGCGGAGCGCTCGGTTCGGCTACCGGCGCCCCGAGCAGCGTGGTGACTTGCTCGGCCCACTGGGCCATCGGCTCCTCGTCGTGGGCCTCGAGCTCGGCGCGTTCGAGTACCGGGGTGGCGCCCAGGTCGGCCAGCCGCGCGTCGATGGAGCGGGCGTGGCCGCAGAAGTCGGCGTATGCGCGGTCGCCGATGCCCAGCACGGCGTACTTCAGACCCGCCAGGGACGGCGCGTCGGCGGCGCCGAGCCGGTGCCAGAAGTCAGCCCCGTTGTCGGGTGGCCCGCCATCGCCGAAAGTGCTTGTCACCACGAGTAATTCAGTCGTGTCGGCCAAATCGGAGAGATGGCAGTCGTCCATGTTCACCAGCCGGGCGGGTCGTTCCGCGCTGTCGAGTCGCCGGGCCAGCTGCGCGGCGACCACCTCGGCGGTGCCGGTTTGCGACGCCCACAGCACCAGCGGCCCACGAGCAGTCGCCTTCTGCCCTCGCGTGTGGTACGCGCCGGCGAGCATGCCGTCGACACGCGCCCGCACCACCAGGCGCACCGGTGCTGACTCCGGCAGCACCGGCGCCTCCGGCAGTGACTGCGGCAGTGTGCTGAAAAAGCCTGCCAGATAATGTGATTCGAGATCAGTCAGCTCCGGCGGGGGCTCCCGGTCGAGTCCCAGTGTGACGCCGACCGGATGCATATCGGCAGGGGGCGCGTCCACCGGCGCCAACGCGACGGCGCATGCCTTGAACTCGGGCTGCAGCGAATCGGGGTCCACGGCGTCGTTGGTGACGGCATTGACCGTGAGATTTTCACCCTGTTCGTCGTTCCAGTGAAACGGCGCGAAACACGTGCCGCGCCTGACCCGGTCGGTCACGACCGCGGGCAGCACCGCCCTGCCGCGACGGGAACGAATCTCCGTCGGCGCACCGTCGACTATCCCGAGCGCCTCGGCGTCCTCGGGATGCACTTCGACGAACGGTGCACCATTCAGCTTGTTCAGCTTCGCCACCGTGCCGGTCTTGGTCATCGTGTGCCACTGGTGTTGCACGCGGCCGGTATTGAGCACCAAAGGGTAGGAGTCGTCGGGCATTTCAGCCGGCTCCAGGTGCGGCCGCGGCAAGAACCTTGCCCGTCTGCTGGCGGTGGGGAACGCCAACCGCGGGCGCCGGCCATCCTTGGTGACGTGTAGCGGTTGGCTGATGCCGTCGTTGAGGTACCGAATCGGGTGGCGCGGATTGTCGTCGTCGGGCGGGCATGGCCATTGCAGCGGGCCGCTTTGGAGCCGGCGATAGCTGGCGCCGCGGAGGTCGTAACCCGTGCCGGGATTGGAGAATTGCCTGATTTCGTCGAAAATCTGCTCGCTGCTCACGTAGTCGAATGCGTGCCCGTATCCGAGCGCCTGAGCCATGAGGCAGATCAGCTGCCAGTCGGGTCTCGCATCACCGCAGGGCGGCACCGACCGTCGCAGCAGCGTCATCGTTCGTTCGGAATTCACCATCACCGCATCGGCTTCCGCCCACAGCGCCGCCGGCAGCATGACGTCGGCGTAGCGGTTGGTGGCGGTGTCGCGGTAGGCGTCCTGGGTGATCACCAGCTCGGCAGCCTGCAGGCCCGCGATGACGGTGTCGCGGTTGGCGATCGACGCGACCGGGTTGGTGGCGATGATCCAGCAGGCCTTGATCTGCCCTGCCGCCATCCTCTCGAACATGTCGATCGTTCCGGAACTGCTATCGGCGCGGATCGTGTCAGCGGGCAGACCCCAGCGTTGTTCGACGAATGCGCGGTCGGCTGCGGACAAGACGGAGCGCTGACCCGGCAATCCCGGGCCCATGTAGCCCATCTCGCGGCCACCCATCGCATTCGGCTGTCCGGTAAGCGAGAACGGCCCGCTGCCGGGCCGGCAGATCGCACCGGTGGCCAGATGCAAGTTACAGATCGCGTTGGTGTTCCAGGTGCCGTGAGTGCTCTGGTTCAGCCCGACCGTCCAGCAGCTCATCCACTCGCCTGCGGCGGCGATCATCTCTGCCGCCCTGCGGATATCGTCGACGGCAACGCCGGTGACGGCGGCCACCCGCTCAAGAGGATAGTCGGCGAGGAAGTCCGGCATCGCGTCCCAGCCTTCGGTGTGCTCAGCGATGAAATCCGCGTCTATGGCGCCGTTTTCGACAAGAAGGTGCAGAATCCCGTTGAGCAGCGCCAGATCTGTACCCGGCCGGATTTGAAGGAAGAGGTCGGCGCGTTCGGCCGTGGCCGTGCGGCGCGGATCGACGACGATGAGTTTCGCGCCCGCGTTGAGCCGTTCGGCCATGCGCAGGAACAGGATCGGATGGCAGTCGGCCATGTTGGAGCCGATGACGAAGAACAGGTCGGCGTTGTCGAAATCGTCGTAGGAGCCGGGCGGTCCGTCGGCACCCAGGGACTGCTTGTAGCCGGTGCCCGCGCTGGCCATGCACAGCCGCGAGTTCGACTCCATGTATGCGGTCCGGATGAAGCCCTTGGCCAGCTTCGTCGCGAGATACTGCGCCTCCAGCGACATCTGACCTGAGACGTAGAACGCGACGGCGTCGGGTCCATGCTCGTCGATGATCGCGCGCAACCGCATGGCGGCGTCGGCGATCGCTTGGTCCAGCGTTATCGCAGCGGGCTCCGCGTCGCGGCGGCTGCGCGTCATTGCGGTGGTCAGCCGAGTCTCGGTGGCGCGCATCACCTCGGCATGCGTGGCGCCCTTCGTGCAGAGCCTGCCGAAGTTCGCCGGATGCAGCTTGTCGCCGCAAACCCGAGCGATCACACGCTGATTCGAGCCGGCGTCGAGGCTGGTGTGCACCTCCATCCCACATCCGACGCCGCAATACGAGCAAGCAGTGCGCGTGACCGTCGGCGATGAATCGGCCTCGCCGAGGACGCGAGGAGCGGGACTGCCCATGGCCGCCATGGTGGCGAGCCACTGTTTTCCAATGTTTCCGGCGAGGTAATCGCGACGTAGCTAGCTGCTCACCGACGCCGCCCGGTCACGGTGAGACGGCGGCTATGCGCACGTCGGAATCCAGCCCGTGGACTGCGACTTAGCTCGGCGGCAGCATTCCCGGCGCCTGGTCCGGGTTCACCGGCACGGGCACCCCGACCTGCGGACCCGCCGGCGGTGCTTGGTTTCCGGCAGGCGGTGCTTGGTTTCCGGCGGGCGGGGCCGTATTGGCGCCGGGCTGTGCGCCGTTGGGCCCCGGTGGTGTTCCCGGCGTGGCCGGCGAGCCCGGCTCAGCGGGCGCGGGCGCTGCCGGCGGTGGAGTGTACGGCCGGATCGACTCGGCCAGCGCCTTGGCGGCCGCCTTGTCGATCGGGTTGTTGGCCGAGCCGAGCCACACCACGAACCAACGGTTGTTCTGGGCTGATTGAGTGCCTTGGCGCGGCGCGGCGTTGCCCAGCGCCGCGGCCCAGATCTGGCCGTTCGGCTTGTTCGGATCGGTGAAGTCGACCTCGTAGTAGGCGGCGTAGCCGGGCACACCGGCGGCGTCAAGCGGAATCTGCTCCTGGTGGATCCGCTGGCCGGGGAACGGCATGTAGAACTCGCCCATATCGGAGGCCAACCGGATCGCGGCCTTCTGGTTGTCCTGTTCGGCGCCCGCGAACAGCCGCAGGTCGAGCTTGCCGAGGAGGATGCTGGTGTCGGTGGGAGCGGGCTGGCCCTGCGCCGGAGTCTTCAGCAGCACGGCCTGGCCGTAGCTGATCCGCGACGCGTCTCCGGGGGTCCAGCCTGCTGGCGGCACGTAGCTGAAGCCGCCGGCTGCCACGTCGACGCGGTTCGCCTCGGGGGCCGGCGCGGGCGGCGCGTTCCCACCCGGCGACGGAGCATTCTGGTCGCCAGGAGCCGGCGCGGGAGCGCCTGGGATTGGTTCGGCAGGCGCAGGCGCGCCTGGATTCGGCTCCGCCGGCGCGGGGGCCTGCGCGCCCGGGTCGCCCGGTGCCGGAGCGGGGGCCTGCGCGCTCGGTGACGGATTGTCAGGAGACGGTGGCGGCGGATCGGCGTGGGCCGCCGCCATCGGCAGCGTTAAGGCCATCGATCCGGCGATCGCCGTCGTGGTCAGCACCCTGCGAAGCCCCGTACGTTGAGATTTCCCCTCCGGCTTTTTCATGACGACGAAATTACCGTGTTACCGCCGTGACGCAAGTGTGTGCTGAGGAGTATTAACCAGTTCTCAGGCAGGATGAATCGCCACTTCGTGAGCCTTGACCGCGAACTGGACCCGCTCACCGGCGACCAGGCGCATCTCGGCTGCGGCCTCGGCCGTCACGTCGGCCGCCAGGCCGGGCGCCCCGTCTGTCTGTTCTGCGGCGCGCACCCGGACGCCGGCGCTGATCGCCTCCAGCTGCGCAACTGTCACGGCCACCGCGTTGCGTGGGCTGCCGTGTGGGGTGTCGCGGAACACCGCGACCGACGACGGGCGAAAGACCGCCACGGCACGGGTGCCGGGGGGCAGCCAGTGGGCGGCGGCGAACCAGCGGCTGCCGTCCGCGGCCCGCAGGGCACCGTCGTCGCCGACCGTGCCGTTGACCAGGTTCACTCCGGCGATCCGCGCGGCGAAGCCGCTTCGCGGGGCGGCCAGTACGTGCGCACTGTCGGCGGACTCCACGATGCGGCCTGCGTCCATGACTAGCACCCGGTCGGCAAGCGTGAGGATGTCGACGAGGTCGTGGGTGACCAGTAGCGCGGCCCGGCCGTCGCGGGCCAGCACCAACCGCAGCACCGCCCGGACGTCGGCGGCCGCAGCCACGTCCAGGCCGGCGAGCGGCTCGTCGAGCAGCAGCACGTCCGGCTCCGCGGCCAGCGCCCGCGCCAGCGCCACCCGCTGCGCCTGCCCGCCGGACAGTTCGCGTGGCGCGCGCTCGGCAAGCGTGGCGGCGTCGACCTGAGAAAGCCATTGCCGGGCCGCCCGGCGCGCCGCCGGACGTCCGCGTCGACGTGTGCGCGGTCCGAAGGCGACGTTGTCGAGAACAGACAGGTGCGGAAACAGCAGCGCATCCTGCAGCAGCATGCTGATGCGGCGGGCGTGGGCGGGCACGAACGCACATGATGCGGTGTCGGTGAGCACGCGTCCGCCCGAGGCCACGTAGCCGGTGTCTGGGCGCAGCAGTCCGGCGATCACATGCAGCACGGTCGACTTGCCGGCGCCGTTGGGGCCGATCAGCGCGACCACCTCACCGGCCGCCACCTCGAACGTCACATCCACGTCCCGCCGCGCGACCCGCGCCTGCACGGTTACCCCGGTCATCGGTACGGCTCCCCCGCGCGCAGTTGGCGTGCGCCGACCGCGACCACCACCACCGCCGCCACCCCGACGAGCAGCATCGACAGCGCCACAGCCGAGTCGGCGTCGGCCTCGCGTTGCAGATAGATCTCGAGCGGCAGGGTTCGCGTCACTCCAGGACGCGAGCCGGCGAACGTCAGCGTCGCGCCGAACTCACCCAGGGACCGCGCGAACGCGAGCACCGCCCCGGACACCAGCCCGGGCGCCAAGAGCGGCAGCGTCACCCGCCACCACACCGTCGTGGGCCGTGCCCCGAGCGTCGCGGCCACGTCCTCGTACCGCCCGCCCGCGCTGCGCGCCGCACCTTCCAGCGCGATCACCAGAAACGGCAGCGACACGAACGTCTGGGCCAGCACCACCGCGGTCGTACTGAACGCAATGTGGACACCGGCCGCGTCGAGATAGCGGCCGAGCAGTCCGAGCCGGCCGAACGCATACAGCAGCGCGATGCCGCCCACCACCGGCGGAAGCACCAGCGGCAACAAGATCAGCGGCCGCACCAGCCGCACCAGCCGGCCTTCGCTGCGGGCCAGCACCAGCGCCATCGGCACGCCCAGCACCAGGCACAACGCGGTGCTGGCGACGGCCGTGCGCAGGCTCAGCAGCAGCGCGGTGCGCGACGGCGCGCTGCCGATCAGCCCGGCGAAGTTCGGCCAGTCCACCTTGACGGCCATCGCAACCAGCGGGAGGCCGACGAATACCACGCCTGCGACTGCGGGAATGTAGAGCCATCGCGGCAGCCCGACCGGCCGGGTCACGAATCAGACCCTAGACAGTTGCAACCCGGCGCGCCTGACTGCAGCCGCTAGCTACCGTCCAGTAACATCGGTCCGAACACCATTCCGCCGACAGGAGGCTTGCGATGGAGGTGCTTGTCACCGGCGGCGACACCGACCTGGGCCGGACGGTCGCCGAAGGTTTCCGCGACGCCGGGCACCAAGTGGTCATCACCGGCGCTCGCCGCGACGAGCTCGAAGTGGCCGCCAAGGAACTCGACGTCGACGCCGTGGTGTGCGACTGCACCGACCCGGCCAGCCTCGCCGAGGCCGTGCCGCTGCTGCCCCACCATCTCGACACGATCGTCAACGTGCCCGCCCCTCCGTTCGACCCGGGTGACCCGCGCACCTACTCGCTGACCGAGCGTGCAGCCGCATGGCGCAACAACCTCGACGCCACCGTCCTTGCGGCCGTGCTCATGGTCAGCGCGATCGGCGACCATCTGCGTTCGGGCGGGTCGATCGTCAACGTGGTCGCCGGCAGTCCTCGCGAGGGCACCCCAGAGGCGGCCGTCAAGGCGGCGCTGTCCGACTGGACGGCTGGCCAGGCCGAGTTCTTCGGAACCCGCGGCATCACGATCAACACCGTGGCGTCCGGTCGCGGCGCCCAGGCCGGTTATGACGGTCTATCGACCGGGGTGCCGGCCAGTGCGGACAGCGAAATTGCCCGTGTCGCTTTGTTTTTGACGACGCCTGCCGCGCGTCACATCACCGGCCAGACGCTGCACGCCAGCCACGGGGCGTTCGCGCACTGGGGCTGATCCCGCCGCGCGAGGTTACTGTCGAATCCGTGACGATTCGACTCGGCTACCAGATTCCCAACTTTTCGTACGGCACACCGGTCTCGGAGTTGTTCCCGACGGTGATCCGTCAGGCGCAAGAAGCGGACCAGAGCGGTTTCGACGCGGTGATGCTCATGGACCACTTCTACCAACTGCCGATGCTCGGCAGTCCCGACCAGCCCATGCTGGAGGCGTACACCGCCCTCGGCGCCCTCGCGACCGCGACCGACAACGTCCAACTCGGCACGCTCGTCACCGGCAACACGTACCGCAACCCCACGCTGCTCGCCAAGATCATCACCACGCTGGACGTCATCAGCGCCGGCCGCGCGGTGCTGGGCATCGGCACCGGCTGGTTCGAGCTCGAGCACGAAAGCCTGGGTTTCGAGTTCGGCACCTTCACCGATCGGTTCAACCGGCTCGAAGAGGCCCTGCAGATCATTGTGCCGATGATCAAAGGCGAACGGTCGACGTTCGACGGCACGTGGTACCACACCAAGGACGCCTTCGCGAATCCCCGCCTGCGCGAACGGATTCCGCTGTTGATCGGCGGCCGGGGCAAGAAGAAGACATTCCGGTTGGCCGCCCAGCATTTCGACCACCTCAACATCATCGGTGGGTTCGACGAGTTGCCGGGCAAGCTGGCCGCGCTCGAGCAGCGCTGCGACGAGGTCGGCCGCGACCCGGCGACGCTGGAGACCAGCATGCTGGTGACCGCGCTGGTCGACGACAACGCGTCGGCCGACCAAGTCCCACCGGAGATGAGTCAGCGCATGGTGGTCGGCAGCGTCGACTCGATCGCGGAGCAGATCAAGACCAAGGTGCTCGACGCCGGTCTGACCGGCGTGATCGTCAACCTGGCGGTCTACTCCCCCGGCGTCGTCGCGAAGCTGGGCGAGGCGCTCAAGCCGCTGGTGAGCTGACGGCAGCAAAGCGCCGCGGTGGCGAATGCCACTGGGTACACCTCGCGACTGTGCAGTGTGGTCCGACTACCGTGGAGCTAGTCCGCAGATCCCCGCCTGTCGAGGAGCCACCATGAGCGCGCAGTCCCCGGCCACGGCCGAACCGAGACGTCGGCATCAGGTCGTCGTGATCGGGTCCGGCTTCGGTGGGCTCACCGTGACCAAAGCGCTCAAGCGCGCCGACGTCGACATCAAGATGATCGCCCGCACCACCCACCACCTGTTCCAGCCGCTGCTGTATCAGGTTGCCACCGGCATCATCTCCGAAGGCGAGATCGCTCCTGCCACCCGCGTGATCCTGCGGCGGCAGAAGAATGCTCAGGTGCTTCTCGGTGATGTCACCGCGATCGACGTGGCCAACCGCAAGGTGACCTCCGAGCTGCTCGGCCACACCTACGTCACGCCGTACGACACGCTGGTGATCGCGGCCGGAGCGGGCCAATCCTATTTCGGCAACGACCATTTCGCCGAGTTCGCACCCGGTATGAAGACCATCGACGACGCGCTGGAGCTGCGGGCGCGGATTCTGTCGGCGTTCGAACAGGCGGAGCGCTCGAGCGATCCGGCGCGGCGCGACAAGCTGCTGACGTTCACCGTCGTCGGCGCCGGCCCGACCGGTGTCGAAATGGCCGGGCAGATCGCCGAATTGGCCGACCACACGCTCAAGGGCACGTTCCGCAACATCGACTCGACGAAGGCCCGGGTCATCCTTCTCGACGCCGCGCCTGCAGTGCTGCCGCCGATGGGTGAGAAGCTGGGGCGCAAGGCGGCCGAGCGGCTGGAGAAGATGGGCGTCGAAATTCAGCTGAACGCGATGGTCACCAACGTCGACCGAAACGGCTTGACGGTCAAGGATTCCGACGGCACCACCCGTCGTATCGAGTCGGCGTGCAAGGTGTGGTCGGCCGGCGTCTCGGCCAGCCCGCTGGGAAAGCAGCTGGCGGACCAGACGACCGTCGAACTCGACCGCGCCGGACGCGTCAAGGTGTTGCCCGACTTGACCATTCCGGGTCACCCGAACGTGTTCGTGATCGGCGACATGGCCGCCGTCGAAGGGGTGCCGGGCATGGCTCAGGGCGCGATCCAGGGTGCCAAGTACGCGGCCAACTGCATCAAGTCAGAACTCAAGGGCGCCGATCCCACACAGCGCGAGCCGTTCCAGTACTTCGACAAGGGCTCGATGGCGACGGTGTCGCGCTACAGCGCGGTGGCCAAGATCGGCCCGCTCGAATTCGGCGGCGTCATCGCGTGGCTGGCCTGGCTGGTGTTGCACTTGGTGTATCTGGTCGGGTTCAAGACGAAGATCACCACGCTGCTGTCGTGGACCGTCACGTTCATCGGCCGCAACCGCGGCCAGCTGACCATCACCGAGCAGCAGGCATTCGCGCGCACCCGGATCGAGCAGCTCGAGGAGATCGCTGCGACAGTGCAGAGCGAGGCGGCCAGCTAGCGCTGGACGTCAGCGAGGTTCTGCAGGCGCACCTGGCCTCGCGCCACCACGCGGTCCTTCTCATCTGTGATGGTGACCTGCCACAGTTGCTGACGGCGGCCCCGATGGATCGGGGTGGCCACCGCCTCCACCGAGCCGCCGCCGATCGCCCGCAGGAAGTCGGTGTTGTTGTTGACGCCGACGACCGTGCCGCCGCCGTTTTCGGACAGCCACACGTGACCGCAGACGCTGGACAGGCTTTCGACGATCGCGCAGTAGACGCCACCGTGGACGATGCCCCACGGCTGAAGCAGTTTGTCGGTGATGTCGAGGCGCGCGCGGCCTTCGTCGGGAGTGACGTCCAGATACGTCAAGCCGATTTCGCTGTCGAATCCTTTACCGAACTCCAGTGATTGCGTCGTGGACACACAAAAGTGTCTACACGGCTCCAGCGCTGAAGATGAGACGGGGCCCCGCGTCAGATCGACGGCGGGGCCCCGTTCAGGATGGACCGGGAGTCGCTGCAGCCCTCAGCACTCCACGCGGTCCATTAGCTGATGCGTGGTGCGTTGCGCACCGGGAGGCCGAAGCTGGTGAATGCGTCGAGCACCGACTGTGCGCGGCGCATCCCGGTCTCGCCGCAGGTGCCGGCCAGTTGAGGAATCTGCGCGCCTGCGGTCACCACGGCTGAACCGACCATGCCCCACATCGTGGCCACCGGCAGCGCGCCGCAGCTGACCGCGTGCACGTGCCGGAAGAGCGGCGAAAGCGCGCGGTGGCAGCGATGCGCGGTCCAGGTCGCCAGCGCCGCCTGGCTCGGCAGCCGCACCACGCGCTCTCCGTCCACAGGGTCGTCGGCGACGACGCGCAAGGTGGGGTCGACGACCCCCGCCCAGTCGATCTCGCCTTCGGAGTCGAAATGCACCCACAGGTTCTCCAGGCCCGGGTCCCACGCCCGCGCCTCCAGGATCACCAGCGCCACCACGCGGCCCACCACGGTGTAGGCCAGCGCGGAGGCCAATTGCGACGCGGCGGCCCGATTGTCCATCTCGCGGGCTGCGGCGGCGAACATCGTGTACAGCCGATCGCTGGTCAACGCCGCGGCCAACGGCCACCACCGCCGCCGGCCGACATCGGCCATCGCGGCCACCCCGTACATCCGCGGGCACATCGGGTTCAGCTCGCGCAGCCGCCGGCTCGATTCGTGCAACGGCAACGGGCGGACCGTCGTCATCGCCGCGATCAACGGATCGTCGACCAGGACCGTCATGCGTTCCTCCTTGAGTTAGGCTAGCCTAACCACAATGGGTCGGTCGGCGTCAATACAGACTGTGATCGGTCACATACGACACTCAGTAGTAAGCCAGGAGTAGGCTTGCGTTATTGCCGCAGGAGATGTGCCGTCTGCGGATGCGAGGAGCAAAGCAACCATGGCCAAGTTGACTCGGTTGGGTGATCTCGAACGCGCGGTCATGGATTATCTGTGGGCGGCGCCCGGGCCCCAGACCGTCCGCCAAGTGCACGAGGCACTGTCCGCCGAGCGGGACCTCGCCTACACCACGATCATGACCGTGCTGCAGCGGCTGGCGAAGAAGAACCTCGTCGTCCAGCACCGCGACGACCGCGCGCACCGCTATGCCCCCACCAGGGGCCGCGACGAGTTGGTGGCAGGCCTGATGGTCGACGCGCTCGACCAGGCCGCCGACTCGGGAAGCCGCGAGGCCGCGCTGGTGCACTTCGTGGAACGCGTCGGCGCCGACGAAGCCGCCGCGCTGCGTCGTGCACTGGCCGAACTCGAGGCCAAGCATGCGGCACCCGGTGACAGCCCGGACTCCGGCTGAGAGAGACTTAGCGGGTGTCCGCGCTGGCCTTCGTCCTTCTTGCGCTGACCCTCGCCGGCCCCGTACCGGAGATGCTGGCCAGGGCCTCCTGGCCGATGCGTGCCCCACGGGCCGCGGTCGTGTTGTGGCAGTCGATCGCGGCGGCCGCGGTGCTGTCCGCGTTCAGCGCGGGCATCGCCATCGCCAGCCGGCTGTTTGTTCCCGGCATGGACGGTCGGCCCACCGCCACACTCTCCACTGAGATCAGCGCGCTCGGCCTGCCGCTGGGCCTGACGTACCTCGCGGTGTTCGCGGTCACGCTGCTAATCGGTGCGCGGCTCGTCATCGCGGTGCTGCAGGTCGCCATCGCCACCCGGCGCAGGCGCGCTCACCACCGCATGCTTGTCGACCTGCTGGGCGCCACGCGCGCGGGCCACCTGCGCATCCTCGACGTTTCGGCGCCGATGGCCTACTGCCTGCCGGGTGTGCGCAGTCGCGTCGTGCTCAGCAAGGGTGCGTTGAACACGTTGAGCGACAAGGAGATCACCGCGATCCTGCGCCACGAACGCGCGCATCTGCGGGCCCGGCACGACCTGGTGCTGGAGATGTTCACTGCGGTGCACGCAGCGTTTCCCCGGCTCGTTCGCAGCGCCCGGGCGCTGGACGCGGTACGGCTGCTGGTCGAGATGCTTGCCGACGACGCCGCGGTGCGCGCGGCTGGGCCTACACCGCTGGCCCGCGCGCTGGTGGCGTGCGCGGCCGGTCCGACGCCGTCGGGTGCGCTGGCCGCCGGCGGTCCGAGCACCGTGGTGCGGGTGCGCCGGCTCTGCGGCCGCGGCAACAGCGTGGTGCTGTCCGCGGCTGCCTACCTGGCCGCTGCCGCCATCCTGGTCGTGCCGACTGTCGCGCTGGCCGTGCCATGGCTGACCGAATTGCACCGGCTCTTCGTCGCATAGCGAAAATCCCAGCGCCACAACCGAACACACGAAAGGGCTACCTATGCCGCAAGCAGACCCCACCGCTCAGATCGGCGTCACCGGGCTGGCTGTCATGGGTTCCAACATCGCTCGCAACTTCGCCCGCCACGGCTACACCGTCGCACTGCACAACCGGTCGATCGCCAAGACCGACGCGCTGCTGGCCCAGCACGGCTCGGAAGGAAAATTCGTCCGCACCGAGACGATGGCGGAATTCGTTGCAGCTCTTGAGAAGCCGCGGCGGGTGCTGGTCATGGTCAAGGCCGGCGATCCGACGGACGCGGTGATCAACGAGCTGGCCGAGGTGATGGAGGAAGGCGACATCATCATCGACGGCGGCAACGCGCTCTACACCGACACCATCCGCCGCGAGAAGGCGCTGCGGCAGCGGGGTCTGCATTTCGTCGGTGCGGGCATCTCGGGCGGCGAAGAGGGCGCGCTGAACGGACCGGCGATCATGCCGGGCGGCCCGGCCGAGTCGTACAAGTCGTTGGGCCCGCTGCTGGAGGAGATCTCCGCGCACGTCGACGGGGTGCCGTGCTGCACCCACATCGGGCCCGACGGCTCCGGCCACTTCGTGAAGATGGTGCACAACGGCATCGAATACTCCGACATGCAGCTGATTGGCGAGGCGTACCAGCTGCTGCGCGACGGTTTGGGCTACTCCGCGCCGCAGATCGCCGACGTGTTCGCCGAATGGAACACCGGCGACCTCGATAGCTATCTGATCGAGATCACCGCCGAGGTGCTGCGCCAGACCGACGCCAAGACCGGCGCCCCACTGGTGGACGTCATCCGCGACGAGGCAGAGCAGAAAGGCACCGGGCGCTGGACGGTCAAGTCCGCGCTGGACCTAGGTGTGCCGGTCACCGGCATCGCCGAAGCCGTGTTCGCCCGCGCGCTGTCCGGCTCGGTTGCCCAGCGCACCGCGACGGTCGGACTGGCCTCCGGCGAGCTAGGTCAAAAACCAAGTGATGCAAGCAAATTCACCGAAGACGTGCGTCAGGCGCTTTACGCGTCGAAGATCGTGGCCTACGCCCAGGGCTTCAACCAGATCCAGGCCGGCAGCGCGGAATACAACTGGAACATCGCCCCGGGCGATCTGGCCACGATCTGGCGCGGCGGCTGCATCATCCGCGCCAAATTCCTCAATCGGATCAAAGAGGCGTTCGACGAGGACCCCGATCTTCCTACGCTGATCGCCGCACCGTATTTCCGCAGCGCGGTCGAGGCGGGCATCGACAGCTGGCGCCGCGTCGTCGGCACCGCCACACAGTTGGGCATCCCGGTGCCGGGGTTCGCGTCGGCGCTGTCGTACTACGACGCGCTGCGCACCGAGCGCCTGCCTGCCGCGCTCACCCAAGCCCAGCGCGACTTCTTCGGCGCGCACACCTACGAGCGGATCGACGCCGACCGCGGCCGCAAGTTCCACACCCTGTGGAGCGGCGACCGCAGCGAGGTCGAGGCCTAGCGCACCGCTGGCCGCGCGCGAGCAGACGCGGAATCGCGTTACCTGCTCTCGCTGCGTGCGATTCCGCGTCTGCTCGGCGAGGGCGGCTGCGTCACTAAACTCGGCGACATGCGCTTTGTGGAGGGCCACCCGCCCTCGTACGACCTGACCTACGACGACGTCTTCATCGTTCCGAACCGCTCGGACGTCGCGTCGCGGTTCGACGTCGACTTGTCGACGGTCGACGGATCGGGCACCACGATCCCGGTGGTGGTGGCGAACATGACCGCGGTGGCCGGCCGCCGAATGGCCGAGACCGTGGCCCGTCGCGGCGGCATCGTGGTGCTCCCGCAGGATCTGCCGATCACCGCGGTTGCGCACACCGTGGAATTCGTCAAGAGCCGGGATCTGGTCGCCGACACCCCGGTCACCCTCGAGCCGGACGACTCGGTGTCCGACGCATGCGCGCTGATCCACAAGCGCGCGCACGGCGCCGCGGTCGTCGTGTTCGAAGGCCGCCCAATAGGGTTGGTCACCGACGCCGTGTGCGCCGGTGTCGACCGGTTCACCCGAGTGCGCGACGTGCTGGTCGCCGACTTCGTCACCGCGCCCGCGCACACTGACCCGCGCCAGGTGTTCGACATGCTCGAGCACGCCCAGATCGACGTGGCGGTGCTCACCGACCCCGACGGCACGCTCGCCGGTGTGCTGACCCGCAGGGGTGCGCTGCGGGCGGGTATCTACACCCCGACGGTCGACGCTGCCGGCCGGCTGCGGGTCGGTGCGGCGATCGGGATCAACGGTGATGTCGGCGCGAAGGCCACCGCGCTCGTGGAGGCCGGTGTGGACCTGCTCGTGATCGACACCGCCCACGGCCACCAGACCCGGATGATCGACGCAGTCAAGGCGGTGGCGTCGCTGGACCTGGGCGTGCCGGTGGCGGCCGGCAACGTCGTGTCGGCCGAGGGCACCCGCGAGCTACTGGGTGCGGGAGCGACGATCGTCAAGGTCGGGGTGGGACCCGGCGCGATGTGCACCACCCGCATGATGACCGGGGTGGGCCGGCCGCAGTTCTCCGCAGTGCTCGAATGTGCCACTGCCGCAACGCAAATGGGCGGTTACGTGTGGGCCGACGGCGGAGTGCGTCATCCTCGTGACGTCGCGCTGGCGCTGGCGGCGGGCGCGTCGAACGTGATGATCGGATCATGGTTCGCCGGCACCTACGAGTCCCCGGGCGATCTGCTGCACGACCGAGACAACCGGCCGTACAAGGAGAGCTACGGCATGGCGTCCAAGCGTGCGGTGGCCGCGCGCACCACCGCGGACAGCGCCTACGAGCGAGCCCGCAAGGCGCTGTTCGAGGAGGGCATCTCGACGTCGAAGATGGGCCTCGATCCTGACCGCGGCGGTGTCGAGGACCTGCTCGACCACATCACCTCCGGGGTGCGCAGCACCTGTACCTACGTCGGTGCGTCGACCATCGCCGAACTGCACGAGCTGGCCGTCGTCGGCGTGCAGTCGGCGGCCGGCTTCGCCGAAGGCCACCCGCTGCCGATGGGCTGGTAGCAGCTCCCCTCGCCCGCTTTCGGCGCCTTGGCGCGCCTGCTCGCCCCGAGATCAAGTCAGCCTAACCTCACCCAAACTGTCGACACTTAGGTTTGGCAATGCTAACTTTGGGCGAAATTCGGCTCATTCGAGGAGATTCGTTGCGCGGGGACACCACTGCGTCCACTGTCGCCGTCCACCGGCTCGACGACGAGGTGGTCAGCCGGTTCGCCACCTGCTGCCTGGCCCTGGGCCTACCGGTCCGCGATCGGCGCCGGCCCGCCGACGTAGCGACAGCGCGGTCAGGATTCGCCGCGCTGGCGCGGATGGCACACGAGCAGTGCGACGCGTGGGTGGGCCTGGCAGCCGCGGGCGACGCATCCGAGCGTGTGCTCGAGGCGATCTGGCGCACTAGCGACACCGCCGGTCGCCTCCAGCGCGCAGTGAACATGGCGCCAGGCACGCTCGGGTTTCGCTACGACACCGGACTCTACCTGCACCTGCGCGCCAGCACGCCCGACGACTTCACGCTCGCGTATGCCGCGGCGTTGATTGGGCGCGGTGAGTTCGCCCGCGCCGCGGGTCTGATCGACGAGGTGCGCCAGCGCCGACCGCAGTCGATCGAAGCCCGGTGGATGGCGGCCACGGTGAACCACCGCGCCGCCCGGTGGTCCGACGTCGTCACGCTGCTCACTCCGGTCGTCACCGACGCCGATCTGGACCCGACGATCGCTCACGCGGTGCGTGTGGCGCTGGGCACCTCGCTGGCGATGCTGGGCATGTTCGCCCCCGCGTTGTCCTACCTCGAAGACCCTGCCGGACCCGTCGAGGTGGCCGCCGTGGACGGCGCGCTGGCCAAGGCGCTCGCGTTGCGCGGACACGGCCAGAACGAGGACGCCGACGACGTGCTGCACGAGCTGTACGCCGCACATCCTGAGCGGCACGACGTCGAGCAGGCGCTGTCGGACCCGACGTACGGCGTGGTCACCACCACAGCCGCACGCATCGAGGCCCGCACCGATCCCTGGGATCCGGCGACCGAACCCAGCGAGGCCGACTTCATCGACCCGGGTGCGCACGACCGAAAGGCAGAACTTCTCGCCGAAGCCGAACGCGAACTCGGGGAGTTCATCGGGCTCGACGAGGTCAAGACCCAGGTGTCGCGGCTGAAAAGCTCCGTCGCGATGGGCTTGCTGCGCCAACAGCGCGGGCTGGCGGTCGCGCAGCGCACCCATCACCTGGTGTTCGCCGGACCGCCGGGCACGGGCAAAACCACCATCGCGCGTGTGGTGGCCAAAATCTATTGCGGCCTAGGGCTTTTGAAGCGGGAGAACATCCGCGAAGTGCACCGCGCCGACCTCATCGGCCAGCACATCGGCGAAACCGAGGCCAAGACCAACGCAGTGATCGACAGCGCGCTCGACGGCGTGCTGTTCCTCGACGAGGCCTACGCGCTGGTGGCCACCGGCGCCAAGAACGACTTCGGGCTGGTCGCGATCGACACGCTGCTGGCCCGGATGGAAAACGACCGCGACCGGCTGGTCGTCATCGTCGCGGGCTACCGCGCCGAACTCGACCAGTTCCTCGACACCAACGAGGGCCTGCGGTCGCGGTTCACCCGCTCGATCGACTTCCCCTCCTACTCCCCCGCCGAATTGGTCGAAATCGCAACGATGATGGCGAAGAACCGCGACAGCGTCTTCGAGCCGGCCGCCGTCGACGAGATGCTGGCCGTCTTCACCACCCTGTGCAACACCGAAAGTCCCGACGCCCGCGGAGTGTCGCGGCGAAGAATCGACATCGCCGGCAACGGCCGGTTCGTCCGCAACGTCGTCGAACGCTCCGAAGAGGAGCGCGAGCACCGGCTCGACAATTCGGGCCTCGACGAGTTCACCGACGACGACCTGATGACGATCACCGCGGACGACGTGCGCACGACGATCGCGGCGTTGTTACGCGGTCTCGGCCTTCCCGAGGCGGCATGAGCGACGATCAGCGGCGCACGTTCTCGTCGCGCACCCCGACCAACGAGAACCCCGACCAGGTCTCCTATCGCCGGGGATTCGTCACTCGCCACCAGGTTTCAGGATGGCGCTTCGTCATGCGCCGAATCGCGTCGGGGGTGGCGCTGCACGACGCGCGGATGCTGGTCGACCCTTTGCGCAGCCAGTCGCGAGCTCTCACCGTCGGTGCGCTCCTGATGGTGACCGGGGTCATCGGCTGCCTGATCTTCTCGTGGATCCGGCCCGGCGGTGTCGCCGGCAACGACGTCGTGCTGGCCGACCGCGCGACGTCGGCGCTGTACGTGCGGGTGGGCGAAAATCTGCATCCGGTCCTCAATCTCGCCTCGGCGCGGCTGATCGCCGGAAAGCCGGTCGACCCTAAACCGGTGAAAAGCCAAGAGCTGGACCGGTTTCCGCGCGGGAACCTGGTCGGAATCCCGGGCGCGCCGGAACGCATGGTGCAGAACCGCAGCCACGACGCCGACTGGACGGTGTGCGACGGCGACGGCGTGACCGTGATCGCCGGAGCACCCCAGCCCGGTAACGGCCGCGCCGGCGACCTGCCGAGGGCACACGGCGTCCTGGTGGGCGCCGAAAACGGCACCTGGCTGCTGTGGAACGGGCGGCGCAGCCGGATCGACTTGACCGACACCGCGGTGACCAGCGCGCTGGGCTTCGGCGCCGGCGTGCGCGCAGCGCGGCCGATCAGCGAAGGCTTGTTCAATGCGATCCCGGAGGCACCGGCACTGACGGTGCCTCCGATCCCGGACGCAGGCCAAGCGCCGGCCTTCGCGATGCCGGTGCCCGCACCGATCGGTGCGGTGGTCAGCGCCTATGCGCCGGATGGCTCGATGTTGTACTACGCCGTGTTGCCGGACGGGCTGCAACAAGTCAGTGGCGTGCTGGCTGCGATGTTGCGCAACAACGATTCTCACGGACTCGATCAGCCGCCGCGACTCAATGCCGATCAGATCGCCCGGCTTCCGGTCTCGACGATGATCGACACGAAACGCTATCCGGACACTCCGACCGCTCTGGTGCAGGCCGCCGATGCCGCGGTGACGTGCGTGCGATGGTCGCAGCCGGCCGGAACCCCTGCGCCAGCGGTGACGCTGCTCGCCGGATCGCGGCTGCCGTTGCCCGAATCGGTGCGCCCTGTCGAACTGGTCAGCGCCGGTGCCGGCGGAACCGCGAACCAGGTGGCGTTGCCGCGCGGCACCGGATACTTCGTCCAGATCGCGGGTGCGGGCGCGCAGTTCTGGGTGTCCGACACCGGTGTGCGCTACGGCCTGGATACCGAAGCCGGTGCGAAAACCGTCGAAGCACTGAGGTTGACACCGCAGCCGTTGCCGATTCCGTCGGCGGTGCTGTCGCTGTTCCCCGTCGGTCCCACACTGTCCCGTGCCGATGCGCTGGTTGCCCACGACGGCTTGGCGCCCGCTGCGCAGCCGGGACGCCGGATCCAGGAGACCCGTTGAGCAGACTGATATTCGAGGCGCAGCAGCGGCTGCCGCGGCCGGCCGCACGGACCGGCACCATCACCATCGAGCCGCCGCCGGAACTGCCGCGTCAGGTTCCGCCGTCGCTGCTGAGGCGGGTCCTGCCGTACCTCATCGTGTTGCTCATCGTCGGGATGATCATCGCGCTGGTGGCTACCGGCATGCGGCTGATCACGCCGCAGACGTTGTTCTTCCCGTTCGTGCTGCTACTCGCCGCGACTGCGCTGTACCGCGGCACCGACAATAAGACCCGCACCGAGGAGATCGACGCCGAGCGGGCCGACTACTTGCGCTATCTGTCGGTGGTGCGCGACAACGTGCGCGCCCATGCCGCCCAGCAGCGGGCGGCCCTCGAGTGGTCGCACCCCGATCCTGTTGCGCTGCAGGCAGTTCCAGGCACACGCCGGCAATGGGAGCGCGACCCGTACGACTCGGACTTCCTCGTGGTGCGCGTCGGGCGCCACGACGTGCCGCTGGACACCGCGCTGCGCGTCAAGGACACCGCCGACGAGGTGGACCTGGAGCCGGTTTCACACAGCACGCTGCGTGGACTGCTGGAAATTCAGCGCATTGTGCGCGACGCGCCGGTCGGCATCGACATCCGCAAGGTCGCCCGCATCACGCTGCACGGCGGCGACGACGCTCGGGCCGCGCTGCGGGCATGGATTGCACAGGCCGTGAGTTGGCACGACCCCTCGGTGCTCGGTGTCGCGATGGCCGGCCCAGGAGTGGACGACGAGATGTGGTCGTGGCTGAAGTGGTTGCCGCACACCGACATTCCCGCAGAGGTGGACGGTGCCGGACCGGCGCGCTATCTGCGTGCCCGGCCGCAAGACCTGGCCGCCGCGCTCTCCGGGGTGTTAACGGATCGCCCGCCGTTCGGTACCACCACGGACGACGCCGCCAAGCACCTGCTGATCGTGGTCGACGATCCGAACGGAGCCGATGCGGTGGTGCCGCTGCGCGGGCTGGCCGGCGTCACCGTGGTGGAACTGGCCGACACCCCGCCGTACGAAGTGCAATACCCCGACCCCGAGCGACCCGTGCTACGCGTGCGCGACGGCGCCATCGAGCGCTGGGGAAGTGACGGCTGGCAGCCCTACGTCGACGCCGCCGACAGTCTGTCGGTCGACGAGGCCCGCCACATCGCGCGCCGACTGTCACGGTGGGACTCCAATCCCGTCCACATCAGACCCGCGGCGACGCGCGGCGCGACGTTCACCACGCTGCTGGGGATTCCTGACGCGTCACGCCTCGACGTACCCGCGCTGTGGGCGCCACGCAGCCGCGACGACGAACTGCGCGTGCCGATCGGCGTCACCGCATCCGGTGAACCGCTGTACTTCGACCTCAAGGACGAGGCCGAGGGCGGGATGGGCCCACACGGGCTGATGATCGGCATGACCGGATCGGGCAAGTCGCAGACATTGATGTCAATTCTGTTGTCACTGTTGACAACCCACCCCGCAGATCGGCTGATCGTCATCTACGCCGACTTCAAGGGTGAGGCGGGCGCGGACATCTTCCGCAACTTCCCGCAGGTTGTCGCCGTGATTTCGAACATGGCCGACAAGAAGGCGCTGGCGGATCGCTTTGCCGACACACTGCGCGGTGAAGTCGCCCGCCGGGAACAACTCTTGATGGACGCCGGGCGCCGGATCCAGGGCAGCGCATTCAGCTCGGTAGCAGAGTACGAGAACGCGATCGCCGCCGGCCACGAACTGCCGCCGATCCCGACACTGTTCGTGGTGGCCGACGAGTTCAGCCTGATGCTGGCCGACCACCCCGAGTACGCCGATCTGTTCGACTTCGTCGCCCGCAAAGGCCGGTCGTTTCGCATCCACATCCTGTTCGCGTCGCAGACGTTGGACATCGGCAGGATCAAGGACATCGACAAGAACACCTCGTACCGGATCGGCCTGAAAGTGGCCAGCCCCAGCATTTCTCGGCAGATCATCGGAGTCGAGGATGCCTACCACATCGAGTCCGGCAAAGACCACAAGGGCGTCGGCTTCCTGGTCCCCGCCCCGGGTGCGGCACCGATCAAGTTCCGCAGCACCTACGTCGAGGCCATCTACGAGCCGCCGCGCGCCCAGCGGTCTGTGGTCGTGCACGCGGCAACCGAGCCCAAGGCGTTCACCGCCAGTCCCGTCGACCGTGAGCCCGACACCGTGATCGTCAAGGACGATGACGTCGTCGCGGAGCCGCCACGCAAGCTGATCGCGGTCATCGGCGATCAACTCGCGCGCTACGGGCCGCGCGCGCCGCAGCTGTGGTTGCCGCCTCTCGACGAGCCGATACCGCTGGACGCGGTGCTGGCAAGCAGCGGCGTGCAACCGCAGCAATTACGTTGGCCGCTCGGTGAAATCGACCGGCCCTTCCAGATGCGCCGCGACCCTCTGGTGTTCGACGCCAGCTCTGCCGCTGGCAACATGGTGATCCACGGCGGCCCCAAATCGGGTAAGTCGACCGCGCTGCTCACATTCATCCTGTCGGCGGCCGCGCTGCATTCGCCGCGCGACGTCACGTTCTACTGCATCGACTACGGCGGCGGGCTCTTGGACTCCGTCGAAGGCCTCGCGCACGTCGGCAGCGTCGCGGCCGCCTGGGACGACGAGCGCATCCGGCGCACCTTCGGCGAGTTGGAACAGCTGCTGCGCATCCGGCAGCGCGGCCCGGCGGCGCGCGGCCGCCGCTACGACGACGGCTATGGCGAAGTCTTTCTGGTCGTCGACAACCTCTATGCGTTCAGCCGGGACAACACCGACCAGTTCAACACGCGAAACCCCTTGCTGGGCAGGCTTACTGAACTCGTGAACACCGGGCTGGCCTACGGCATTCACGTGGTGATCACCACGCCGAACTGGCTCGAGGTGCCGCTGGCCATGCGCGACGGTCTTGGCCTGCGGCTGGAGCTGCGGCTGCAGGACGTCCAGGACAGCAACGTGCGCGTGGTCGGCGCGCTGCGCCGGCCCGCTGAAAGCGTCCCGCACGACCAGCCGGGCCGCGGGCTGACCATGGCTGCAGAGCACTTCCTGTTCGCCACACCGGATCTCGACCAGATCGGCACGATCAACGCCCGCTATCCCGGCATGTCGGCACCGCCGGTGCGGCTGCTGCCGACCAACCTGTCGCCCGCCGAGCTGATCGCACACGGCGGCACTCTGTACCCGGGACGCGAACGCATCGTCATCGGACAACGAGAGCAGGACTTGTCGCCGGTCGCACTCGACTTCGCCGCCAACCCGCTGTTGATGGTGTTCGGGGACAACAGATCTGGGAAGACCACGTTGCTGCGGCACGTGATCCGCACCCTGCGCGAGCACACCGATCCCGGCCAGCTGGCGTTCACTGTCGTCGACCGCAGGCTGCACCTCGTGGACGAGCCGCTGTTCCCGGACAACGAGTACACCACCAACATCGACCGGGTGCTGCCCGCCATGCTGGGTTTGTCGGCACTGATCGCCGAGCGCCGCCCTCCTGCCGGGCTGAGCCCGCGCGAACTCGCCGAGTGGTCGGCGGGAGCCCGTGCGGCGCAGAAGCATTACCTGATCATCGACGACGTCGACCAGATCCCCGACGGGCCGGCGATGGCGGGCCCGTACGTCGGGCAGCGGCCCTGGACCAGCCTGATCGGGTTGCTGGCAGAGGCCGCCGATCTGGGCCTTCGGGTTATCGTGACCGCCCGCGCGACGGGCTCGGGTCACACACTGATGACCAGCCCGCTCCTGCGGCGACTCAACGACCTGCAGGCCACCACGATCATGCTGTCGGGCAATCCCCAAGACGGGGGCAAGATCCGCGGGCACCGGTTCACGCGGCTGCCTGCCGGGCGCGCAATGTTGTTGGACGACAGCGATGTTGCGACCTATGTCCAGTTGGTCAATCCGCTCGTCGCCGAACCTGCTCTTGGCAAAGCTCACGGAAACGCTCATGGAGAGGAGTACCCGTCATGACCTTGCGAGTCGTCCCTGAAGGGCTCGCCGCCGCCGGGGCGGCGGTCGAGGCGCTGACCGCGCGGCTGCTGGCGGCGAACAACGCCGCCGCGACGGTGACCACCGCCGTCATCCCGCCGGCCGCGGACCCGGTCTCGCTGCAAGCCGCGATCGGCTTGTCGGCGCACAGCGCCCAGCACGGCGTCGTCGCCGCACAGGGCGTCGAAGAACTCGGCCGGTCGGGTGCGGGCGTCGCCGACTCCGGCAGCAGCTATGCCGAAGGCGACGCGCACGCCGCGGCCTCGTACCTGCTCACCCGCGGCGGACGATGACCGCTCCAATCTGGATGGCGTCGCCTCCGGAGGTGCACTCGACGCTGCTGAGCAGCGGGCCGGGCCCAGGGCCGCTGCTTGCGGCGGCAGCGGCGTGGCAAGCCTTGAGTGCCGAATATGCCGCGGCGGCAGCTGAATTGACCTCGATCCTGGGGGATGTGCAGGGCGGCGCGTGGCAGGGGCCGTCCGCGGAGCAGTACGTGGCCGCACACGCGCCGTTCCTCGCGTGGCTGACCGAGCAGAGCGCGGCCCACGCGGCCACCGCGGCGCAACACGAAACGGTTGCGGCCGCCTACACCACCGCCTTGGCGACCATGCCGACCCTGGCCGAGCTGGCGCTCAACCATGCCACGCACGCCGTGCTGGTAGCCACCAATTTCCTTGGCATCAACACGATTCCGATCGCGCTGAACGAGGCCGACTACGTCCGGATGTGGATTCAGGCGGCGACGTCGATGACCACCTACCAGGCGCTGGCCACCACGGCGTTGATGTCGCTGCCGGCTGAGACCCCCGCCCCGGCGGTGCTTGCGCCGGGCGTCGGCGAAGCGGGTCGCGCCGCGGCTGACGCGGGCCAGGGTGCCGCCGACGCACGCGCCGCCGAGGCGGGCGAGTCCCTGAACAACAGCGATCTGATCTCCGATTGGCTGAACCGGTATCTGAACTCGATACCCGGCTGGGACGAGATCCTGAAGTTCTTGCAGGACCCGATCGGAACGCTGCGGCGAATGCTCAGCGACTTTCTCACCAATCCTGCGGCAGCGTTCGTCAACTGGTTCCCGCTGCTGTTCGCGATCGGCTATCAAGCCTTCTTCCAGCCGGTCGGGTGGACGACGTGGATGTTGATCTTGAGTTCCCCGGCGTGGCTCCCGATATTGATTGCCGTCGCCGCCATAGGCGCCAACACACTCCTGCCGCAGCAGCCGCAACCAGAGCCCACGGCCGCGGCACCCGCCCCGCCGGTGCAAGTGTCGGCGCCGCGCGCCGACCAGCCGTCGAGTTTCGCCGCCGCCGGCCTTCCGACCAGCGTCGCGAGCCCCGGGGCGGCACCTGCGACCGCGCCTGCGCCCGGTTCGGCGCCGGCCGCACCGTCGTCGCCGGCTCCGGCGGCCGCCGAGGGTCTGGGCTACGCCGTCCGGGGTGACAACCCGGAAGAAGGTGTCGGACCGACGCTGATCGACAGAACGGGCGCCAAGGCGCCGGCCGCAGACATTCCCGCGGCGGCGTCGGCGGCCGCTTCGGCGTCGGTCGCCGAGAAGCGGCGCGCCAGGCGGCGCCGCGGCGCCTCGCTGAAGGAACGCGGGCACCGCGACGAATACATGGACATGGATGCCGGCAGCGACGGACCGCCGCCCCCCGAGCCGGAGCCGGTCGCCGCGGCGTCGCAGCGCGGCGCCGGCCCCATGGGCTTCGCTGGAACCGCGGGCAAGTCCGGCGCCGCCGCAACGGGTTTGACCATGCTGGCGGGTGACATGTTCGGCAACGGCCCGACGATGCCGATGATGCCCAGCACCTGGGAGTCCGACACCGAAAAACCCACCGAAGAAATCGAGAGAAAGGAAACCGAATGAGCCTGTTGGATGCTCATATCCCCCAACTGGTCGCCTCCGAATCCGTGTTCGGGGCCAAGGCCGCGCTGATGCGCAGCACCATCTCACATGCCGAACAGGCCGCGATGTCGGCGCAGGCCTTCCACGTCGGTGAGTCGTCGGCGGCGTTTCAGGCCGCGCACGCACGATTCGTCGAAGCCGCAGCCAAGGTGAACACCCTGCTTGACATCGCCCAGGCGAACCTCGCCGACGCCAGTGGCACCTATGTCGCCGAGGACGCCGCCGCCGCCAGCCGCTACACCGGCTTCTGAGCCGACACCGATCCCGAGGAAGGAACTCTGATGTCACAGATCATGTACAACTACCCCGCAATGCTGGCGCATGCGGGCGAAATGAACGGCTACGCAGGCGCATTGGGAGCAGTCGCGGCCGACATCGCCAGCGAGCAGGCCGCGCTGGCCGGGGCCTGGCAGGGCGACACCGGCATGAGCTATCAGGCTTGGCAAACGCAGTGGAACCAGGCGGCCGAAGAGCTGGTCCGCGCCTACCACGCAATGGCCTCCACCCACGAGATGAACACGATGTCGATGAACGCCCGGGACAACGCCGAAGGCGCCAAATGGGGTGGTTAGGTGCCGCCGTCGCCTAACGCTGTCGAACTCACCGTCGACCAGGCCTGGTTCATCGCTGACGCGACTGGAGCCGGGAGCTTTCCGTGGGTGCTGGGGATCACGCCGTCGTATGCCGACCGCAGCGAAGCCGCCAGCTTCGAGCAGACGCAACGCGAAGCACTCACCAAGCTGGGCGTGATGTCAGCGGCCGGAGCGGTCAATCCTCAAGTAGCGCAATGGATCCGGACGGTCTGTTTCTGCGAACGGTGGCTGGAGTTGCGCTACGTCGGGCCCTTTCGTGCCGACGTCTTGCGCGGCTTCGTCGGGCGCCGGGGCGACGACACCGTGGTCGCGCTGCGCAACGCGCAGCTTGTCACATTCACCGCGATGGCCGTCGACCATCCGCTGGCGCTGGTGCCGATCGTGGCCGCCGGCCTCACCGGGCGACGGCCGGCCGAGTTTCCCGAGTTCACGCTGCCGGCGCGGGTGGGTGCTCGCGCCGACGAGCAACTGAGGTCAGGCGCGAAAGTCGCTGAGTTGTTGGACTTTCTCGGTGTCCCGGCTGCAGCGCGGCCGGCGGTCCAAGCGGTGGACAGCGGACCGCGCAGCTATGTCGAGATCGTCGCCGGGGCGCGCCGTAGCGGCAGGCACGCCACATCGGAGGTGGGTGTCGGCATCGTGGACAGCACCGTAGGGCGCATCCTGGTCAGCCCCGAGCGTGCGGCCGACGGCCAGTGGGTGTCGACGTTCGCGCCGGGTACCAATCTGGCCATCGCGCTTGCCATCGACCGGTTGACCGCCACCCTGCCGGAGGGCCGCTGGTTCCCCGACGTGGCGCTGACACGGCAATTCAGCACCCAGACGAGCTAAGGAAACTCAGATGTCACAAACCCAAGAAGCCTTCGAGTCGCCCGCCATGTCCGTCGCCCGGGTGGCGGTGCTGGCCGACACCAGACTCGTCGACGTCGTGCTTCCCACGGATCTGCCGCTGCGCGAAGTCATCCCGGCGGTACATCGGTTGACCACACCAGGAGCCACCACCGGTGCGGCGCAGCCCATGAGCCTCGCCCCGGTCGGCGGCGCACCTTACAGCCTCGACGCCACACTCGACACGGTCGGCGTGGCCGACGGGGATTTGCTTGTGCTGCAACCGGTTCCGTCAGGTCCTCCCGCGCCGGGCATCGTCGAAGACGTGGCCGACGCCGCCGTGATCTTCTCCGAGTCGCGTCGCAAGCCATGGGGGCTGCCTCACATCAGGCGCACGGCTCGCATCGCGGCACTCGCAGTCGTCCTCGCCACCACCGGCTTCCTGCTCGCCTATCAGCACGCAATCAGAGGACAGTTGGTCGCGGTGGCGGGGCTCGGCGCCGTCGCGGCGATCGTGGGGGCCGCCGCGCTGGTGGCCGCGGCCAAGTCAGCGCGGGTGGGCGCCGATCTGGCCGCGGTGGCACTGGTGTCGATTGCCGCGGCGCTCGCCGTGGCGCTACCGAGTGACCAGTGGGCGCCGCGCGCCATGCTTGCCGCCGCGGGCGTCGCGGCTTGGTCGCTGTTGTGGATGAGTGTCCGCGACAGCGCAATCGCCTTCTTCACCGGAACCGCCGTGATCGGTGTCGGCGTGCTGCTGGCCGCCGCGGCCGCGACACTGTGGCATCTGTCGGCGGTCAGTCTCGGCTGCGGCTTGATCGTGTTCGCGTTGCTGGTGACGATCCGGGCCGCGCAGTTGTCGGCCGCCTGGGCTCGGCTGCCGCTGCCCGTCATCCCGGCGCCGGGCGACCCGACGCCGGCTCCGCCGTCGTTGCGGGTGTTGCGTGACCTGCCCCGCCGGGTGCGGGTCAGCGACGCCCACCAGACGGGGTTCATCGCCGGTGCGGTGCTTCTTGCCGTCGTCGGATCGCTTGGCGTTGCGGCAGATTCACCCAGCCCGTGGGGCTGGTACGTGATCGGGGCGGCTGCCGCCGGCGCCGTGCTGCGGGCCCGAGTGTGGGATTCGGCGCCGTGCAAGGCGTGGCTGCTGGCCCACCCGTTTCTGCTCACCTCCGCGTTGGCAGTGGGATACACCCTGGCCGAGCACTTCGCGGCGGCCGGGGTTGCACTGGGTGTACTCGCCGCACTGACCCTGGCTTGGATCGTCGTGGCGCTCAACCCCCGGATGGGTGAACCGGACAGCTACTCGCTGCCGATGCGGCGCGCAGTCGGGTTCCTGTCCGCGGCGATCGACGCGTCTCTGCTCCCGGTGATGGCGTACGTGGTCGGCATCTTCGACTGGGTCTTGAACCGGTGAGCTTCGCCTTCTGGCGCGCAACGCGAGCGGGCGCGGCCACCGCCTGCGCGCTGCTCGTCGCGTGTCCGTCGGCCGCGGCGATCACTCCCCCGGTCGCCGACGGCGCGGCGCTTCCACCCAACCCGAATCCGTCGCCGTCGGGCATGGTGCAGCGCACTGAGTGCGTGGTCAGTGGAGTCATGCCCGGGACCGATCCGGCCGCCGCCACGCGCAGCCAGCTGACGCTGAATTTGCCCGGGGCATGGCAGTTTTCGCGTGGTGAGGGGCAGACGGTGGCGGTGATCGACACCGGTGTCAAACGCGGCCCGCGACTTCCGAACGTCGAGCCCGGTGGTGACTACGTCGCGGCGACCGACGGTCTGACCGACTGCGACGGCCACGGCACCGCGGTGGCCGGGATCATCGGCGGCCAGCCGGGAGGTGACGGGTTCACCGGTGTTGCGCCCGCCGCCAGGCTGCTGTCGATCCGCCAGACGTCGGCGCAGTACGCGCCGCAGGCACCCGGACAGGATCCCGCGGTGGCGAGGGCGGCCGTCGACATCGACACGCTGGCGCGCGCGGTGGTGTTCGCCGCCGACCGCGGTGCTCGGGTGATCAACGTGTCGGTGGTGACATGCCTTCCGGTGAACAAGAACATCGAGCAGAGCTCACTGGGCGCGGCATTGCGTTACGCGGCGGTCGAAAAGGACGCCGTGATCGTCGCGGCGGCGGGAAACGCGGTGGGCGTCGCGGGTTGCGAATCGAACCCGCTCACCGACGTCAGCCGCCCCGATGACCCGCGCAACTGGGCCGGCGTGACGTCGGTGTCGATACCGTCGTGGTGGCAGCCGTACGTGCTGTCGGTGGGTTCGGTAACGCCGTCCGGTCTTCCGTCGCGCTTCACGATGGCCGGGCCGTGGGTAGGTCTGGCCGGTCCCGGCGAGGGCATCGCGTCGGTGAGCAACGACCCGTCCGGCGGGCTGGCCAACGGGTTCCCCGCCCCGAATGACCGGATGGTGCCGATCGACGGCACGAGCTATGCGGCCGCATATGTTTCGGGCGTCGCCGCTTTGGTGCGCAGCCGCTACCCGGAACTGAGCGCCGCCCAGGTGGTGGACCGCTTGGTACGCACCGCGAACAACGCCTCGCGCTCACCGTCGAATCTGGTGGGCGCCGGGGTGGTCAATCCGGTGGCGGCGTTGACGTGGGAGCTGCCGCCGCCGGCGCAGCCCCCGGTGGCGCACATCCCGCCGCCGGTCGAGCCGCAGGCGGCCGATCCGATGCCGCGCATCCTCGCGTTCTCGGGAGTCGGTGTGTTGACGGTCGTGACGGTGGTGGCGGCGCTGGCCGCCCGACGGAAGGTGGATACGAAGTGAGATTCCGGGATCCGGCCCGGGCGGGCACATGGCGGATCACCTTGGCTGCCTTGGCAATGACTCTTCTGGTCGCCGCGGTGTGGCGTTGGCAGCCGTCCGACTGGTGGTGGGTCGGTGCGCTGGCCGTGGTGCTCGTTGCGCTTCTCGGCTCGTGGCACAAGGTGCCGCTGTCCACGCTCGTACGCCGCTGGATCGCGCTGATCGGCCGCAAACTGCGCCGTGCCCGGGCGTCGACGCGGGCCCGCGGCGACGCTTCGGCCACCGACGTGACGGCCACCGACGTGAAAACCACCGTGCTTCTGCAGGTCGTCTCGGGTCCGGGCGAAGTGTTTCCCCTGCAGACCCTCGCCGGCTATCTGGACCGCTACGGCATCAAATGTGCCGCAGTGCGGGTGACAACAGTTGTCCCCGAACGTCTTACCTGGATCAGCCTGACCGTCGGTGCCGCGGACAACCTGACCGCACTGCTGGCCCGCGGCGCGCACCTGCCGCTGCACGAGACCGCGCACGTGGTGCAGCGTCGTCTCGCTGATCATCTGCGCGAACTCGGCTGGCAGGTGCAGGCGGTGCACGCGTCGGACATTCCGTGGGCCGCCCCGGTGAGCGAGCACTGGCGTGGCGTGCGGGTGGACCGCGGCTATGTCGCCGCCTACGACGTGAACGTCGACAGCGCGGTGGCGGACACACTGTCGGACATCTGGGCGGCGCCGGTGCTGCAGGCGTGGACCGTGGTGGAGCTGACCGGCGACCCGCGGCGCCCGGCGATGTCGGTGAGCGCTGCATTGTTGTCGGCCGACAAGCCCGCCCGAAAGGCGCCCGTCAAGGGCATCGTCGCTCATGTCGGCGATCATCGGGCCGCCCTGGACAGACTGCATCCCGCATCGACGAAACTCGTTGGAACAGCGGCATACCCGACCGCGGGGCTGCTGCCCGGCCTTTCCTTGCCGGCCGGTGCATCCTCGGCGCGCCAGCCCGCCGCGTCCGCTTAGCGGCGCTCGGCTACCGTGCGGAGATCCGCCAGCCGGCGCTGTCCTGCTGGTGGCGCCAGAAATCGGCGAACCGCCCACCGAGTGCGGTGAGTTCGTCGATGGTCCCCTGCTCGACGATCACGCCGTCGTCGACGAACAGCACATGGTCGGCGTGCCGGATCGCGTCGAGGCGATGCGCGATCATCACCCGGGTGCGGCGCTGGGGATCGTCTTTGATCGCGTCGACGATCAGCGTCTCGTTTTCGGTGTCCAACGCGCTGGTCCCCTCGTCGACCAGCAGTAAACTCGACGGTTTCACCAGTGCCCGGGCGATGCTCACGCGTTGACGTTCGCCACCGGACAGCGCTGCGCCGGCTTCCCCGACGCGGGTGTGCACGCCGTCGGGCAGCCGCTCGACGAGCTGGTCGACCCGGGCCAGGGCCATCGCGGCGCGAATCTCCTCGTCGGTGGCGTCTGGATTCCCCACGCGCACGTTGTCCCAGATCGGCCCGTCGAAGAGGTACGGATGCTGAAACACCATGCTGACCAAGGCCCGACGCGACTCGGCATCCAGATCCGTCACGTCCACCCCGTCGACCAGGATCTGCCCGGAGTCCGGGGTGAGCAGCCCGGCGATGAGGAACAGCACCGTGGTCTTTCCCGACCCGGAGGGGCCGACGATCGCCGTGGTGGTGCCGGGTTCGAGGGTGAAGTTGATATCGTGGAGGACCTGCCCGCCGGAGTCGCGGTAGCCGAAGCTGACATCGCGGAATTCGATTCGCGGAGAATGCGATTGGGCAGTCCAGGCCGTAGACCCGTTTGCGGACGGCGCATGCGGAGCGGAGACGACGGCGCGCAGCCGCGCGAGCAGGCCACGCGAGGATTCGATGGCAGTGGACAGTTCGGCCAGCACCGTGAACGGCTCGAGGAACCGCACCATGACGATCGCCAGCGCCACGGCCTCGGGTGCTCCGATCTCACCGCGCAACGCTAGCGTCGTGATCGTGCCGGCAAGCAGGATCAGGCCCACTTGGCTGGCGATGCTGAACAGCAGCTGCCCGGGGATCTGAAAAAGCAGTAGCCGCAACGTGGTTCCCTGGGCCGCAGTGATGGCCCGGCCCGTTTCGCTGCGCGCGGCGGTCACCCGCCGGCTGGCACGCAACGCCTGCTGGGTGCGGGCGAACTCCAGAATGCGTTCGGTCAGCGCACTGTGTGCACGCGCATCCGCGGCGTCTGCGGCACGCACGATCCGTTGACTGCCTACTAGCGCACCGAAAAGTACCGGCAGTGCGATCGCCGCCGCGACACCCAGCTGCCACGAGAACAAGAACAATCCCGCGGTGATCGCCACCGGCAGCAACAGCGCGCCGACGAACGGAGTGAGCAGATAGGCGACCAACCCGACAAGGTCTGGACCGCTGGCGGCGATCGCCTGCCGAGCCATCGCGGTATTGTCGGCCGTGAACCACCACAGCGGAGTCTCGGTGAGCCGCTCGGCCATTGCGTGCTGGGTGGTGTCCACCAATGCGAAGCCGATCCGGAAACCAATGCGCGCCAATACCGTGTCGACAATCCACCCGGCCGCGGTGGTCGCGGTCAACGCCGCGAGCCAGGGCAGCGCGTCGGCCGGCGTCGACCCGAAAAGGCTTACCACAAGCGGCACCAGCAACAGCGCACTTGCGGCACGCAGCACGACCGAGATCACCGACAGCACCACGTAGCCGACGACGTGGCCGCGGTACTGGCTGGGAATCAACCGGATCAGGTTGGCGATCATCGGGCGGCCTTTCCGGTCAGGACGAACGACGTTGCGGCGACGGTCTCGAGTCGGCTCTCCCAGAGACGGCGATACCGGCCGTGCGCCTCGAGAAGGTCACGGTGGGTGCCGGTCTCGACCACACGGCCGTGGTCGAGGACGACGATCTGGTCGGCATGGGTGATCGTGTGCAGGCGGTGCGCGATCACCAGCACGGTCCGATTGCGGATCAGTCGGCCGAGTGCTTTCTGCACGAGGTATTCCGACTCCGGGTCGGCGAACGCCGTCGCCTCGTCCAGCACCAGGATCGGGGTGTCGGCGAGCAGGGCACGCGCGATGGTCAACCGCTGACGTTCCCCTCCCGAGAGCGCAGTGCCCGCGCCCAGCACCGTGTCATATCCGTGCGGAAGACGCAGTATCCGCTCGTGGATCTGCGCTTCCCTAGCAGCGGCTTCGATGTCGGCGGCACTCGCGTCCGGCACGGCCAACGCGATGTTGTCGCGGACGGTGCTGGCCACCAGCTGCACGTCCTGGAAGACGAACCCGACAAGCCTGTAGAGCTCGTCGGCGCTCAGCGACCGGATGTCGCGGCCGTCGATGCGGATCGCGCCGGCGTCGACGTCGTGGAAGCGCGCGAGCAGCGACGCCAGTGTCGACTTCCCCGAGCCCGACGGCCCCACCAGTGCTGTCACCGTTGCAGGCCGCAGGGTCAGTGACACGTCGTGAATCACCGGTACGCCCGGGCGGTAGCCGAAGCTGACGGAGTCGAACTGCACTGTGCCGCAGCGATTTTCGGGCGACAGAATGGGTTTCGTCTCGCCGTGGGTGGTCAGTTCCGTCTCGTCGAGCGTGTTGGCGATGCGCCGGGCGGCGTCGAGCCCGTCACGCAGGCCGCCCAGCCCGTATGCAATACCCAGCAGACGGCTGCCGAACGTGGTGCCCAACACCAGGAACGGCAGCAGGGTCGCGGGCTGCATCACACCACCGCCGACGAACAGCGTGCCGGCGGCGGCGATCAGCCAGAGAAACGTCGCGGGGCGGGTGACGATGTCCATGAACGTCTTCTTCCCGATGAACGGGCGCTGCCAGGCGTTCAGGAAAGCGATGTACTCGTCGAGGCTTCGCCGGAACGGTGAGGCTGCGGCGCCCCCGAACACCCGGATCACCGGCTGGCCCTCGAGAAACGCCGCTGCCTCGTCGTTCATCCGTTCGGCCCAGCGCGTCGCCTGCGCCATCTTCGGGCCGCTCTGGTACACCATGGTCCAGGTGGTGACGATGTAGACCAGGATCGGCAGCAGCAGCACGAGCGCCAGGCGCCAGTCGACAGCGAACAGGTACACCAGCACGGCCACCGGTGCCACCACCGCGGCTACCGCATCCGAAACCGCATGGGTGACAAGGTAATGCAGCGCCAGGGTGTCGTCCTGGATGAGTTTCTTGACCGCGCCGGAGCCGCGCTGTGTGAACCACCCCAGCGGCAGCCGGGCCAGCTTGTCGACCAGCCGCCGCCGCACCGCCGCGCTGAACCGCAGGTCGACCAGATGCAGCCACAGGATGAGGGCTGCGCCGAGCACCGCGCTGACGCCGAGCAGCACCACGAACGCCGTGACAGTGTTCCACACCCGCGCCTCGTCGGCACCGGCCAGCAGTAGCCGAGCCAGCTCGACCAGCACCACGAACGGCGCCAGTTCGAGCAGCGTGATCAATGCCTGCAGAACGCCGCTGGCGATCAACTGCGGCTTGAGCGGGGCCAGCAGTTCCTTGGCCGCTTGCGAACGCCACCGGCCCCTGCGGGCGGGCGGTCGGCTCGGCTCCCCCTTCTCCGCTGTCCCCTTCTCCGCTGTCCTGGGTGGCGTAGTCACTGCTGCGGTATCGGCCTCGCCGCGTCTGCTGCCCATCGCACGGCCATGCGTCCAGTAAGCCTGGGCGTGCAGATCGCTCTTGGGGAAACCGAACGTGTCGCGCAGCCGCTTGCGCAGATGCTTCAGCGAGCCGGCTTCGGTTCCGGCCCATGCGTACCAGTCAGACCAGTCCCGGTCTTCTATCGCGGACGCAAGAGACGTCTCGTCGACCCGAGGCACCCAGTGCAGTCGGCACCGCGGATGATCGGTGATCGGGATGAGTTCGTCTTCGGCGCAATGTTTTTCGAGATACACCTCGACGTCGACCTCGGGCGGTAGCACGTCGAGAATCGAGTTGATCGCGGGCAGCGACGCCGCATCGCCGATCAGCAGAAAACCGGCGGGCAGTTCGTCGGGAACCTCGAACCGCGACGAGCCCAGCGACACCACCGGCACGGTCATTCCCGGCCGCGCGTTCGACGCCCATATGCAGGCCGGTCCGGCCGGCTCGTGCAGAACGACGTCCACCGCGAACCGGCCGGCGTGTGGGTCGGCCCAGACGATCGTGTAGGCGCGCTGATGTTCGGTGGTGCCACCGGCGGGATCGGGGAACCAGAACCGCAGCCACGCGGTCGGCGCCACCGTGACGTCGTCGAACAGTGTCGGCGACGACATGGTCAACCGCAGACAGTGCGGTGCGATCCGTTCGGTCTTCAGCACGGTCGCGACGTGGTCTTTCCCGCCGAAGCCGCGAACCAGCGCTCCTTGCAAGCCTCTGCTCATGATGGACGTCCTCTGTTGGTCGTTCGCCGCGCTTCGCGCCGAACCGATTGAGAAATAACGGGTTTCATCGCTCGGCGAGCACCTCTTCGTCGGTCAGTGAAGCGACGTCGAGGTAGTGGCGCGCGATCGCGGCGAGACGCTCGGGCGTGCCGCGCTGCGCTTCGCGGGCGGACAGCCGTTCCGCCAAGCGCGCGACGGTGCGGGTGGCGAACAGGTCGGCGACCAGCGCATGCTCCACGTCGAGCCAGTCGCGGACTCTGGCGATGACGGCGGTGGCCAACACCGAGTCGCCGCCTGCGGCGAAGAAATCGGCGTGGACTCCGACGGAATCGATGCCCAGCACCTCGGCGACAATCGTCGCGAGCGCAGCCTCCACGTCGTTGCGCGGTCCGCTGTCTTCGGGTTCCGGGTCGCCGTTCTCCAGCAGCGCCGCCACCGCGCGGCGGTCCAGTTTGCCATTGGCAGTCAAGGGCATTCGCTCGAGGAATACCGTGCGGGCCGGAATCATGTACGCCGGCAGCAGGTCGGCGACAGCCGCTGCGACGTCGCCCGCCTGGTCCGGGTCACCGGTTACCGCGGCGACGAGTTTGGGCGCAGTACGCCCGATTACTGCCGCGACGGCATGGCGCACGCCCGGCACGGTACGAAGCGCGTTCTCCACCTCGCCGAGCTCCACCCGGTACCCGCGGATCTGCACCTGGTTGTCGGCGCGGCCCAAGAACTCGATGGTGCCGTCGGGCCAGTACCGGGCCATGTCACCGGTCCGGTACCAGCGAATGCCGTCGTATTCCACGAAGCGAGCGGCAGTCCGTTCGGGGTCATTGCGGTATCCCGCTGCGACATTCGCGCCGCCGACCCACAGTTCGCCGGCCACCCAGTCCGGGCAGTCGCGGCCTGACGGCGACACCACCCGGCACCGCACGTTGCGCAGCGGAACACCGAACGGGACCGTGGTCCAGTGTGCGGGCGGGTTTCCCGCCACTTCACAGATCGTGTGATGGATCGCCGTCTCGGTTGCACCGCCCAGCCCGGCGAACCGGCATCCGGGCACTTGCCTGGCCAGTCGGCGGGCCAGATCGGCGCTCACCCAGTCGCCGCCGAGCGTCACCGCGCGCAGCGAATCCCCGAGGCGATCACCGCCGAGCTCCAAGACCATCTCGAGCATGCTGGGTACGCAGTTGAGGATCGAAACCTTGTGCTGCCGAAGCAGATTGACCCACGTGGTCGCGGCCGCGCGCTGGTCGGCGTCGACCGCGACCACCGAGCCGCCCACTGAGAACATGCCGAAGATGTCGTAGACCGACGCGTCGAATTCGAGAGCCGACAACGCGAGGACGCGGTCGGTGTTGCCCACCGTGAACCAGTGGTTCACGGCGTCGATGGTGTTCATCGCCGCGGAGTGCGGCACCTCGACGCCCTTGGGTAGTCCGGTCGAGCCGGACGTGAAGATCACGTACGCGATGCCGGCGGTGTCACCGAACACCGGTGCCGCCAGCGGCTGCGGATGGTCGCGAGCCGTGTCGATCGACAGACACGGCACCGAGCCGCCCAGCTGTGCGCCGTCGACGGTCAGCGCGGCGACGACGTCGGCGGTCTGCAATATCGCGGCACGCCGCCCGGCGGGTTGGTCGAAACCGATGGGCACGTACGTGGCCCCGGCGGCCAGCACCCCCAACACGGCCATCACCTGGTTCTTGCCTTTGGGCAGGTACACCGCGACCGCATCGCCCGGACGCACACCCTCGGCTCGCAGAGCGCCCGCGACCGCCAGCGCGCGCTGCGCCAGCTCGCGGTAGCTCCACCCCCCGGTCGCGTCGCCCAACCCCCAGACCACCGCCGGCGCGTCCGGTGTGGACGCAGCATGCTCGAAGAAGCCTTGATGCAGGCACCGGCCGCTGACCGGACCGTCCGTCGCGTTCACCTCGGCGCGCCGTCTGGCCTGTGCGCCGGGCAGCGGCACCGCCGCTTGGGCGTCCCATCCGGCGTCGCCCGCACACAGCCGCTGGACCGCCTCGGTGAAGCTGGCGAACATGGTGTCGATCACGCCGGCCGGAAACGCCGACTCACGGACGTCCCAGTTGACCAGCAGACCGCCGCGCAGCTCGGTGACCTGGGCGTCCAGCAGCACCTGCGGCCCTTGCGAGATGATCCACACCGGCTCGCCGAACGTCTCGACGACGTCGCCGGCGAAAAGCTCGCCCAAATCCAGGGCGCTGGTGAACACCACCGGAGCGAGCACCGGCTCGCCACGGTGCCGCCCCAGGTCACGCAGCACTTCGAGACCGGAATACGCTGCGTGAGAACCGCTTTCGTACATCTGCCGCTGAATGGCGCGGGCCCGCTCGGCCACCGATACGCCGTCGGCGACGTCGACTTCGAGCATGACCGACGACGTGAAGTCGCCGATCACCCGGTCGATGTCCGGGTGCACCGATTCCCGCTGAAACAGCGGCACATTCAGCAGGAACCTGTCCTGGGCCGACCAGCCGCCGATGGTGTCGGCGAACACCGCGGCCAAGGCCATCGCCGGCGTGATTCCACGCGCGTGGGCCCCGGCCACCAGCCTGTCCTTGGCGTGCGGTGCCAGCCAGTGGTGGTAGCGGACGGTGCGATGCGGCGCCGTGCGCTGGCCGACCGGAACCGTGGGAAGCTGCGGCGCGGTGGGCATGTCGGCCAGCCGCTGCTGCCACCAGCGCTTGTCGCGCTCCCGTGCAGCGCTGTCGTCCGTGCATTCCGTGCGGTAGCGGCGATAGGTGTAGCCGGGCGCGCGCAGTGCGGTGCCGCGATACGCCGCGGCGAGATCGGACACCAACACGCGGTAGCTCATCGCGTCGCCCGCCAGCATGTCGACGTCGAGGTGCAGTCGGGTGCGGTCCTGGCCGTAGCGCGTCACCGTGACGTCGATGACTTGGCCCTGCTCGATGGCCAAGCGCTGGTGCGTTCTGACGTCGCGCATCTGCATCAGCGTCGCGTCGACCACGTCCGCCGGCCGGCCGCGCAGATCGACGACACTGAACACCGGCCGCCCCGGCGCCGGCATTGTCTGCTGGGTGCCGTCGGCCAGGAATCGGGTGCGCAACATCGGATGTACGGCGACGAGCTCGGCCACCGCACGCTCCAGACGCGCGGGATCCACCCCGGCACCGTCGAATTCGACGTACAGGTGGGCCGCGACGCCGCCGAGCTCCTGTTCATCGTTGCGGCCGATCCAGTATGCGTGCTGCATGGTGGCCAACGGGAACGGCGCCTCGTCGGGTTCCACCGGCGCCGAAGGCAGAGATGTTGTGTCGCTTGCGAGCTCGTGCCCACGCAGCATCTCGTGCCACGACGCGACGGTGGGGTTCGCCGCAAGTTGGGCGAAGGTGACATTGGCTCCCTGTTTGCGCCACTGGCCCGCCAGCGCCATCATCCTGATGGAGTTCAGCCCCAACTGGATGAGATCGTCGTCGTCGGCGATGTCGCCCGAGAAATCCAGATGAGCGGCCACCACAGCACGGATCTGGTCCTTGCTGACGGGGCGGCCGTCACCTCTGTCCTGCAGCGGCATTGGGCTCCTTCCTACTGCGCGACGCCGGCGGCCAGGGCGGCGACGCTGCGCTGCCACAACTCGGTGAGGCGGTCGATGTCGTCGCTTGCGAACAGTGCATCGCTGTAGCGCCAATTCGTGATCAGTTGTGTGCCTTCGGCAGTCGCCCCGATGAACACGCTGATGTGGAGCGCGAAACGCAGCGGCAAATCGGGCTCCGGGTCGATCGGCAGAGCGTCGAGGTACGGTCCGGTGACCAGCGACCAGGGCTGATCTGAGTGCCCGGCGAAGTCGAGCCGACCCAAGTAGCTGAATTGGATCTGCGGTTCGGCTGCGCCGTGCAGGTCGGGGATGCAGTCGACATAGCGAAGCAGCCCGTAGTCGAGCCCGTCGTTCGGGAGAGCGTCGAGCTCGCCAGTCACCGCGGCGAGCAGCCGACGTCCCCTATGCGGATCCGCTTGCGCTTCGTGCACTTCCACCGCTGCAGCACCGCCGCCCAGCCGCACAGGGAACGCGGTCGTGAACCAACCGACGGTGTTGGTGGTGTCGGCGTCCACGACAGCGTCGGCGCGGCCGTGGCTTTCCAGCGCGACGAGTGCACCGGCCGCCGGGTCCTGGCCGCGTTGGCGCCGCCAACTCGCAACCGTCATTGCCGTTGCCGCCAACAGGAATTCGCGCATGCTGTCGGCTTTGGCCGTCAGGATGCGTTCGGTCAGATCTGCCGACGTGACCACCGGAGTCACACGCAGTGTGGACCAGGTGTCGCGGGTGGGGTCGGGGTGGCGCGCACCCAGCGCCGGATCGGGGCCGTGGACCTGCGCCGCCCAGTGGTCGCGCTGAGCGGCCACGTCAGGTTCGGTTGCGCGCTGCCACATGAGCTGCGACCACCGGCGATAGGAGGTGAACTCTGGCAGCATCTTCGGCGTCTCGCCGGACACCACGGCGCGCCACGCCTGGCTCAGATCGCTCAAGATGATGTGCCATGAGACGACGTCGACCGTGAGGTGGTGTGCGGTCAGCAACAACATCGGCCCGGTGCCCTCGCCTTTGAACCACAGCGCGCGCACCATTTCTCCAGTCCGCGGGTCGATCTCGTCCATGACGTTGCGGGCGCACTGTCCGATCGACGGAGCCAATTGGCCGATGCCGGCGCCGGTCAGCTCCACCTCGGTCAGCAGATCGGCGGCGCGAACGACGCCGGGTTCGCGCGTCACCAGGCGCGGCCCCTCTTCGGTGTCCACCAGTATCGACCGCAGGGTGTCGTGTCCGTCGAGGAGCGCCTGCAGTATCGACTCGATCGTCGGACGGTCGATGTCATTCGGCAGTCGGATCAACACCGCGTGGGTGAAGCGGCGGTAGTTGCCGTACTCGAAGAGCCACGACACCATCGGCAGCGGCGGCACTTCCCCGTACTCGGCGTGTGCGTCGGCGGTGGCGGCGCCGGTACCGTCGTCGATTGCGGCAGCCAGCTGGCGAATCGTCGGATATGTCAACACCATTCGCGGCGTGACAGCGTGGCCGCGCCGGCGGGCCCGATTCACCAGTGAGATCGCCACGATGCTGTCGACGCCGAGTGTGAAGAAGTCGTCGTCGATGTGTGGGACCACGCCGTTGAAAAGCTCGGCGAACACCTGAGCCAATGACCGCTCCGTCTCGGTGCTCGCCGACGCCGCGTTCGTGTCCTCGTGCCGGGACAACGCCTCCTGCGCCAGCCGGTCCAGCTCGTGGCCGTCGAGCTTGCCGTTGGCGTTCACCGGCAGGCGGGGCACCGCCACGATCCGGCCGGGCACCATGTAGGAGGGCAGCCGCTGCGCGAGCGCGGTGCGCACCCGTGCCGGCTCCGCTGCTGTATTGCCTTGCCAGACAACGAAAGCGACCAGGCCTGCACCGCCTGCCCGGCGCACCACGGCAACCGCAGCATCGTCGACTCCCGGCTGGCTGCGCAGCGCGGTCACGACCTCGTCGAGCTCCACCCGGTAGCCGCGGATCTTGACCTGCGTATCCCGGCGCCCGACGTAGGCGTATCCGCCGTGCGGCAGCCGACGAACCAGATCCCCCGTGCGATACATGCGGTGGCCCGGGCGCAGCAGGTCGGCGACGAAGTGTGCGGCGGTTGCCGCCGCGTTGCCGACGTAGCCGCGGGTCACCTGGGCGCCGGACAGATACAGTTCGCCGACGGCGCCATGGGGCACTGCTCGCAGCATCGAGTCCAGCACGTACGCCGCCGTTGAGGCGTTGGGCGTGCCGATGGTCGGTGCCGGATACTGCTTGACCGCCGCGACCACCGCTTCGACGGTCACCTCGGTAGGCCCGTAGCAGTTGTAGACCGCGGTATCGGGCAGGGCGCACAACCGCTCCCACATGGCCGTGTCGATCGCTTCGCCGCCCAACGCCAGCACCGCGAGCGTCCGCCGTGTCAGGCCAGCGGCGCTGAGCTGCGCATACATCGACGGGGTGGTGTCGATCATGTCGACTGCGTGGGTGCTGATTTTCGCGACCAGCCGGTGGGCGTCGCGCATCTCGTCGGCGTCGAAGAGGACAAGTTCATGTCCGTCGAGCAGGCCCACCATCGGCTGCCAGGACGCGTCGAAGCTCAGCGACCATGCGTGCGCTATGCGCAGCGTTCGGCCCAGGCGGGCGCGCGCGGGCCGGTAGACGCGGTCGCGGTGATCGGCGAAGTAGCTCAGCAGCGCGGCGTGAGTACCGGCCACACCTTTGGGTTCACCGGTTGAGCCCGACGTGAAGATCACGTACGCGCACTGCCCGGGATGACGACGAACTTCGGGCGCTGCGGCAGCGCGCCCCGAAATACGTTCGGCCACATCGGTGTCATCCAGCACCAATGTCGGTACGAGGCCTCCCGTCAGGTCCGCGCACTGCGACTCCGTCACTGCCAGCACCGCGGCGGACTGGCGCAGAATCGCCGCGATCCGGGGAGCCGGCAGGGTCACGTCCACTGGCACATAGGCGGCACCGGCGGCGAGTACCGCGAAGATCGTGACGATCGATCGCGCGGAGCGCGGAAGGGTCACCGCGACAACGTTTTCCGGGCCGACGCCGAGCTCGGCCAACTCCGCGGCGAGCCGGCACGCGCTATCGAACAGCTGGGCATAGGTGTAGCGCTCACCGCTGGTCGTCGTCAGCGCCAGGGCGCCGGGAGTGTTGCGGACTTGCCGCTCGAACATCTCCCACACTGTGCGGTCTCGAGCGGGATGCGTTGTCGGTGGCCGCAGTTCGGCCTTCTCGGCCGCAGTGAGAACATCCAACGCGTCGGGGCTGCGGTCGCCGGAGCCGGGAAGCTGGCGCAGCACGCCGAGCAGCCGCGCACCGATGTCGGCCGCCGAAAGGTGCGGCAGCGCCTCCGGAATCGCTTCGACGAGCACCAGCAGTGCGTCACCGCTCATATGCGATACCACCGTCAACGGGTAGTGCGTGAGGCTCTCCATTTGGACCGGCCGGAATCGCACGCCGTCTGGTGTGGTCGCCGGGCGGACCGCGTCGGAGATCGGCGCGTTCTCGAAGACGAACAGCGTGTCGAACAACGCGCCCTGGCCGAACTCACGCTGGATCTCGGCGAGGCTCAGGTAGCCGATGTCCCGCATCGCCGACAGCTCGCGTTGCAATCGTGCACACTGTTGCACCACCGACCCGCTGCGGTCGACGTGGTGGACGACGGGCACGGCGTTGATGAAAAGCCCGACCATCGATTCCACCCCGGGCAGCTGCTCGGGACGGCCGGACACCACGGTGCCGAAAACGACGTCGCGGCGGTCGGCAAGCCGGCCGAGCACCACAGCCCACGCGAAAAGTACCGCGGTGTTGAGCGTGAGCCCATGACGCGTTGCCCACTCGCGCAGCAGTGCCGTGTCGTCGGGCGGCAGCACAAACTCGGTCTTCTGCGGCACGCGGCCTGCGGCGGGAACCGCACCGTCGGCGAGCATCAGTGGTGCGGACACTCCGCTCAGATAGTCGATCCACTTGCGGATCGCCGCCGACGTGTCCTGCTCGGTGAGCCAGACGATGTAGTCACGGTAGGGCCGCGGCTCCGGTAGCCCGTCTGCGGATCCGCCCGCTCGATAGACCGCGAGCAGCTCGGTGAAGAACACCGCCAGCGCCCAGCCGTCCATGAGGATGTGGTGGGCGGTGAAGATCAACCGGCGCTGCGCGCCGCCCGGGGCGCTGAGCAGGACGGCTCGCAGCGCCGGACCGCGGCCCAGGTCGAATGGGCGCCGCCGCTCGGAGCGGGCGATTGCGTCGAATTCTGTTGGCAGAGCGCTACGTTCGGTCCATGGCAGCTGCGCCCGGCTGGGGATGATCTGCACCGGTTTCGGCACATCGCGGTCCCAGAACGCGGCACGCAGATTCGGGTGGCGCGCCAGCATGGCCTGGGCGCTTCGCCGAAGCAGGTCAACGTCAAGCGGCCCGTCGATGTCGATCTCGAACTGCATCGTGTAGAGGTCGAGACTGTCCTGCGCCAGGCGGTATAGCGCAAACAGCCCTTGCTGCAGAGGACTGAGCGCCAGCACGTCCTCGATCTGCGGCGACGCCACGGTCACGATTGCCGCTGCCACGCGTCGGTGAGCTCCGCCAGCGCATCGGCGCTCAACCCCGATGCGCTCATCGGAACGTAATCACGTTGTGGCGCTGCGTCTTTGGTCGCTGCCGGTGCTATCGGTATGTCGCTGGCGGCGTCCACTGCTGCGGCCAACTCGGCTACCGTCATGTGCTCGAACACCATGGCCGGAGTCATGCTCAGTCCCTCGGCGCTGGCCCGGGCCGCCCATTGGACGCAGATGACGCTGTCGCCGCCGAGCGCGAAGAAATTGTCGTCGGGGTCGACGTCGGTGATGTCGAGCAGCTCTTCCAGCAACCGGGTCAACGTCCGCTCCGTTGCGGCCGACCCCCGCGCCGGCGGTTGCTGCGGGCCGCTGACCGGCGGTGCCGGCGGCGCCAGCAGCCTTTCCATCTCCGCCGCGGGCAGCACCTCCACGGCGGATACCGGCAGATCGGGTCGTGTCGCGAAGGCGTCGAGGACGGTGCGGAAGGCGTCGGCGATCAGTGCAACGGTGTGCGGTTCGTAGAGATCGGCATTGCCGACCACCCACACGTCCAGCCCGCCGTCCGCTGTCGCGTTCAGTCCCACGTTGAGGTCCAGATACGAGACGTCCAGCTGCATCGGAAGCGAGACGACGGTGGTTTCGCCGGTGCCGGTCAAGTCACGCACCTGCAGCGCCCAGTCGTCTCCGCGATAGTTGATCATGGTCTGGAACAAGGGGTTTCGTGATCGTGACCGGGCCGGGTTGAGTGCCTCCACCACGCGTTCGATGGGCACTTCCTGGTGGCCGAACGCATCGAGTACGGTCTCGCGGCTGCGGCCGACGAGTGCGCGAAGGGTCGGATCGCCGGACACGTCGTTGCGCAGCACCACCATGTTCGCGAAGAGGCCGACCAGGTTCGCCGTCTCTGGGTCGACCCGGGCGGCCACCGGGGTGCCGACCGGGATGTCCGGTCCGCCGCCGAGTTTGTGCAGCAGCACCGCCAGAGCCGCCTGGTGGACCATGAATTCCGTGGCGCCTTCGCGTTCGGCGAGCCCCGTGAGTGCCGCCCGGCGGCTCGCCGGCAGCGCGAAGTGGACCACCTCGCCTCGTGTGCCCAGCATTCGCGGGCGGGAACGGTCAGGCGCCACCGAGATTTCCTCGGGCAACCCGGCCAGCTGTTGACGCCAGTGCGCCAGCTGCGCCTGTCCCCACGCGCTCGGGCCATCGAACTGATCGCGCTGCCACAGGCAGTAGTCGGCGTACTGGATGGCAAGTGGTTTCCACTGCGGTGCCGTGGCATTCCGGCGGGCGCGGTACGCGACGACGAGGTCGTCGAAGACGATGCCGAGTGAGACGTGGTCGGCGACGATGTGGTGTACGAGCAGGTACAGCACATGGTCTTCGGGCGCGACCGTCAACAGTGTCGGCAGGATCAGCGGGCCGGACTCGGGCCTGAGAACCTGGCGACGAAGCTGTGCGATCGCTTGGTCGACTGTCGCCGCGCCGACGTGCCGGACCGCCAGATCCACCTCACGTGCCGGATGCACGATTTGGTAGGGAACACCGTCGTGCTCGTCGATGTTCGTGCGCAACGCCTCATGTCGCGCCACCACATCATTGAGTGCGCCGGCCAGAGCGGCGGTGTCCAGCGGCCCGTCGAAGCGAAGCGTCAACGCCATGTTGAACGCGTCGCTGGGGCCCTCCATGCGGTACTGGAACCACATCGCCAGCTGGGAGTGGGACAACGGAAGTCGCTGCGGGCGAACAGGTTTCGCCATAGTGGGCCGTGCTGTCTTCTGCTCGCAGCTGCTCGACTGCCCGGCGAGCACGGCCGCCAGCCCCGCGGGTGTCGGAGTGTCGAACACGGCGCGCACCGTCAGCTCCGCTTCGAACTCGGCACGGATCTGGGCGACCAGCCGCGCGGCCAGCAGGGAATGCCCTCCGAGTTCGAAGAACGAGTCGTCGGCGCCGACACGCTCGCAGCCGAACAGCTTGGCGAAGATCGCGCACAATCGGCGCTCGGCCGCCGTCGCCGGCTCGCGATAACGGCCGCGCGCGACGGGAGTGGGTGTCGGCAGCGCCCGCTTGTCCACCTTGCCGCTCACGGTCAGCGGTACCTCCGGGATGACTGCGAAAGCGCTGGGCACCATGTAGTCCGGCAGCGACTCGGCCGCGTGGGCACGCAGCTCTTCCAAATCGGGAGCAATGCCGTCGACGGGCACGACGTAGGCGACCAGCGTCGGTCCGATCTCGGTGTCCTGGGCGACGACGACGCAGCGTCTGACCGCCGGATGGGCCGCGATCGCAGATTCGGCCTCCCCCAGCTCGACGCGAAACCCGCGGATCTTGACCTGCTCGTCGGCGCGGCCGACGAACTCGAGTTCACCAGACAGGTTGCGTCGCACCAGGTCTCCGGATCGGTATAACCGCATGCCCGAGCTGAACGGGTCGGCGACGAATCGCTGTGCGGTCAACCCCGGCCGCCCGAGATAGCCGCGGGCGAGCTGGTGGCCGCCAAGATACAGTTCGCCGACCACCCCCGCAGGCACCAACGCCAAGTCCTCGTCCAGCACGTAGGCGTAGACGTTTCGGTTGGGTACACCGATGGGCACCACAAGTGTTCCGTACGACGCCGTCACCGGCATGTGCGTCGAGCAGACCACGGCTTCGGTGGGGCCGTAGTGGTTACGCAACTGCGCGTCGAAGAAGTCTGGGAACTTGTCCGCGACCTCACCCGGCAAGGCCTCTCCCCCCACCGGGACCAGTCGCAGCTGTCGCCATTCGTCGGCTTGCGGCATCTCCAGCAGCGTGGCGAGCATCGATGGCACCATGTGCAGCACTGTGACGCCGCGGCGCCTGATCAGATCGGCGACATAACCGACGTCGCCGAACGCGTCGGGCTTCGGCACGATCAGCGCAGCGCCAAGCGACAACGTGACGAAGATGTCCAGCAGCGACGCGTCGAAACTCACCGACGACGACTGCAGCAACCGATCCTCGGCGGTCATGCTCCACTCCGCGACGAAGCTGTCCACGTGTTCGGCGATCGCGTGGTGTGCGACTGCGACGCCCTTGGGCAGGCCGGTGGATCCGGATGTGTAGATGACGTAGGCCAGGTGCTGCGGCAGCAACGGGCGAGCACGCTCGGTGTCGCTCACCGCATCATCGGGCAGAAGCGTGGCGGCTGCCTCGGCCTCCCGGTATTCCGGCGGTCCCAGCACAAGCCTCGGCTGCGCGTCGGCGAGCAGGTAGGCGACGCGGTCGGGCGGGTAGGCCGGATCGATCGGCAGATACGCCGCGCCGGCCTTCAGGACAGCGAGCACTGCGACGACGAACTCCACCGACGTGGTCATGCGTAAGCCGACGATGTCCTCGGCGCCGATTTCACGGCGAATCAGCCAGCGCGCCAGCCGGTTTGCGCGCCGGTGTAGCTGCCGGTAGGTCAGCTCCTCGTGCTCCGACACCACGGCTGGCGCATCAGGCGTCGCCGCCGCGGCCGCTTCCAGCAGGGCGACCATCGTGGTGGCGGGGGTGGCCACCAGCGCCCCGTGCGACTGCTCGAGTACGCGGGTGGACTCGTCGGCGCTCAGCATCGCCACGCCGCCGAGGCGACGTCGCGGTTCGTCGATCGCGTTGTGCAGCAACTGGGCGTAGTGCGACAGCATCTGCTCCACGACTGCGCCGTCCACGGCGCCGGCCTGGTAGTCGAACTCGACCGAAACGCCGTCGGCGCCTGACACAACCGCCAACTCCAGCGGCAGCTGCGCGGTTGCTGCGCCCAGCTCCAGGTGCTGGACCGCGACACCGTCGAGGTGCATGTCGTAAGCACTTGTGCGCGTGCTGAATCCGAGCCGGACGAGCTGCTCCATGCCGTCGCGGCCCGTTGTCCTGGCCGGGTTCACTTCTCGTATCACGCGGTCGATGCCGACAGACTGGTGGGCGAACGCACCGAGACAGGTTTCGCGTACGGCCTCGACCACCGAACCGAAGGTGTCATCCGGGCGCATCGAGATCCGCAGCAGCACCGTGTTGCCGAAATATCCCAGGGCGCGCTCAGCAGGCGCCGGCCGCTCGGTGACCGGAACCGACACCAGGAACTCGAGCGCGCCGGTGTAGCGGCGGACCAACGCCGCGAAACCTGCGAGCAGCACCATGAACGGCGAGGCGTGCCGGTCGCGACCGAAGGTTTCTACGCGGCGGTACAGGCCGGCGGGCAGCGGCTGGCTTCGGCGTTCGGCGCGCTTGGTGAAAGCTGTTGCGGCACCGCCCGGAAGAATCAACGGTTCCGGCAGCGGCTGCAGCGTGCTGCGCCAGTAGTCGACGTCGGCCTCGCTGGGCGGTGCGGGCGGTGCCAGCACAGCGGCCGCAATGTACTGCGGGCCATGGCCGCCCGCCTGGCTGCCGTTGTAGGCGGCGCTCAGATCACCGAAGAAGACCGCCCAGCATTCGTCGTCCCAGCAGATGTGATGCACCACGAACAACAGGACGAACTGGTCAGCGCCGGTGCGCAGCAGCGTCACCCGCAGGGGCAGCTCGTTGCTCAGGTCGAATGGTCTGCCGCACTCCTGGTGGGCCAAGACTTCCAGCGTTGCCGGCTCGGCATCGTCGGCGTCCCCGACCAAATCGACTGTGTGCCAGGGTATTTCGACGTCGCTACGCACCACTTGGTACGGCTCGCCGTCGGCGTCGACACCGTAGGTGCTGCGCAAAACGGTGTGGCGGGACAGCACCTCGTCGAAAGCGCGGCGCAGCCGGACTTCGTCAAGGGCGCCCGTCAGCCGGAACGCGACCCCGATGTTCAGCGTGGCGTCGGACGGGTCCATGCTCTGCAGAAACCACATCCGCCGCTGGCCGGCGGAAAGCCGGTAGGGCTGGCCCACCCGGACGTGTTGCTGCTCAGCCGATCTCGGAGCGGCTAGGCCACTTTCGGCGATGCGCCGGCGTAGTAGCTCGCGGCGGCGGTCGTGCACACTCTGGGCGTCCTCTGCCATGGCCCGTCGCTGTCTCCTGAGATTGTGTGCGTCATCCGTCACCACCAAGGTTCTTAGCATAGGCTAGGCTAACTAGCCAAGGCGAGGGAGACCTGATGACGAACGCGGCGCGGGCAAGCGCATCGGTGGGTGCAGCGGACGTGTCGAAGTGGCGCACCGTTCTCGAGCACGAAGCGTTCCCCGGGGTGTTCGCGTTGCACCCACTCGATCCCCATGGCGACCTCGACCTCGTCCACGGGTGGATGAACGACCCGGACGTCGCCCGGTTCTGGAAGATGGCGTGGCCGCGCGACCGGATCGCCGATTATCTGCGCCGCCAGTGCCGCAGCACACATTCCACCCCGTATGTCGGTGTGCTCGATGGCGTTCCGATGAGCTACTGGGAGCTCTACCGCACCGATCTGGACACGCTGGCTCAGCACTATGCCGCCCGTGCGCACGACGCCGGAGTGCACTTGCTGGTGGGTCCGGCGCAGTGGCGGGGCCGCGGAGTTGCGGCGGCTCTGCTGCGCGCGGTCTCCGGCTGGCAGCTGCAGGCCGACCCGCACGCCACCCGAGTAGTTGCGGAGCCTGACGTCGACAACGAGCGGTCAGTGCGGGCGTTCGAGCGCGCAGGCTTTCACCGCTCAGGCGTGCTGGAGCTGCCGAACAAGCGGGCCGTGCTCATGGTTCGTGACCGCGGTCGGGGCTGACGGAGACTCCCGCTATCAAGTCCGGGTTATGTTAGCCTTCGCTAAGTTTAGGCCCTTCGCGCTGAATTCGACACGGCGATCGAGAGAGGCGGTGCTGCATGCGCGCATTGGGTTGGATTCGCCAATTCCACCAACCCCCAACACCGGAATGCCCCCCGCTGCTTGTCTTTCCACACGCCGGCGCCGGGGCATCGGCCTACCGCACGTTCTCGAAAGCACTCAGCGCGACGTTCGACGTCCTCGTTTTCCAGTACCCGGGGCGGCAGGACAGAGCAGCCGAGCCGCCGCTGGTGTCGCTGCCCGAGCTCGCTGCGGGCGCTTTCGACGAGTTCCAGACGTCGCCGCACAACCGCAACGTCCCGCTCCTTACGTTTGGCCACAGCATGGGTGCGTTGGTGGCGTTCGAGTTCGTCCGGCTCGCGGAGGCACGCGGCATCGAGGTGCGCCAGCTCTTCGCGTCCGCCGCAGTCGCTCCGTGCTACGCCGCCGCAAAACCGCCTCACCCGACCAAGGACGAGGCGATCCTCAACCATCTCGGCGCGCTGGAGGGCACCGATGCAGGAGTGTTCGCCAACCGCGACGTGATGCGGCTGGCGCTGCCCGTGATCAAAGCCGACTACCAGGCGTTCGACGCGTATTCCTGCGCCGACGACGTCAAGGTCGCCGCGCCTGTCCACGCACTCGGCGGTGACCAGGACCCGATCGTGACGCTGCGCGATCTTTACGGATGGGCGAAGCACACCGACAACCTGGCGGTCACCATGTTCGACGGCGGCCACTTCTACTGGAACCACCACCTCGACGCAGTCGCAGAGCTGGTGGCGACGGGTGCACGGTGCGGACAGACGGCATGACCAAGTCGACCGGCGACGACGATCCGCTCGTCATCTCAGGAATGGCCGTCGAGGCACCCGGCGGAATCGACACCCCGGCCGCATTGTGGACCGCGCTCAGCGAGGCGAAAGAACTGATCGGACCCTTTCCGCGCGACCGCGGCTGGCCGATCGACGACCTGCTGTCGCTGTCGCGACGGGAAGGCTGGGGCGCAGTGTGCGACGCGGGCGGATTCCTCGACCGCGCAACCACTTTCGATCCGGCCTTCTTCGGCATCACCCATCGCGAAGCCACCGTCATGCAACCGCAGCAACGGGTTGCGATCAGGGTGGCGTGGCAGGCCCTGGAGAATGCGGGCGAAAACCCCGGTGCCCTGGAGGGTTCCGACGGCGGGTGTTTCGTCGGCCTGTCGCCAATGGAATACGGTCCGCGCGCCACCACCCCTGACGACTACAGCGGACACCGGATCGCCAGTCTGGGACAGCTCGGGGCAGCAGGCCGCATTTCACACTGTCTTGGCTTGCACGGCCCGTCGATTGCGGTCGACACCGCGTGCGCGTCGTCGTTGACGGCGCTGCACCTGGCTGCATCGGCGGTGCGGGCCGGCGAATGCGAATGGGCCCTTGCCGGGGGCACCTGCGTCATGGGATCACCCGCCGCCTTCTACGAATTCGCCAGACTCAATGCGCTTTCCGACGACGGGCACTGCCGCGCGTACTCCGATGACGCCAGCGGGACGGTGTGGGGCGAAGGTGCGGGCATGGTGCTCGTCGAACGGGAATCGCGCGCGCGGCAACTCGGTCACCGCGTCTACGGGCGAATCCTCGCCGTGCGCACCAACCACAACGGCAAGGGCAAGCCGATCCTGGTTCCCAGGGTGGGCGCGCAGGCGCAGCTGATCCGCAAGACGATCGACGCGGCCGGCATCGATCCGTCCGACATCGCAATGATCGAAGGACACGGCACCGCAACGCTCGCCGGTGATCCGGTAGAGCTGATCGCGATGTTCCAGACGTACGGGGCAGCGGGGTCGCAGGCGTTGATCGGCTCGGTCAAGTCCAACGCCGGACATGCCCAGGCCGCATCGGGAATCCTCGGACTGATCAAGCTTCTGCTCGCCGGACAGCACGGCTACATTCCGCCGACTCTGTTCGCGGACAACCCGACCCAAAAGGTCGACTGGGACCTGACCCGCCTGCGCCTCGCCGCCAAACTTCACCCCTGGGAACCGAGAGACGGCGTGCGCTACGGCGCGGTTTCGTCCTTCGGCGCGGGCGGTGCCAATGCCCACGCGATCATCGCGATGCCTGCCGACGCAGAAGGTGGCGCGGGTGCATAGCTACCGGCTTCCCGACGGCACCGTTCCCGTCCTCGTCTCAGGCGACAGTCCCGCTCTCGTGCACGCCGATGCCGCGGGACTGCTCTCCTATGTGAGTGACCATCCCGACGTCTCGCCAGAAGCAGTCGCCGGCATGGTTTTTCGGAGCCGAACGGGCCGCCGGTACCGGGCCCTGGCGATGGTGCGCGACCGCGCTGGCATGATCACCGCCCTGCGGGCGATCGCCGACGGCCACAGACACCACACGGTGCTACGCGCCGACCGGCCGGCAACGGCGCGCCGGTTCGCCTTCGTCTTTCCCGGACAAGGTGCGCAGCGGCCCGGAATGGGACGGCTGTTCTACGACACCGTGCCCGCGTTCCGTGCGGAAGCCGACCGCTGCGCCGCAGAGTTCGCCCGACAGTTCGGCGAGTCACCACTGGAATACCTACTCGGAGAACAGATTTCCGAGGGCGACTCCGCCTCGGCCGTCCAACCCGCGCTGTTCACCCAGATGGCTGCGCTGGCGGCCATGTGGCGCTCCTTCGGCATCACCCCGGATGTCAGCGTGGGACACAGCCAAGGAGAGATTGCGGGCGCCTATGTCGCCGGCGCGATGACGTTGGCCGACGCCGTGCTCGTCGTCGGTACGCGCGCACGTGCCGCAGACGAGTTCGTCTCCACCGGGTACGCGATGGCGGTGGTGGCCGCGGATCGCGACACATGCGAAGACGCTCTCGCCCGCGAACCTGGCTGGGCGCAGTTGTCAGTAGTCAACGCCCCTGGCCTGCACGCTATTTCAGGCGAGCGCGGCACCGTCAACGCGATCGTCGACGCCTTCGCCGGGCGGGGCACGTTCGCGCGGGTCATCCCGGTCAACTATCCAGCGCACACGGCGCTGATCCACGAGATCGGCGACAAAGTCCGCGCGGCCACCCGGGGCCGGCTGCGAAACGCGGCGTTCCTCCCGACCGGCATCGAATGCCTCGGTGCCACCCTCGGCGGCCCCATCGGTGGCGGTCTGCCGGTCGAGCAGTACTGGTTTTTAAACCTGCGCAATACCGTTCGGTTCGACAAAGCAATCGCTGCCGCGCTCGCACGCGGCGTCGATACATTCGTCGAACTGGCCGAACACCCCACGCTGCAGGTGGCGATCCGCGAGAACCTCGCCGCGTCGCCCGATGCGGACAAGGCCGTCGTGGTGGGTACGTCCGAACGCACGGCCACCGATCTAGGAGAGTTCAGCCGCATTCTGGCCTCACTGGCAATACAGGACCTCGACTATCGGTGGGAGAGCCTGCGCACCGGCGACCACGGCGGCGTGCGACTGCCGCTGCGGGACTTCCCGAACTCCCCGATGAACGAGACACGGCTCTGGCTTCCCTACGAGGCTGCCCCGGCTCGCTACGCTTCGCCACAACCGGCCCGAGACTCTCATGAGGTGGGCGCGCGTCCGCGGCTGCTCGTCGAGACCTGGGTGCGGCTTTCTCACCGGTCCCTGGCGCCCCCTCGCGCCATCGGAATCGTCGACCACACCGGAGCATGCAATGACCTTGCGGCGGCGCTCTGTACCGCCGCGCCCGACACCGGCGCCACAGCCCGCCTGCTCGACGGCGAAAATGCCGGTGTGTCAACCGATCTCGACACTATCTTGGTGTTGCTGCCACCGTCCCCGCCGCTGGACGTCGATGCGGCCGCCGCCGAAGTCGCGACCTTCTTCGCCGACCGGCCGTGGTGGCCCCGACTGACCGGCAGCATCACCGAATGCTGGCTGGTCACTGTCGGTGGCGAGGCCGTGGTCGACGACGACCCGCCCCCGGATCTGGTGCACGCGGCGGCCAGCGCGGGTTTCCGCAGCATCGGCGCCGAACATCCCCGCGTCCGATTCCGCCATCTCGACCTTCCGGCGAAACCGGAAGCTGCCCACGCCATCCTTGCGGCGTTGCACACCTGCGACGAGTCGGAGCTGGCACTGCGCGGCGGCGGGCTCTACGCCAAGCGGCTGGTCGAGGGTGACACCTCACTTCGCCAGCCGTACACCCCGGATCATGTGCTGATTCTCGGCGGCACCGGCAATCTCGGGCTGGAGTTCTGCGAGCACTTCGCAAAGGGGGGCGCACAGCGGATCACGCTGGTGAGCAGATCGGGCGGCAACGCCGACGTCGCGGCGCGCCTGGCGCAGATCCGGTCCGCGACCACGTCGGACATTGAGGTAGTCAAGTGCGACGTCGGCGATCAGACAGCGGTGGCAGAACTGGCCGACGCGCATCGCAACACACCGGCAGACCTGATAATCCATGCTGCACTGGACTATTCGCATTTGGAACTGGCCGACGTGACCGCGGCGAACGTGGACAAGTCGTTGCGGGCCAAGGTGCTTGGCATCTGGCGCGTTCTCGGCGCGTATCCCCGCACCGACCGCTGCCGGATCGTGTTGTGCTCGTCGATAGCAGCGAACGTCGGCGGCCGGGGCCAGGTCGTGTACGCGGCGGCCAATCGGATGCTCGATGCGCTGGCGCACCGGTTACGCGCCGACGGCGCCGACTGCGTCTCGGTGGAATGGGGCCCCTGGACCGTGCATTTCGACCTCGATGCCACCAGCAAGGCGAGGCTGGCTGCTACCGGTGTGCTGCCGATGGCGCCGGCCGACGCGCTGGCGCTGGGCATGTGCGGAGTGCGCGGCAACGCGCTCGTCGTGGCGTTCGACCTCGACACCGCGCGGCCGGTGCTGGATGCCTACGGCTACGGCCCGTTGCTCTCACAGCTGGCATTCCCCGCCGTCCAGTCCGAGCCGGCGGAGCCCGCAGCGGATGTTCCACACCGGTTCGTCAAGCTGCTTGCCGACGTCATCGGTGTCGAGGGCCCCGATGCAATCGACACCTCGGTACCGATGGTGGCGATCGGCCTGGACTCGTTGCAGGCGTTGGAGTTTCACCGCCGTGTCAAGAACGAGTTCGACTATGAGCTGCCGGTCGCGGATTTGCTCGGCGGGGCCTCCACCGCCGACATGCTCGCTGCGCTGACAGCGCGTGTGCCGTGACCTGTCGCGTCAGATGCGCTGACACTGCGCCGCGCCGGTAGATGCTCGAGCGGTCCCACCGAGGTCGGCGCCCAGCACACGATCCGACATCCGCCCCAGACAGCTCAGGTTGGGAAACCCGGGACCCTGGTTGAGGGCGGACAGATTGGGCAGGAACAGCTTCGGCGTCACACCGGTGACGGCCAAATCGTGGCCGATGGATTCCTCCAGCCGCTCGCGGGTGACGGGGCCGCAGAGACTCAGCTCCAATAGGTCCAGGGCGTCTTGGCGCAGCAGGGCCATGAACCACAGCGGGTCAGCGCCGGATCCGTCGATCACGAGATCGAACCCGTGCACTGTCTCCAGCCGTTCACCGATGGTGCCGCTGCCGTGTGGACCGTCGGTGTGCAGGGTGAGCCGGATCTGCCCGTCCCGCTCGACGGCGTGTGCGACGCGTCCGCGCAAGTGCCGAATCCTCTCGTCGGCGAGCAGCGACTCCTGCACGCGGGCAGAGAACACTCCGCGGTCGGTGCGGGCTATGGCGTCTCGCCGCTCGCCGAGCGACAGGCTGTGCCACTCGGTCGGATCGGAGTACAAAGAGTTCTCGAAGAAGCCCTCGCCGCGGGTGAACAGCGTTGCCTGGGGCGATATCACGGTGATGGCCGAAAACCGGTGGTGGAACAGCTCGTTGAGGATCGATGCGGCGGACTCGCCGCCGCCGATCACAGCTACCCGCGCGGCGCCGATGCGTTCCGTGCCCGCGACGCGCTGCCAGAACTGGGCTATCGACCACACTTTCGGATGGCCCGGCAGGATCGAGCGGGCGGGCTGACCCGGGCCGGTCATCATGATCGCGTCCGCGGGAAGGCGCCAATCGCGGGTGTGCACTACCCATTGCGACCCGTCGACCGAGACCTCGACCACTTCCCCGTCAACGACTTTCAAGCCTGCTGCCTCGGCGACCCAGCGCAGGTATCTCGCCCATGTCGCGTGCGGCGGCGACGGCCGACCGCGGTCGACCCAACCCGCGAATTCGCCCGTGCTGACCAGATACGCCTGCCAACTGTGCCGCAGCATCCGCGTGTCGAGCTCGGCGTTGCGGCCCGGTGCGAGCGTCGACCGGTAAGGAAAGCCGACGTCCTTTTCGGGGCTGGTGCCCAATCGCTGCCTGCCGTCTGTCCAGCCGCCCGCGGCCTGCCAGTTGGCCGCAACGCCCCGGCGTTCGACCGCGAATACGTCGGGCGCCGGTAGGCCCATCTCGCGCAGCACTGCCGCCTTCGCCGCAACCGCCACGGCCTTGGCGCCGGCGCCCACGATCGCGATCGTGCCGGTCATCGGTTGTGCGCCGGAGGTTCGGGCAGCGCGGCCCGATCGATCTTGCCGTGGGTGGTGATGGGTATTTCGTCGAGCACCACGTACGCCGACGGCGTCATGTAGTCCGGCAATACCGCGCTGACCCGGGCCCGCGCCCGGTCCACCTCGACCGCGTCGCAGCCGGCCGACGGCGTCACATAGGCCACCAGTGCGCGGCCGAGGCCGGCCAATTCGCGGACGACGACGACGCATTGGCCGACGCTGGGATCGACGGAGACGGCGGAGGCCACCTGACCGAGTTCGACGCGCAATCCGCGCACCTTGACCTGTTCGTCTGCGCGCCCGATGAACTCGAGGTCGCCGCCGGCGTTACGTCGGGCCACGTCGCCAGTGCGGTACAACCGGCCGCCCGCCCGGTAGGGGTCGGCGACGAACCGCTCTGCGGTCAGTACCGGCCGACCGAGGTAACCCCGAGCCAAACAGTCTCCGCCTATGTAGATTTCGCCGATCGCGCCGACCGGTACGGGCTGCAGCATGCAATCGAGCAAATGCACGGTGGTGTTGATCTTCGGCGTGCCGATCGGCACGACGCGATTGCCCTGCTTGCCCACCGCGTGATAGGTCGTCGACGCGATCGTGGCCTCGGTCGGGCCGTAGAAGTTGTGCAGCGGCGCGTCGAACGTGGCGTGGAACTTGTCGGCAAGATCTCCCGGCAGCGGTTCGCCACCAATCGGGATACGCCGCAGCGTCCGCCACTGCGAGCTGCCGGGTAGCGACAGGAACAGCCCCAGCATCGACGGCACCAGGTGCATGGACGTGATCCGCTCGCGCTTCAGCAAGTCGGTCAGATAGCCGACGTCGCGCAACACGTCCCGACTCGGAATCACCAGGCGCGCACCGCGACTCAACGTTCCAAAGATCTCCTCGATGGAAAAGTCGAAGCTGCTCGAGGTCACCTGCAGCACTGTCTCGGCGCCGTCGGCGTGACATACGCCGCTGAACCAGGCGAAGTACTGCGCCACCGAGGCGTGTGTGACGGCCACCCCTTTCGGTGTGCCGGTGGAACCTGAGGTATAGACCACGTAAGCGAGGTTGTCTGGCCGCAGCGGGCTCACCCGGTCGGCATCGGTCGGATCGCTGGCCGGATAGCTGTCGAGCGATCGGGCGACTTCGTGAAGAGGTTCGCGCAGCACGAGTTCAGGTGCCGCGTCGGCGAGGATGAAGTCGATCCGGTCGGCCGGATAGGCCGGGTCGACCGGCAGGTACGCTGCGCCCGCTTTCGCGATCGCCAACGCGCTGGCCACGAGTTGAGGCGAGCGCTCCATGACCACCGCCACCACATCTTCGGCACCGATCCCCCGTGCGATCAGCCAGTGCGCCAGCCGGTTTGCCTGTTCATTGATGTCGCGGTAGGTGAGGTGCCGGCCGTCGTAGGTCAGCGCGACCGCGTTCGGGGTGGCTCGGACTTGACGCTGCACGGCATCGGCGAGGGTGACAGCCGCCACGTCAGTCTTTACCCCGCGGGACACCTCGTGCAGCCACACGGCATCGCGGCCCAGGAAATCCAGTGCCCACAACGGCGTATCAGGTTGACGCACAGCACTTCTCAACAGTCGTTCCAAATGCCTCAGCAATTGGCCGACCAGTGGGCGGTCAAGCACCTCCGTCAAATATTGGGCCTCCACCCGCGCGCCCCCGGATCCGCGTTCGACCATTATCTCGAGTGGCAGTCGTCCTGGCTCACCGTGCAACGCCGTGCGCGTGCACCGCACACCGTCTGCGAACGTAACGCTGCGCGTGCTCTGCGGGTGATCACGCCACCCGAAGCTCAACCGCGCCAAGCTGTCGGCGCCGCGGGGATCCCCGGTTAACTCACGCGCCACCCGATCCAGCGCGTCGCCCTGATGCGCATATGCCGCACTCATGGTGCCGCGGAGATATGTCACAAGCTCCCGAAAGCTTTGTTGCGGCAGCATCTTTGCCCGCAGCAAGACGGGGCCGGCGAAGTAGCCTATCGCCTGACGCGTGTGGTCGGTGTGGTCCGGGACAGCCGCGGCCATCAGGAAATCGTGGGCGTGGGTGTATCGGGTCATGAGCGCGCAGAGCGCAGCGCATGCGACCGCGTCGGGGGTGGTGCAAGTCTCGGCCGCGAGGCGGTCGACCGCAACCATGATCTCGCCGGACAGCTGTCGCATGCAGACCCCGGAACGTCGGGTGCGCGGGACTGCCGCGCCATTCGGGCCTGGAAGTTCAAGGGGCTCAGGCAGGTTCGCCAGTACATTTCGCCAGTAGGTCAGGTCGGCGCCGGAATCGGCTGCGAGTTGCGGCTGCGTCAACGGCACTGCCGGAGCGTTCGAGTAGCCGCGAGGGTCGGCGTAAGCCGCGCTCAAGTCGGTCAGGAATACTGGCCACGACGCGTCGTCCCAGGCGATGCGGTGGGCGACTACCAGCAGCATGTGTTCGGCCTCATTAATGCGGATCAGTGTGAGCCGCAGCGGCGAATCGACGGTCAGGTCGAACGGCATCCCGAACTGCCGTTGCGCCAACACATCGAGCCGCAATTGCTGGCTCTGTCCGGTCAAGTGCGTCAGATCGTGATGCGTCCACGCCGGCGCCAGTGCGCCGATCGGGTGGACCACCAGTGCCAGGCCGGCGAGATCGTCGACCAGGTATGTGGTGCGCAGGATTTCGTGACGTGTGCTCAGCGCCGCGACTGCGTCCTTGAGCCGCGTCGCATCGAGATCGCCGGTGAGCCGGTAGGACGCGGTGACGGTCAGCGCCGCGCCGCTGGCATCGGCGGTGGAAAGGAACCACATTTTCCGCTGGCTGTCGGTTGGTGCGACGTGCCGCAGCACTTCCGGCGTGACACGAGTCGTAGTCAAGTCGGAGTCGACCTTCCGAGGAATAGTTAGCAGAGGCTGCCCTAACTTGCCGTAGGCTACCGTACGTTCACCGAACAGGACACGCCTACCGTGGAGACTCCGAACATCCGTGACCACTGCCAAGCCCCCCGAAAACGCACCACCGGAGGTGGTGGACGGCTTCGTCCCGTTCCCGCCCGAGCGCGCGGCCTCTTACCGCGCAGCGGGCTACTGGACCGGCCGCCCACTCGACTCCGTGTTGCGCGTGGCCGCAACACGATGGCCGAACCGGACCGCTGTGGTGGATGCCGTCGAGCGCTACACGTATGCCGAACTCGACGCACGGGCAGACCGCGCAGCCGCCGGGTTCGCGTCGCTCGGGATCGCGCCGAACCAGCGTGTACTGCTCCAACTGCCCAATTCGTGCCGCTTCGCGGTCGCGCTGTTCGCTCTGCTGCGCACCGGCGCCATCCCGGTCATGTGCCTGCCCGGCCACCGGCTCGCCGAACTCAGCCACTTCGCCGAGGTGAGCGGCGCGGTCGCGGCGGTGATCGCCGACGAGGTGAACGGCTTCGACTACCGCTCGATGGCCGAGCAGCTGGTCGCAGCACATCCTGCGATGCACCATGTCGTCGTCGACGGCGAGGCCGGCGCCTTCACCCCGTGGGCCGAACTCGTCGCTCACGACGACGAGCCTCCGGCCGTCACCGTCGACCCGGAGTCGCCGGCGTTGCTGCTCGTGTCGGGCGGCACCACCGGCCCACCGAAGCTCATCCCCCGCACCCACGACGATTACCTCTACAACGCCACCGCGAGCGCGGCATTGTGTCGGCTCACCCGGGATGACGTCTACCTCGTGTCACTGCCGGCAGGGCACAATTTCCCGCTGGCGTGTCCCGGCATCCTCGGCGCGATAAGCGCCGCTGCGACAGTAGTTTTCAGCACCGACCCGAGCCCGGAGTCGGCGTTCGCGACGATTGAGCGGCACCGGGTCACCGTCACCGCGCTGGTGCCGGCGCTGGCCAAACTGTGGGCACAGGCGTGCGAGTGGGAGCCGACTCCGCCGAGAAGCCTTCGGCTGCTTCAGGTTGGCGGGGCAAAGCTGGGTGCCGACGACGCGCGCGCGGTCGGGGCTGCGTTGACACCTGGACTGCAGCAGGTGTTCGGGATGGCCGAGGGCATGGTCTGCTACACGCGGCTCGACGATCCGGCCGACGTGGTGTACCACACGCAAGGCCGCCCGTTGTCCGCGCACGACGAGCTGCGCGTGCTCGACGAGGCCGGCAACGACGTCGGGCCCGGCGGGGAGGGCGAACTGCTGGTGCGCGGACCGTACACGTTCAACGGCTACTTCCGCGCCCCACGCGACAACGAGCGAGCCTTCAGCCCGGACGGCTTCTACCGCACCGGCGACCGGGTGCGTCGCTTCACCAACGGCTACGTGGAGGTGACCGGCCGGGTCAAAGATGTCATCCAGCGCGCTGGGGAAACAATCTCTGCGCTCGACCTCGAGTCACATCTGCTGACGCACCCGGCTGTCTGGGCGGTCGCCGCCGTAGGGCTACCCGACGATTACCTGGGTGAAAAGGTTTGTGGAGCAGTGGTTTTCGGTGGGACGCCGACGACGCTGGCCGACCTCAACTCCTACCTGGACGAGCGAGGTGTAGCCACCCACGCGCGGCTGGACATGCTGGTGCCCATGGCTGAGCTGCCGACGACAGCGGTAGGCAAGGTCGACAAGCGCGCGCTCGCAACACTATTGAGCGCTTCGGCCTAGGCGCGCGCGACCAGATAGGGCGCGAGACTGGTCAACTTTTCGCAGGTTTCCTCGAACTCGCGTTCCGGCGACGACTCGGCGATGATCCCGGCACCGGCCCGTAGCCAGGTGCGGCCGTCGCGTTCGTAGGCGGCCCGCAACACCAACGCGGCGTCCAGTCCGCCGTCTGCAGTCAACGCCACGACAGCGCCCGAGTACAGGCCTCGCGGGGACTCGTCCAAGCGCAGGATCGATTCGATGCCCTCGGCCTTCGGAATGCCTGACGCGGTCACTGCCGGGAAGAGCGCCTCGAGCGCGTCCATGCGGTCACACGACCGGTGCAGCCGCGCACGCACCGTCGAACCCAGATGCTGGACGCTGCCGCGTTCGCGCACGGACATGAAGTCACTCACCACCGTGCTTCCCGGTTCGGCGACCTCGGCGATCTCACGCAGCGAACTGCGCACTGAAATGGCATGCTCGACAATCTCTTTGGTGTTGTACTCCAAGTCGTTGCGGGCGGCGATGTCGTGTGCGGAGCCACGGCCGAACGCCCGGGTGCCCGCCAGCGGTTCGGTGACCACGATGCCGTCGTGGCGCACCGCGGTGACCAATTCGGGGCTGTAGCCCAGCGCGCGAATACCGCCCAGCCGCAACAGGAATGAGCGAGCCGGGGTGTTGTGGCGACGGCCCAGCCGGTACGTCGCCGGGAAGTCTAGAGCAAACGGCACCACGACACTGCGCGACAGGATCACCTTGTGGTAGCGGCCGGCGCGGATCTCCTCGACGGCGGCCACCACGCGTTCGCGGTAGCGGCTGGGATCCGAGCGCAGATCGGCCGCGCGGGTCGGCCCGATCGGCGGGGGACCGACGGTCTGCAGCCGCGACAGCACCGCGTCGCACTCGTCCGGCCCGTCGAGGACAGTGCCGTCAGCGGCGACGACGACGCGCGTGCTCGGTACGAACAGCCGCGCCAACGGCGTTTTCGGTGGCAAATGTCGTTGCAGCCCAGCGCGATACGCGCCGAACTCGAAAGCAATCCACCCGTACGCGGCGTCGGACTCCAGTAGCAGTTGGTCGACCACTTCCCCGAGTTTCGCCGCGGGCCGCCCGGACCACGCCTGACGGTGCACCACGCCGTCGCGCACCACGCGAAGCTCGTCGCTGTCGAGTTCGACAAGCGTCTGGGTGCCCATCGCCAGCGTCCAGCGACCGGCGTTCTCGTATAGCAGGTAGTCGTCGCCTCGGGCCTCCGGCACTGCGCCGGCCAGTCCGGCGACGACGTCCGCCGGCGCAACCGTGGCCGCGAGGGACTCCGTCACGGAATGTAAGATAGCAGAGGCTAACCTAACTACGCGCGCGACCGCGATAGTCGCTCTCTCCCGGATGCAGCAATGAACGCTCCAGTCCATGTACGCCATCGCGATACCATGGGTGCTTCTTCGCGATCCGAGGGGAAAGGGGTTCCGTGCCGCAGGCACCCGTCGCGGCCCTTGGTATGGAGGGAACCTTCCGGGCTGAGCGACCGGTCCCGGACCCGTCCGACGCCGAGCCGTCCTCTAGCCAGCCGGGCATGCGGTCCGGCCAGCTCGTCTCGGGGAAGCGATGAACGTCGTCGTGATCCTGCTCAGTCTGCTGGGCTTTCTGGTGCTGACTTTGGGCACCGCGGTATTCGTCAGTGCCGAATTTTCGTTGACGTCTCTGGAACGCAGCACAGTGGACGCCAACGCGCGCACCGGCGGTCCACGCGACCGGATGGTGCAGCGGGCCCACCGCACGTTGTCATTTCAGCTTTCCGGTGCTCAGCTCGGCATCTCCATCACCACGCTGATCACCGGCTACCTGGCCGAGCCGTTGATCGCTCGGCTGCTCCGGCCGCTTCTGACCGCGGCGAAGGTGCCCGACACTTGGGCTGACGGCACCGCGCTGGTGCTGTCGCTGCTGATCGCCACGTCGGTGTCGATGGTGTTCGGCGAGTTGGTGGCGCAGTACCTCGCGGTGGCGCGGCCGCTGCAGACCGCGCGCATGGTGGCCGGACCACAGGTGATGTTCTCGATGGTGTTCACCCCGCTGATCCACCTCACCAACGGCACCGCGAACTGGATCCTGCGCCGCATGGGTATCGAGCCCGCCGAAGAACTGCGATCCGCACGTTCTCCCCAGGAATTGGGGTCGCTGGTGCGCAACTCCGCGCGGCGTGGCTCGCTGGATCCGACCACGGCGACGCTGGTCGACCGATCCCTGCAGTTCGGTGCGCGCACCGCGGAGGAATTCATGACGCCGCGATCCAAGATCGAGGCGCTGGAAGCCGCCGACACCATCGCCGATCTGGTGGCCAAGGCCACCCAGACCGGCTTCTCCCGCTTCCCGGTCACCGAGGGCGACCTCGACGAGACGATCGGTCTGGTGCACGTCAAGCAGGTGTTCGAGGTCCCCCACGACCAGCACGCCCGCACCCGGCTGGCCGATGTCGCGCTTCCGGTATCGGTGGTGCCCTCGACGCTCGACGGCGATGCGCTGATGGCGCAAGTCCGGGCCAACGGGCTGCAGACGGCGCTGGTCGCCGACGAGTACGGCGGCATCGCCGGAATGGTGACCGTCGAAGACCTCATCGAAGAGATCGTCGGCGACATTCGCGACGAGCACGACGAAGAAACGCTGGACGTGCAGCAGTCCGGCCGCGGCTGGCGGGTGTCGGGGCTGCTGCGCATCGACGAAGTCGCAGCGGCGACGGGATTCCGCGGACACGAGGGCGAATACGAGACCATCGGCGGCCTGGTGATGCACGAACTCGGCCACATCCCCGAGGTCGGCGAGTCGGTGGAGCTCGAGGCGTTCGAACCCGACGGCTCGCTGGACGACCCGATTCGCTGGCGCGCGACTGTGGCGAAGATGGACGGCCGGCGCATCGACCAGCTGGAGCTGGTGAAGCTGGGCCGGCGCGGCGACGAACGAGACGAGCTTTGATGGCCGACGTGCTCGGGGTCGTGCTGACCGTGCTGCTGCTGTTGGCCAACGCGTTCTTCGTGGGTGCCGAGTTCGCACTGATCTCCGCGCGCCGCGACCGACTCGAGGCGCTCACCGAGCAAGGCAAACGCACGGCGGTGACGGTCATCCAGGCCGGACAGAACCTGTCCATGATGCTGGCCGGGGCTCAGTTGGGCATCACGGTGTGCTCGATCCTGTTGGGCCGCATCGGCGAACCGGCCGTCGCGCATCTGCTGGAGAAGCCCTTCGACTTGGTGGGCGTGCCCGACGCGGTGCTGCACTCGGTGTCGTTCGTGGTCGCGATCACGATCGTCGTTGTGCTGCATGTGCTGCTCGGCGAGATGGTGCCCAAGAACATCGCGATCGCCGGTCCTGAGTCGGCGGCGATGCTGTTGGTGCCGCCGTATCTGTGGTGGGTGCAGGCCACCCGGCCGGTGATCGCGTTCTACGACTGGTGTGCGCACGTGACGCTGCGCGCGATGCGGGTCGAACCCAAGACCGAACTCGAGAACACGGTATCGGCCGTCGAACTCTCCGAGATGATCGCGGAGTCGCGGTCGGAGGGCCTGCTCGACCCCGAGGAGCACATGCGGTTGTCCCGCGCGCTTCAAATCCGCAACCGGGTCGTGTCCGACATCGCGATCCCGCTCGGCGAGGTCCACACTGTCGAGATTGCCCCCGACAGCGACGGCCCGACCGTCGAAGCCATCCAGCGAGCGCTCGGCGAGACGGGATACTCGCGGTTCCCGGTCGTCGACGCCACGGGCGGGTTCGTCGGATACGTGCACATCAAGGACGTGCTGCCCGCTGTCGACGACCCGGACGCTGTGGTCGACCGCTCGACTGTGCGGCCCCTGCCCGAAGTTTCGGAGAGCATGTCGCTGCCCGACGCGCTGTCGCGGATGCGCCGCAACAACAGCCACCTGGCGTTGGTGGTCGGCGCCGACGGTTCGGTGACCGGCATGGTGGCCTTGGAGGATTTGGTCGAGGACCTCGTCGGCACTGTCCGTGACGGCACGCACCGTGTCTGACGCGCTTATCGAAGCCGACTGGACGCGGCGACGCGAGCTGCACCGGCAGCGGGTCGACGCGCTCGTCGGGCCCTACCTGCAACGGCGCGGCGACGGTGCGTCGCATCCCGTCGTCGACTTCTTGTTCACCTACTACACGTTGCGGCCCGGTCATCTCGCGCGCTGGCATCCCGGGTTCGGCGTGGGACTGGCGGGCCAGGCGGCCGAGGCGTACACGAGGCTGGCCGGCTATCGCCGGATCGGTGACGTGGTCACCGTCGACCCAGCCCTGCTGCAGCGGCGTCGCGGCACCGTCGAATTCGTCGTCGGACTGCTGGACGCCACAGCCGCGCGGCCCGCGCAGCTGGGCTGCTTCGGGCTGCACGAATGGGCGATGGTGTATCGCACCGAGCGGCCTCGCCATCAGGTACCGCTGCGGTTGGGGCATCGCGGCACCGATGCGGTGGTCGAGTCAATGCCGTTGCGCTGCACGCACTTTGACGCGTTCCGCTTCTTCACTGCGCCGGCGCGCGACCGCAACAGCGCGCAGTTGACGCGGGAAATGCAGGTGGACACCGAGCAGCCGGGGTGTCTGCACGCCGCGATGGACCTCTACAAGTGGGCGGCCAAGCTGCTGCCGCTGGTCGACTCCGACGTCCTCATGGATGCGTTCGAGCTGGCCTTCACGGCACGCGAGCTCGACATGCGGGCCAGTCCGTACGACCTTCGCAGCCTGGGGTACGAGCCGGTGTGCATCGAGACGCCCGCAGGCCGCGCGGAGTACGTGCGTCAGCAGGTGGCGATCGCGCAGCGGGCAGCGACTGTGCGCCACGCAGTGCTGAAGCGGTGTCGCGCCTTGCTCGCCGCCGCGTCAGCGCCGTGATTTCGGCGCGCAACACGACGCCGGGCATCGGTTCGCGCACCGAAATCCCTGGAGCCGGTGCTGCCCGTGCCGGAAAAGCCGACGTTACCGCTGGGTAAGCTGTACCGACACAACCGACGGGAGGACGCATGACGGAGCGGGTGGCAACCGGCAACCTGCGAGTGGCCAAGGTGTTGTACGACTTCATCAACGACGAGGCGTTGCCTGGCACCGACATCGATCCCGACACCTTCTGGGCCGGCGTGGACAAGGTGATCACCGATCTCGGTCCGCGCAACGCCGAGCTGCTGGCCCGTCGCGACGAACTGCAGGCCCAGATCGACAAGTGGCACCGCCAGCGGGTCATCGAGCCGATCGACCAGGAGGCGTACCAGCAGTTCCTCGTCGACATCGGATACCTGCTTCCCGAACCCGAGGACTTCACCGTCACCACCGCCAACGTCGACGCGGAGATCACCTCCACGGCCGGCCCTCAGCTGGTGGTGCCCATTCTCAATGCCCGGTTTGCGCTGAACGCGGCCAACGCCCGGTGGGGATCGCTGTACGACGCGCTCTACGGCACGGACGTCATCCCCGAGGACGACGGCGCGGAACAAGGCGACAGTTACAACCCGGTGCGCGGCGACAAGGTCATCGCGTACGCGCGCAAGTTCCTCGACGACTCGGTTCCGCTGGCCAACGGCTCCTACACCGATGCGACAGCCTTCCGCATCGAAGATGCCGATTCGGCCGGCCGCCTGATCGTCACACTCGACGGCGACCGCGAAACCACGCTCGCGCAACCGCAGCAGTTCGTCGGTTACACGGGCGACCCGACTTCACCGGACTCGGTGCTGCTGGTCAACCACGGCCTGCACATCAACATCCTCATCGACCCGGACTCCCCTGTCGGCAAGACCGACAAGGCCGGCGTCAAAGACGTGGTCCTCGAGTCCGCGGTCACCACGATCATGGACTTCGAAGACGCGGTGGCGGCCGTCGACGCCGACGACAAGGTCCGCGGCTACCGAAATTGGTTGGGACTCAACAAGGGTGACCTGGCTGCCGAGGTCACCAAGGACGGCAACACGTTCACCCGGGTTCTGCACGAAGACCGCCGATACACCGCGCCGGACGGCAGCGAATTCACCCTGCCCGGCCGCAGCCTGCTGTTCGTCCGCAACGTGGGCCACCTGATGACCAACGACGCGATCACCGTGAGCCAAGACGACGGCACCGAGACCGAGGTCTACGAGGGCATCCAGGATGCGTTGTTCACCAGCCTCATCGCGATCCACGGGCTGCGGTCCAGCGACGCCAACGGCCCGATGGTCAACAGCCGCGCGGGCTCGATCTACATCGTCAAGCCAAAGATGCACGGTCCCGACGAAGTGGCGTTCACGGTCGAGCTGTTCAGCCGCGTCGAGGATGTGCTCGGCCTGCCGCAGAACACGATCAAGGTCGGGATCATGGACGAGGAACGGCGCACGAGCGTCAACCTCAAAGCGTGTATCCGCGCCGCGGCGGACCGCGTGGTGTTCATCAACACCGGCTTCCTGGACCGCACCGGCGACGAGATCCACACGTCGATGGAGGCCGGCCCGATGGTGCGCAAGGGCACCATGAAGAGCCAGCCGTGGATCCTCGCCTACGAGGACAACAACGTCGACGTCGGGCTCGAGTGCGGACTGCCCGGGCACGCGCAGATCGGCAAGGGCATGTGGACTATGACCGAGCTGATGGCCGACATGGTCGAGCAGAAGATCGGCCAACCCAAGGCCGGCGCCACCACCGCATGGGTGCCTTCGCCCACCGCGGCCACGCTGCACGCGATGCACTACCACCAGGTCGACGTCGGCGAGGTGCAAAAGGAGCTCGCCGCAAAGGGCCGGCGGACAACGCTGCAACAGCTGCTGACCATCCCGCTGGCCAAAGAGCTGGCCTGGGAGCCCGACGAGATCCGCGAAGAGGTCGACAACAACTGCCAGTCGATTCTGGGTTATGTGGTGCGCTGGATCGACCAGGGCATCGGCTCGTCGAAGGTGCCCGACATCCACAACGTCGCGTTGATGGAAGACCGTGCCACGCTTCGCATTTCGAGTCAGCTGCTGGCCAACTGGCTCAAGCACGGGGTGATCACCGCCGAAGACGTGCGCGCCAGCCTCGAGCGGATGGCTGCGATCGTCGACCGGCAGAACGAGGGCGATTCGGCGTACCGGCCGATGGCGCCGAATTTCGACGACAGCATCGCGTTTCTGGCCGCCCAGGATCTGATTCTGTCCGGAACGGAGCAACCCAACGGCTATACCGAGCCGATCTTGCATCGCCGCCGTCGCGAGGCGAAAGCCAGACTGAACGGAGCCTGAGGGCATGGGCAAGCACAGCATTCCCGGCCCGGACGAGACGCCCAGAGAACCGTTCCGCGCCACGCCGCCGCCCGAGCCGTCGTCGGCGTCGCTTCCTGCCCACGGCCCGACCGAAGAATTCGACGGCCGCGACTCGGCGCCGGACGCGGCGGCCGGGCCGTCCGATGAGACGCCCAGCGGCCGCTTCGCCCGCGGCACCTGGCAGGGCGGCCACCGCAGCACAGACCGCAGGCGTCGCGGTGTGAGCATCGGCGTGATCGTGGCGTTGGTTGCGGTCGTGGTGGTAGTCGGCGCGATCATCATGTGGCGGTTTTTGGGTGACACGCTCTCCGACCGCTCGGACACCGCGGCGACCAGCTGCCACGGTGCCGACGTGCCCGTCGCCGTCATCGCCGACCCGTCGATCGCCGAGCAGATCACCACGCTGGCCGACCGGTACAACAAGTCCGCCGATCCGATCGGCGACCGCTGCGTGAAGCTTGGTGTCAAAGCGGCCGACTCCAGCGCCGTGGTCGACGGTTTCGCCGGCACCTGGCCCGGCGAGCTGGGACAGCGGCCGGCGCTGTGGATTCCGGCGAGCTCGATTGCGACCGCAAGACTGCAAGCGGCGGGCGGATCGAACGTCATCACCGACAGCCGGTCACTTGTCAAGACGCCGGTGGTGCTGGCCATCAGACCGCAGCTGAAAACCGCGCTGGCCGAACAGAATTGGGGCTCGCTGCCCGGCCTGCAGACCAACCCGGTGTCGTTGGATGCGCTGAACATGCCGGGCTGGGGCTCGCTGCGGCTGGCGCTGCCCACCACGGGCAACAGCGACGCCACCTACCTGGCCGCCGAGGCGGTTGCGGCTGCGTCCGCTCCGCCCAACGCCCCGGCCACCGCCGGTGTGGGCGCAATCAATGCGTTGCTCGCCGGACAGCCCAAACTGGCCGACTCGAAGCTTTCGACCGCACTCGACGCGCTGACCGCCAAGGGCGACCCGGCCGCGGCACCGGTGCATGCGGTGGTGATGACCGAACAGCAGCTGTATCAACGGTCGGCGAAGATGCCTGAGGCCAAGGACGTCGTCAGCTCCTGGCTGCCGCCGGGACCCGCCGCGGTGGCCGACTACCCGATGGCGTCGCTGGCCGGCAACTGGCTGTCCGAGGAACAGGTCACCGCGGCCAGCGAGTTCAAGAAGTTCCTCCAAAAGCCGGAGCAGCAAGCCGAATTGGCCAAAGCCGGATTCCGTGCCGGAGATCAGGCGCTGCCCAAGAGCGACGTCACCAGCTTCTCGCCGCTGTCGGCAACGCTGTCGGTCGGCGACGAATCGGCGCGGGTCACATTGGCCGACGCGGTCACCACGCCCTCGTCCGGAGGCGCGGTCACGATCATGCTCGACCAGTCGATGCCCGAACAAGAGGGCGGCCAGAGCCGACTGGCGAATGTTGTTGCGGCGCTGAAGAACAAGCTGCAAGCGCTGTCTCCCACCGCGGCGGTCGGGCTGTGGACGTTCGATGGGGTCGAGGGCCGCAGCGAAGTGCCGACCGGTCCCCTGTCCGACGACGTGAACGGGCAGCCGCGCTCGGCCGCGCTGACGGCGGCGCTGGACCGGCAGTACTCGTCGAACGGCGGTGCCGTGTCGTTCACCACGCTGCGGATGATTTACGACGGCGCGCTGGCGAACTTCCGGCCCAACGCGAAGAACTCCGTGCTGGTGATCACCGCCGGTCCGCACACCGACCAGTCTCTGGACGGCGCCGGTCTGCAGGACTACATCCGTAAGACGTTCGATCCGGCCCGTCCGGTGGCCGTCAACGTCATCGATTTCGGTGCCGACTCCGACCGCAGCACATGGGAATCGGTTGCCCAGGCCACGGGCGGCACTTACCGGAACCTACCCACGTCAGACAGCCCGGACCTCACGGCCGCGGTGTCGACGATGATGGGCTGAGGTCAGTCGCGGTCCGGCGCGGTGCGCAACGGTGTCGGCGCGTCGGTCTCGAGTTTCTTCTCGCGATGGCCGCCGATGTGGGATTCGGCGCGCATGCGCTCGACCATCCACGGGTAGTGCAGCTCGAATGCCGGCCGCTCCGAACGGATCCGGGGCAGCTCGTAGAAGTTGTGCCGCGGCGGCGGGCAGCTGGTGGCCCACTCCAGTGAGTTGCCGTAGCCCCAGGGATCGTCGACGGTCACCGGCTCGCCGTAGCGCCAGCTGCGGAACACGTTCCAGGTGAACGTGATCATCGAGATGCCCAGAATGAAAGCGCCGATGGTCGACACGATGTTCAGCGTTTCGAAGCCGTCGCTGGGCAGGTAGTCGGCATAGCGGCGCGGCATCCCCTGGTTGCCCACCCAGTGCTGCACCAGAAACGTGGTGTGGAAACCGATGAACGTGGTCCAGAAGTGCAGCTTGCCCAGCCGCTCGTTGAGCAGCCGGCCGGTCATCTTCGGGAACCAGAAGTACACACCGGCGAACGTCGCGAACACGATGGTGCCGAACAGCACGTAGTGGAAGTGTGCGACGACGAAGTAGCTGTCGGTGACGTGGAAGTCCAGCGGCGGGCTGGCCAGCAGCACCCCTGACAGCCCACCGAGCAAAAACGTCACCACGAACCCGACGGCGAACAGCATGGGCGTCTCGAAGGTCAGCTGTCCCTTCCACATCGTGCCGATCCAGTTGAAGAACTTGATGCCGGTGGGCACCGCGATCAAGAACGTCATGAAGGAGAAGAACGGCAGCAGCACCGCGCCGGTGGCGAACATATGGTGCGCCCAGACTGCCATCGACAACGCGGCGATGCTGAACGTGGCGTACACCAGCGTGGTATAGCCGAACAGCGGCTTGCGGCTGAACACCGGGATCACTTCGGTGATGATCCCGAAGAACGGCAGCGCGATGATGTACACCTCGGGGTGGCCGAAGAACCAGAACAGGTGCTGCCACAGGATCGCACCGCCGTTGGCCGGGTCGTAGATGTGCGCGCCGAGATGCCGATCGGCCGCCAGCCCGAACAGCGCGGCCGTCAACAGCGGAAAGACCAGCAGCACAAGGATGCTGGTCACCAAGATGTTCCAGGTGAAGATCGGCATCCGGAACATCGTCATGCCCGGGGCACGCATGCAGACGATCGTGGTGATCATGTTGACGCCGCCCAGGATGGTGCCCAGGCCGCCGACGGCCAGACCCAGAATCCACAGATCGCCGCCCGCGCCGGGGCTGTGAATAGCGTCAGTCAGCGGACTGTAGGCCGTCCAGCCGAAATCCGCCGCGCCACCTGGCGTGATGAACCCGCTCAGCGCGATCATCGCGCCGAACACGAACAGCCAGAAGGACAGTGCGTTGAGCCGCGGGAACGCGACGTCGGGTGCGCCGATCTGCAACGGCAGCACGATGTTGGCGAACCCGAACACGATCGGGGTGGCGTAGAAGAGCAGCATCGCGGTGCCGTGCATGGTGAACAGCTGGTTGTACTGCTCGTTGGACAGGAATTGCAGCCCGGGTACGGCCAGCTCGGCGCGGATCAGCAACGCCATCAGCCCGCCGATGAAGAAGAACACGAAGCAGGCGACCATGTACATGATGCCGATCAGCTTGTGGTCGGTGGTGGTGATCAGCTTGTAGACCAAGTTTCCCTTGGGCCCCAGCCTGGCCGGGAAGGGTCGACGTGGCTGCAGTCGTGGCAGGGCGGTCGCTTCTGCGGTCATGGACATCCCTTGTCATCGGATGCTGGTGTGCTCGATCCTATGCCTGTACCCCGTCGAGGCGAAGATTTTCCCGACGAGCTTCGGCGGCCCGCGATGTCGGCCGCACTCACAGTGCACTGACAGGTGAACGGGCCCCAGGCGTGCCGATGGATCGTTACCGTGAGAATGTGCCGAGCGTCGATCGACGCACATTGCTGAAAGCCATTGCGGTCGGAGTGTTGGCGGCGACGACCCGGCCGGCGCCAGCCCACGCCGCGCCCACCGGGCGCATACCGCCGCCCGATGGCGTGCTCACCCGGTTGCCGGGTGACGGAAACCTGTTGGCGCTCACCATCGACGACGGTGCCAGCATCGCTGTGGTGTCGGCGTTCGCCCAGTTCTGCCGCGACAGCGGCACCCGGATGACGTTCTTCGTCAACGGCGCCAACGCCTCATGGTCGGTCAACGCGCCGCAGTTGCGGCCGATGGTCGACTCCGGCCAAATCCAGCTGGGCAACCACACCTGGTCGCATCCCTACGTCACGCGGATCAGTCCGGGCGCGCTCATCGACCAGATCCAGCGGAACAAGGACTTCCTGCAAAACGCCTACGGCGTCGATGGCACCCCGTACTTCCGGCCGCCTTACGGTGTGCACAACGCGGCGACCGACAAGATCGCGGCCGATCTGGGCTACCCGACGATCACGTTGTGGAGTACGACGATCGGCGACTCCAGAGTGGTCAACGAGCAGCAGCTGATCAACTACGCCAAGCAGGCGTTCACCGGCCAGCAGATCGTGCTCGGCCACGCCAACCTACCGCCGGTCACGCACACCTATCCGCAACTGCTCGACATCATCGCCAGCCGCAACCTGCAGACGGTGACGCTCAACGACGTGTTCGGCTGAGCCTCATGCGTCGGTGAGCAGCTTGAGCGCCCCGGCTGCGAACGCCTCGGGATCTTCGAGCTGCGGATAGTGGCCCAACCGCGGCAGCTCGATCACCGGCGCGGTCGGCCGCAGCTCGCGAAGCCCGTCGAGCACGTTCGTCGTGGCGACGGGATCCCGCAATGCCCAGAGGAACCCCAGCGGTTTCGGCCAGTCGCGCACCGCCCCGTGCCAGCGCTGCGCGTACCGCACACGCTCGTCGAGATAGGAAATCAACAGATGGGCAATGCGGTGACCGTCGTTGTGCGACAACAACGCCCACTGCGCCGCGGCCTCTTGCGCCGACAACGGATGGTCGTCGCTGAACAGCCTGCCGAACCCACGGGTGAAGCCCCGGCGGTTGACCAGTCGCGCGAACGCCGGTCCCAGCCGGCTGCGCAGGATCTTCTGACTCGGCCGCAGGCTGGCCCGCGCCAGAATCACGCTGCCGTTGGAAAGCACCGCGCGTTGCAGCTCAAAAGGCAAGCGGCCGTGAAGATCTCGTGCGAGCAGCTCGGTGGTCACCGAGGTACCCATGTCGTGGGCGAGCACCACGACCGGCCCGTCGGTGACCTCGTCGACAACCGCCTGCACCAGATCGGCTTGCTCGAGCAGGCTGTAGTGGTGCGGCCTGGGCTTGTCCGACAGGCCGAAGCCCAGAAAGTCCAGCGTCAGCCACGCCCGGCCGGCCAGGTGCGGAACGACTTGGCGGAAGTCATAGGAGCTGGACGGAAAGCCGTGCAACAGCAGGATGGTCGGGCCGGCGCCCGCCTGAGAGCGGACGAACACCTGGCCTGCGCTCGTCTGGATGAAGCGCCCGCCGTCGCGCCACTCGGCCACGCTTGGTGGAAGCACCTTCGGGACACTAGCCCCCGAACTGACTTATTCCACGCTTTTCACCGCAGCGCGTGGATCAACTCCACACTCGGCGATGTTTCAGGCGAACGCCTCCACCGGCGGGCAGGAGCACACCAGATTGCGGTCCCCGTACGCCCCGTCGATGCGGCGCACCGGCGGCCACACTTTCGGCCGGAACCCCTTGCCCAGCGGATACGCAGCCTGCTCGCGGGTGTACGGATGCTCCCACTTGTCCACCATCAAGCAGGCCGCGGTGTGCGGTGCGGCGCGCAGCGGGTTGTCCTCTGCGGGCCACTCCCCCGCCCCCACCTTGTCGATCTCTGCGCGGATCGCGATCATCGCGTCGCAGAATGCGTCGACCTCGGCCAGGCTTTCGCTTTCCGTGGGCTCGACCATCAGCGTGCCGGCTACCGGGAAGCTCATGGTCGGCGCATGAAAACCATAGTCCGCCAAGCGCTTTGCTACATCGTCGACAGTGACGCCGGTGGCCTTGGTGATGCCACGCAGATCCAGGATGCACTCGTGGGCCACCATGCCGTTCTCGCCGGTGTACAGCACCGGGTAGTACTCGTCGAGCCGGCGTGCGATGTAGTTGGCCGACGCAATCGCCGTCAGCGACGCCGCGCGCAGGCCCGGCGCGCCCATCATGCGGATGTAGGCCCATGTGATCGGCAGGATCGACGCCGAGCCGTAGGGCGCCGACGACACCGGCGGCGCGTCCGACATCTCGTCGGCGAGCGGGTGCCCGGGCAGATACGGCCGCAGGTGCTCGCGCACCGCGACGGGGCCCACACCAGGACCACCGCCGCCGTGCGGGATGCAGAACGTCTTGTGCAGGTTGAGATGGCTGACGTCGCCGCCGAACCGGCCCGGACGGGCCAGGCCCACCAGTGCGTTGAGGTTCGCGCCGTCGACGTAGACCTGCCCACCTGCGTCGTGCACCGCGGCGCAGATCTCCGCGATGTCGTGCTCGTAGACCCCGTGCGTCGATGGATAGGTGATCATCAGTGCCGCAAGGTCATTCGCGTGCTCGGCCACCTTGGCCCGCAGATCGTCGAGGTCCACATCCCCGTTCGGGCGGCACGCGACCACCGCCACCCGCATACCCGCCAGCGCGGCCGACGCGGCGTTGGTGCCGTGCGCGCTGGACGGGATCAGGCACACGTCGCGGTGCGGCTCGCCGCGCGCGGCGTGGTAGGCGTGGATGGCGAGCAGTCCGGCGTACTCGCCCTGCGAGCCCGCGTTGGGCTGCAGCGACACCGCGTCGTAACCGGTCATCTGCGCCAGCCAGCTCTCCAGGTCAGCGATCAGCCGCCGCAGGCCCGGGGTATCCGACGCCGGCGCGAACGGGTGCTGACGGGCGAACTCAGGCCACGTGATCGGTTCCATCTCGGCCGCGGCATTGAGCTTCATCGTGCACGATCCCAGCGGAATCATGCTGCGGTCCAACGCAATGTCCTTGTCCGCCAGTGTCCGCAGGTAACGCATCATCTCGGTTTCGGTGCGGTAGCGGGTGAACGCCGGGTGAGTCAGGAATTCGCTTGTACGCGAAGCGATTTCGGTTCCGGCGAACGACTCGTCGACCGGCTCGGCCCCGAATGCGGCGAGCACCTGATCGACGTGGCTGTCGGTGGTCGCCTCGTCGCACGACACAGAAACGTGGTCGTCGTCGACCACCCAGATGTTGATGCCCCTGGCTTTCGCCGCATCACGGATCTCGGCGGCGCGGCCTGGCACGCGGGCCAGCACGGTGTCGAAGAACGAGCGGTGCACCACCTCCACGCCCGCAGCTGCGAGTCCACCGGCCAGCCGGCGCGCGTGCCCGTGGACGCGGCGGGCGATCGCAGTGAGCCCGTCGGCGCCGTGGTAACTGGCATACATGGCGGCCAGCACCGCCAGCAGCACCTGAGCCGTGCAGATGTTGCTGGTCGCCCTGTCGCGGCGGATGTGCTGTTCGCGGGTCTGCAGCGACAGGCGGTATGCAGGCGCGCCGTCGGCGTCCAGCGACACCCCGACCAGCCGGCCCGGCAGCTGGCGCGCGTGCTTGCTGTGCACGGCAAGGTATCCGGCGTGCGGGCCGCCGAAACCCATTGGCACGCCGAACCTTTGGGCGCTACCGAACGCCACGTCGGCGCCGATCTCCCCCGGCGGGGTGACGAGCGTCAGCGCCAGCAGATCGGCACCGACCGCCACCATCGCGCCGCGCTCGTGGGCCTGCGCCACCAGGTCAGTCCAGTCGACCACCGCGCCGCTGGCGCCGGGAAGCTGCGCGATCACGCCGAAGAACTCGCCGTCGGGAAGGCCGTCCGTCAAGTCGGCCGTGACGATTTCGATGCCCAGCGGCGTTGCGCGGGTGGCCAGCACAGCGGCGGTCTGGCGATAGATGTCGACGTCCACGGCCAGTCGATGCGAGCTGCCGCGCGTCGCGCGGTGCATCAGCGTCATCGCCTCGGCGGCGGCCGTACCTTCGTCGAGCATCGACGCGTTGGCGATCTCCAAGCCGGTCAGGTCGGCGATCATCGTCTGAAAATTCAGCAGCGCCTCCAGCCGGCCCTGGCTGATCTCCGGCTGGTACGGCGTATAAGCCGTGTACCAGGCCGGGTTCTCAATGAGGTTGCGGCGCAACACCGCTGGGGTCAGCGTGTCGAAATAGCCCTGCCCGATCATTGAGACCGCGACGGTGTTGGCGTCGGCGAGACGGCGCAGCTCCGCCAGCGCCTCCTCCTCGGTGGCCGGAGGCGGCAAGATCTGCAGGCCGGGCGCCGCTTCGCCGTCGAGACCATCGAAGATCGCGGTGGGAATGGCCTTTTCTGCCAGCTCCTCGAGAGAGTTCACACCGATGACGCTCAGCATTGTCGCGATGTCGTCGGGGTTTGGGCCGATGTGGCGGTCGGCGAAACTGGTGGACACGGGCGGGCTCCTGACGATAGACGACTGGTGCCCTCTCCCTCTGTCTTCGACCCGGTAACCGGGCGCCTGAGAGATTCGGCCTGCGCCTTTCCCCATCGGCGGGTGATGACGCCCGTCATCACCGCTTTCCAGAGGCATCGTGTCCCGTCGCGGTCCGGGGGCCTGAGAGGTTGACGGAGAGGTATTGCTCCTTCGGCGTTCGTGACTGGCGGCCACGAAACTCTCCCGCTTCCGGGCGATGCGGGTGCCAGTCTACCCACCTACCGCGAGCGTGCGCGTCTGCGCATCGACACGCCGGGAAATGTGGACAACCGCGCACGCTGGCGCGGGACTGTCAGCCGATCTTGCGGTCGCGGTGCTTGCGCCGGGTGGCCAATTCGTCTTCGGGCGTGGCGATCGACTCACCGCCGTCGGCGCGCTCGCCCGGGAAGTCGGCGATCGCGCCGGTGAGTTCACGCATCGCGCCGCTGACCGCGATGCCGAACACTCCTTGGCCGCCCTGCAGCAGGTCCACCACCTCTTCGGCCGACGTGCATTCGTACACCGTGGTGCCGTCGGAGAACAGCGTGATGTTGGCCAGGTCCTGCACGCCGCGCCGACGCAGGTGGTCGACCGCGACGCGGATGTTCTGCAGCGAGATGCCGGTGTCCAGCAGCCGCTTGACGATCTTCAGCACGAGAATGTCTTTGAACGAGTACAGCCGCTGGCTGCCGGAACCGGCAGCACTGCGAATCGACGGCACCACCAACGAGGTCCGCGCCCAATAGTCGAGCTGGCGGTAGGTGATGCCGGCGATCTGGCATGCGCTGGGGCCGCGGTAGCCGACGAGCTCGTCGGGAATCGAATCATCCGGGAACAGACCGGGCTGCACCGGCTCGCTGGACGCGCTGTCACTTGCTTTCAGGTCCAGCTGCTCTTGACGTGGATGGTCATCCACTGTCCTACCTCCCGCCTGTCGCGTTGGCTATCGACTGGCCATCGTTCGCGTTACGGCTCGAGTTGCTCGAGCATACGCGTCGGGCGGGCCGCTGCGCCTGCCGTTACCGCCAAAATTATGGCGGCTGAAAGGACCGGTCAATGTGACCGCCACCCGCGTGTCGGAGCGGCTCGGACAAGTTGAGACGCTTCCGTGATCAGCTCCGCGCTCAGGTCGCCTTGAAGTCATCCGGTGAGACGCTGTCGAGGAACTCCTTGAACTTCTCGACCTCTTCTTCCCGCACGGCGCCCGAGGACTCCTCGTCGTTCTCATCGGGAATCAGCAGGCCCGCCTCCGCGAGCACCGCCTCCTCCACGTAGATCGGCGCGCCCACGCGCAGCGCGATCGCCACCGAGTCCGACGGCCGCGCCGACACCTTGATGTTGCGGTCGAAGATCAGGTCGGCGTAGAAGGTGCCCTCCTGCAAGTCGACGATGCGCACCTCTTTGAGCGAATGGCCAAGCGCGGCAATGACATCTCGGATCAGGTCGTGGGTCAGCGGACGCGCCGGCTCGACGCCCTGCTGTTCCAGCGCGATCGCCGCCGCCTCGGACTGACCGATCCAAATAGGCAGGTAGCGATCGCCGTTGGCCTCTCTCAGCAACAAGACCGGCTGGTTCTGCGGCTGCTCAACGCGTATGCCGACGACCCGAACCTCACCCATATGCGCCTGCCCTCCGCATGTGACGAAGCCAGTTGAAAGACTTCGCCGCCAGTCTAATCCTCAGCGGTCGAGAACGTCGCGCACAGCCGACTTCACCAACGCCGTGTGCAACGTGATCGCCAGCGCGGCAACCTCACGGGCCAAGTCGTCGGCCCGGTCGCGCGCGCCGGTCTTGCCGCCCTTGCCCACCGGTCCGGCGATCTGCGCGATGAGGTCGGACTGCCGGTCGGCAGCCGAGCGGAACGCCCGCAAGTGCCTGGGCTCGACACCGAACTCGCTCAGCGCAGCCGCGCACCGCAGGATCACCACGTCGTCCTCGTCGAAGAATCCGGCGGGACCCGCGATCACCACCCCGGCTTTGGTCAGCGCGGTCAGCAGGGCGTCGTCGACGCCGGCCCGCTCGAGGAGGTCTTCACGGCTGAGCCGGACCTGCGCCGCTTCGACCGCGCCGTCACCGTCGGCCGCCGCGCCGTCCAGCGTGCCGGCGACCGTCGTCAATCGCGGTGCGGCGAAGGCGAACCCGGCCGACTGCGGCAACTCGCCGTCGGGTTGGGCATCCAGATGTGCCTTGATCACCTTCAGCGGAAGGTAGTGGTCGCGCTGGGCGGTCAGGATGTAGCGCAGCCGCGCGCAGTCGTATGCAGTGAACCTGCGGTATCCCGATGCGCTGCGCTGCGGGGTGACCAGCCCCTCCGCCTCCAGGAACCGGATCTTCGAGATCGTCACGTCAGGAAACTCCGGCCGGAGCAGGTCGAGCACCGCTCCGATGGACATGCCGGCCAGGGCGGGCGTCTCGGGGGCGCTCACGGGTTTACCCGGATCCGGTTTCGCCGTCGTCGCCCTTCGGGCCCGTCAGGAACACCAGGCGGAACTTGCCGATCTGCACTTCGTCGCCGTTGGCCAGCACGGCTGAGTCCACCGGTTCGCGGTTGACGTAGGTGCCATTGAGGCTGCCGACGTCCACGACCTGGAATTCGCCGTTCTCCAGCCGAAACTCGGCATGGCGGCGCGACACGGTCACGTCGTCGAGGAAGATGTCGCTGTCCGGATGCCGGCCCGCCGACGTCACGGGCTGATCGAGCAGAAAGCGCGAGCCCGCATTGGGTCCGCGCTTGACGACGAGCAGTGCCGACCCGCTGGGCAGGCCCTCGACGCCGCCCACCGCGGTATCGGCACCCGGGCTGGCGGGCGCGTCCAGCTCGTTGAGGAAGTCCGCGCGAAAAACGGAGGTCGTTTCCACGGTGACTTCGTCAGACGTCTGGTCTGCCCCAGAATTCGAGTCCTTGTCGGTCACCCGCTGCTCCTCCTGGCTGTTCTGGCGGCTGCTTTCGTGGCCGCGGTTTCCAGCGATTTCGTCAAGCCGACCTGCGCCCTGCTCCTCAAACCGTACCCCGAGGCCTCGGTTATTGTGCCCGCCCTGTTCGTATCAAGGCGGGGGTGTCCGCGAGGTCAATTCCGTCCGTGAACCCTAACAAGTCGCCTCATTCGGTGATCGTGTTGCGGTAGCCTTCGGCGTCAAGCAGCGCGGAGACGCCTTCGTCAAGCGCGGAGGATTCGGCCTGCAACTCCACCAGCCAGCCGCCACCGTACGGCTCGGAATTCACCAGCTGCGGATTGGCTTCCAAATCACCGTTCACAGCAACGACTTTCGCCGAGACCGGCGCATACAGGTCGGACACGGACTTGGTGGATTCCACTTCGCCGAAGGGCTCACCGGCCGTCACGGTGGCACCCACCTCGGGCAGCTGGACGTACACCACGTCCCCCAGCGACGACTGCGCGAAGTCGGTGATTCCCACCCGTACGGTGTCGGAGCCCGTGCGGCGCACCCACTCGTGTTCGGCGGTGTAGTGCAGGTCAGGCGGGACTTCGCTCACGGGGCTCCTCAACTCTGGTTATGTTGGCTCAGCTTGCCGGCGGTCATTTGACGGGCTGAGCGTATTGGCGCGGTTTCGGTTGCCGCAAGGCGGTCACGTCGACGCGGTCGGACTGCTGCATCGTCATGGTGCCGCCCACCCGCTCCACGCTGTCGACGGCGCCACCGGGAATGTTCACCGCAGCCGCCAACGTCGGCGGGTCCCCAATGGCCACAACGGAATACGGGGCGGTCAGGGTTTGCCCGTCCACCGACAAGACACCCGCGCGGCCGCCCACCCAGGTGTCGACGCCCACTCGCACCGCCGCGCCGCCTGACGCCCCGCGGATCTCCATGGCCTCCGCCCCGGCGGCCCGCAATTCGTTGATGACGTCGATCATCGTCTCGGGAGACACGCCGCTCACCGGGTCATCGATCGTCAGCGTTACCCCAGGACCCGTCGCTGCCACTGTCCCCACCAAGATCGACAGCGCCGCGAGGCGGTCTTGCGCGTCCGCGACGGCGGCCTGGTCGCTGTTGCCCGACGCCCTCAACGCGGTCAGCGTGCGCTGCAGGTCAGACACCTCTTTGTTCAGCGTCGCCTCGCGCTGTTGCAGCGAGTCCAACAGCACCACCAAATCCGCGGGCCGGGCGGATTCCAATGCGTCACCGGACTCCGTCTGGCGGACCTGCGTAGCGATGGCGACGCCCAGGACCAGACACAGCAGCACAGCCAGCGTCCCGAACACCGTCAGACGTCGGCTTCGCGGCGGCTTCGCATCGACGGGAAGCTCATGACGCCCGTGATGGGACGGCTCGGCTTCGTGCTCGCTCATGCCTTTATGACCTCATGCCCTCATGCCCTCATGCCCTCATGCCCCGAACAGTTTGCGCCGCAGTGCCGCGGTGTTGCCGAAAATGCGGATGCCCAGCACCACGATGATCGCGGTGGACAGCTGCGTGCCGACGCCCAGTTGATCGCCCAGGTACACGATCAGCGCTGCGACCAACACGTTGAACACGAACGAGACGACGAACACCTTGGAATCGAAGATCCCGTCTAGGTACGCGCGCAGGCCGCCGAAGACCGCATCCAGCGCCGCCACCACGGCGATCGGCAGATAGGGCTGCACCGCGTCAGGCACGCTGGGGTGAAACACCAGGCCCAGCACGATTCCGACGGCCAATGCCGCAATACCGATCACTGCTGCCGCCTCCTTCTCGTCCAAGCGCTCATCGAGTCTTCTCGCTCATCCGATCGGCTTGGCGTACTTGACTTCTCGGCTTCCGGCCGGCGGGACAGTCAGCGACTCGGCGGTGCTGACCGTGACGCCGACGCCGTAGGACACCTGCAGCAGTCGCACGCGCTGAAAGCCTGCACTGCGCTCGAATCCGTCCTGCATCGCATGCGCCGGCCCGATCGCCACGATCGTGTATGGACTGCTGATCGGCTGATTGTCGACCAGGATCGCCCCGCCCGCTTGCCGGATCGTGACGTTGGGACCGATCCGCACCCCGCCGACCGCGACCGCCTCGGCGCCCGCCGCCCACAACGAGTTGACCACCAGCTGCAGGTCGCGGTCGAGGACCGCCTGCCGGCTGCCGGGGATGCGCTGCTTGGACACGTCGGACAGATCAGGAGTCACCCCGGGGTCGCTCATCGTCACAGTCAGCCCCGGGCCCGTCACCGCCGTCGACCCGCCCGGGACCACGAGTTCGTCGAGCCGGCGCAGCAATTCGCGGCCTTCCGCGTCACCCTCCAGCCGGCTGCGCCGCATGCTGTCGACCTCGCGGGACAGCTGGGCTCGCTGTGCGCTCAGCGCGTTGGCACCCGCCTCCGAAGACCGCACGCTGTTCACCAGAACCTGCTGGGTTTCCTTGACGCCAGGCGCCGTGGAGCGCGCTTGCGCGACGGCCGCAGCGAACACCAGCGCAATCAGCAGTGCGGCCACGGCCTGCCATACCCACGCCGCCCAGCGAGGCCGAGATGTCGTGCCCGCCCGGCGTTCGGCGGCCGCGGCGGCGTAACCGGGGTCGAGGTGTTCCGACAGCAACGACCGCAGCAGCGACGGCACCGGGTTGAACTGAGGCTGGCCGGCTTCGTGTGCGCTGAGCCCGGCGTGCGGGTCATAGCCGCCGAGAGCCCGGTCAGTCATGTGCCGACTGCCCTCCCGGCACTGGGCGTCGGCCCGTCGCAGCCACTTTCGGCATCCGGCGCAGCACTAGAACGAACTGGACGCCGTAGAGCACGAAGCTCCACAGGTACAGCGCAAAGCCCCAGATCGCGAATCCCCACCCGATGGCCAGCACGACGTGGCTCCACAACCCGTCGAACTGGCCCAGCAGAATCAGCGGAAAGCCGGACATCAGCGCGAACGTCGCACCCTTGCCGATGTAGGTCACCGGCAGCCCGGTCAGGCCGCGGCTGCGCAGGGCGGGCAGCGTCGCGGCCAGCAGCGCGTCGCGGGCAATCAGTGCGATGACAAACCACCATGGCGCAAAATGACTGAGCGCGAAGGCAATTGGGACCGCAAGCATGTAGATCCGGTCCACGGTCGGGTCGAGCAGCTCGCCGAGCCGAGAGGATTGGTTCGCCAGCCGCGCAATCTTGCCGTCCAGCCAATCCGATGCGCCGGAGAACATCAGGATGCCGGTGGCCCATGCGTCGGCGTGCTCGACGAGCAGCAGCCACAAGAACACCGGCACCAACGCCAGTCGCAGCACGCTCAGCGCGTTGGGCACCGTCAGCACCCGGCCTTGCGGCTCCCCGGCCGAACGTCGCCGGCCTTGCGGCTCCCCAGTCGGATGTCGCCGGCCTTGCGGCTCCCCGGCCGAACGTCGCCGGCCTTGCGGCTCCCCGGCCGAACGTCGCCGGCCTTGCGGCTCCATGCCGCGAACTTTAACGGAATATGCCAGGCAGGCTCAGCGCGGACAGAGTCTCGTCGGCCAGCGGGTTGTCGTGCACCATGTACGTCCACGTCGACGTCGGCCGCGCGAGCTTCGACAAGTCCAGCCCCGGCTCGTCTTCGGTGACGTTGGCGGTCTCGAAAGTCTGCTGGGCCGCCTCGATCGCGTCGGCCGCCAGCGACGCGAACGCGTCGACGGCCATCCGGTGGAATTCGTCGAGCGGGTTCTGCCGGCCCAGCGCGCGCAGGTGGATGCTTTCTCGGATGTCGGCGAGGTACGCCAGATGGTCTGCCCAGCCGCGGTCCAGGTGATACAGCATGATCAGCCGGCAGATCCGCTCCAACTGCTCCTCGGAGAGCTGCTGCGAGAGCTCGCCGTAGCGCTCCGGCGAGCGCTCCTCGAGTTCCTCGCGCGCGGTCGGGGTGCGCAGCAGCGTGTTGCGGCGCTCGACGATGATCGCGCGCTGCTGGGCGATCAGTTCGTTGTAGCGCCAGGTGTTGGCGTGCACGTCGAGAAGCTTGCCTTCGGCGACCCGCTGGGCGTGGTCCAGCAGGCCAGCCGCTTTGGGGCTGACGACGCGGCCGTCCTCGTCTGTCTCGGTGGGCAGCTTGGACGGATCGAGGTTCGCGGTGACGACGTCGTCCTCCCAGCTCGAGAAGAACACCGACGACCCCGGATCGCCCTGACGCCCGGCCCGCCCGCGCAGCTGGTTGTCCAGCCGCTCGGTGTGGTGGCGGCCGGTGCCGATGACGTGGAGGCCGCCCAGCTCGGCGACTTGATCGTGGTCGGCTTCGTCGGACCCGCCCAGCCGGATGTCGGTGCCCCGGCCGGCCATCTGGGTCGACACCGTCACCGCGGCGAGCTTGCCCGCCTCGGCGATGATCGCTGCCTCCTCCGCGTCGTTCTTGGCATTGAGCACAACTGCCGGCACGCCGGCCTTGACCAACTTTTCGTGCAGCTCTTCTGATTCGGCGACGTCACGGGTACCGATCAGCACTGGCTGCCCCGTCGCGTGCACCTCTTTGATGTGTTCGACGATCGCGTCGTTCTTCGCGGCGGCCGTGATGTACACCCGATCCGCCTCGTCCTCGCGGATGTTGGGCCGGTTCGGCGGTATCGGCGACACCCCGAGCCGGTAGAACTGGCGCAGCTGTTCGCCGGCGGCCAGCGCGGTGCCGGTCATTCCGCACACGGTGGGATACCGGTTGATCAGCGCCTGCACCGTGATGGTGTCGAGCACCTCACCGGTCTCCGTGGTCTCGATGCCCTCCTTGGCCTCCACAGCCGCCTGCAGCCCGTCCGGCCAGCGTTGCAGCTGCGCGATCCGCCCCCGCGACGCATTGATCAGGTGCACCGCGTCGTCGCGCACGATGTAGTGCACGTCTCGCTGCAGCAGCACATGCGCGTGCAGGGCCACGTTCACCTCGGTGAGCGTGGTGCCGACGTGCTCCTCCGAGTACAAATCGATCCCACCGAGTTTCGCCTCGACCTTCTGTGCGCCCGCCTCGGTGAGGTGCACGTTGCGGCTGTCGGCGTCGGTGTCGTAGTCCTTGCCGGGGATCAGTTCGCCGACGAGCCGGATGATCTCCAGCTTCGGCGTCTCGCGGTGGGTGGTGCCAGCCAACACCAGCGGCACCAGCGCCTCGTCGACCAGCACAGAGTCGGCCTCGTCGATCAAAGCGACGTCCGGATTAGGAGACACCAGATCCTCGACGTCGGTGACCAGCTGGTCGCGCAGTACGTCGAAGCCGATCTCGTTCACCGAGGCGTAGGTGACGTCGCATTTGTAGGCGGCGCGCCGTTCGGCCGGCGTCGATTCGGCGGCCACCCAGCCGACGGTCAGGCCCATCGCCTCCAGCAGCGGGCCCATCCATTCCGCATCGCGGCGGGCCAGGTAGTCGTTGATGGTGATGACGTGCACGTGGCGGCCGGCCAAGGCGTATCCGGCGGCAGCGATCGCACCGGACAGCGTCTTGCCTTCACCGGTGGCCATCTCGATGACGTCTCCAGCCAGCATCCGCAGCGCGCCCAGAAGCTGCACGTCGAACGGGCGCAGGTTGGTCGTGCGCTCAGCTGCCTCGCGGGCGATCGCCAGGAACTGCGGTATGTCGCGTGACTCGGCAAGGTCTTCGAGGTCCAGTAGTTTGGCGGCCTTGCGCAGCTGATCGTCGTCGAGATCGGCTGCTTTCTTGTCGAACTCCGCCGACTGCTCGACCTGCGCCAGTGAGCGGTTCTGGTTCTTCTCGGTGCTGGCCCCCAGCAGCTTCCAGAATCTGCTGCTCAGGCGGCCCGGCTTGGTGCTGCTCGATTTCGCCACGCCCCAACCCTACGTTTCTGTGCCGAGCGGGCGTGTCTGCCCGGCGACACGCGGTACCAGCCGTGCAACCACGCACCCTCGCGCCCCCGCGGCGCAAGTGCCTAAGCCAGAACTGAGCGCCGCGGATAGGCGACCGCAGGGTCGGTAAGCACGTTGACCACGGCCGGCAGCCCAGCGCCGAACGCCCGCTGCAGCGCCGGTCGAAGCTCGGCCGGCGTGGACACCAGCTCGCCGTGTCCGCCGAGCGCTCGCACCACCTCGTCGTAACGTGTGCCGGGCCGCAGCTCGGCGACCACCGAATATCCGTACAACATCTCCATCGGGTGTTTCTCCAGCGCCCAGATGCCGTTGTTGCCGATCACCGACACGACTTGAATGTCGTGGCGCACCAACGTGTCCCACTCCATCCCTGAGAACCCGAACGCGCCGTCGCCCTGAATCAGCACCACTTGGCGGTCCGGCCGCGCGAGCTTGGCTGCGAGCGCGTATCCGGGGCCGGAGCCCAGGCAGCCGAAGGGTCCGCTGTCCAGCCATGCGCCGGGTACGTAGCTGTCGATCATGCGCCCGGCGTAGGACCCGAAGTCACCAGCGTCGATGACGACGATCGCGTCGCGGTCGAGCATGGGCATCAGTTCCGCGTAGACGCGCATCGGATGCAGCGGCGCACGATCGTCGGACAGTTCGGCCTGTTCAGCGGAGCGGGCAGCCGTCTCGGCGGCGCGCAGGTCGGCGATCCACGCCTCGTGCCCGGGCGAACGGGCTTCGGCGAGCGCCGACAATGCCTGGGTCAGGTCGCCGTAGAGCTCGGCCGCCGCTGCCCTCGGATGCGGTCGGCCCGGTTTGGCGCGGTCGGCGACGATCAGTTGGGTGTCGGCACCGAACACCCCGCCGAAGCCAAGCCGGAAGTCCATCGGAACGCCGACGACGAGCGCGATGTCGGCCTCCTTCAACGCCCGCGAGCGTGCCCGCGAGAACGCCAACTCGTGGTCAGCGGGCACCACGCCGCGAGCCATGCCGTTCATCAGCACCGGGATGCGAGCCACCTCGGCCAGGCGCAGCAGCGCCGCCTCGGCATGTCCCCACCACACGTTGGTGCCGGCCATGATCACGGGCCGCTCGGCTGTGGCCAGCAGATCCGCGGCCCGCTGCAGCGCGTCGCCGTCCGGTGAGGGCCCGCGCGACACGTCGGCAAGCGCGCCCGGCAGGCCCTCGTCAGGCGCCTCCGAGAACACGTGGTCCATCGGGAAGTCGACGAACGCTACGCCGGACGGCGCCGTCACCGCAGCACGCAACGCCTCGTCGACGAGCGTCGACGTGGTTTGTGGCGACGTGGCCGTGGCCGCGAACCGGGCAAGCGGCGCGACGAACGGGACGTGGTCGATTTCCTGCAGCGAGCCCTGCCCCCACCGCAACGCGGGCGCGCGGCCGCCGAGCACCACCAGCGGCGACTGGTTCTGCTGCGCCGCCGCCATCGCACTCATGCCGTTGGTCACGCCCGGCCCGGCGGTCAACGCTGCCACGCCGGGGATGCGTGTCACCTTCGACCAGCCTTCGGCGGCGAACGCCGCGGTCTGCTCGTGGCGGGTGTCCACCAAGCGGATGCCCTCGCTGCGGCAGCCGTCGTATAACGAGAACAAGTGGCCGCCGGACAGCGTGAACACGGTGTCGATGCCGCTGGCCTTGAGGCGGCGGGCAATCAAGCGGCCGGCGTGCACGGTGGCGGGAGCGTCGATGCTCATGACGGTGAGCCTAGATGCCGCTGCCGCGCTGACGAGTCGCCGCTGCGGTAGCTTCGCCGCAAGGTCGCCGTCGCTGCGTCCGCCGGACACAGCCGCACAGGAGATACGCCGTTGGATGAGTTGACTCCGTTCGAAACCTCGATCAATTGGGGTCAGGAGATTTGGACTTCGTTGTGGTGGGTCAGCAAGGCGTGGGCGATCAGTGCCGTCTGCACGCTGCTGGGAGTGGTTCTGCTACTGACGCTGACCACCTGGGGAAGACAGTTCTGGCGCGTCACCAAGGGCTACTTCACCGGCGCCCCCAGCGTGCGGGTATGGCTGTGGCTTGCTGTGTTGCTGCTGCTGGTGATCCTCGGCGTGCGCCTCAACGTGCTGTTCAGCTATCAGAGCAAGGACATGATGACCGCCATCCAGACCGCGGTCCAAGGCATTGCAGCCGGCAACACGGCAGTCAAAGACTCAGGGGTGCATGGCTTTTGGGTGTCCCTCGGAATCTTTTGCATCATGGCGGCGCTGCATGTGGCCCGCACGATGCTCGACCTGTTCCTGATGCAGCGCTTCATCCTGGCCTGGCGGATCTGGCTGACCGAGGAGCTCACCGGCGACTGGCTGGACGGCAAGGCCTATTACCGGAGCCGGTTCATCGACGACACCATCGACAACCCGGATCAGCGCATCCAGTCCGACATCGACATATTCACCACCGGCGTCGGCCCGCTGCCCAACACCCCGACCAACTCGACTGGCAGCACGCTGTTGTTCGGCTCCGTGTCGTCGATCGCGTCAGTGGTGTCGTTCATTCCGATCCTGTGGAACCTGTCGGGCACGCTGACGCTCTTCGGTATCGACATCCCGCGGGCGATGTTTTGGACGGTGTTCGTCTACGTGTTGTTCGCGACCGTGGTCGCGATCTGGATAGGCCGTCCCCTCATCCGATTGAGCTTTCTCAATGAGAGTTTCAATGCCGCATTCCGGTATGGGCTCGTACGGCTACGGGACGCCGCCGAGGCAGTGGCGTTCTATCGCGGCGAGCGGGCCGAGCGCGTGCAACTGAGACGCCAGTTCGACCCGATCGTCTCCAATTACAAGAAGTACGTGAACCGCAGCGTCGGATTCAACGGGTGGAACCTGTCGCTGAGCCAGACGATCGTCCCACTGCCCTACCTGTTGCAGGCGCCGCGTCTGTTCTCCGGTGAGATCAAGCTGGGCGACGTCACCCAGACGGCCACGGCGTTCGGCAACATCCACGACTCGCTGTCGTTCTTCCGCAACGTCTACGACTACTTCGCCGGCTACCGCGCCGCCATCCTTCGCTTGCACGGGCTGGTGGTGGCCAACGAGGAGGGCCGTGAATTACCTAGTCTCACAACGGAAGACAGCGCCGGCTCGGTCGAATTGCGTGCTGTCGAGGTGCGCACGCCGACCGGCACCCAGCTGGTCGAGCCGTTGACACTGCGGCTGGCGCCCGGCGACGGGCTGGTGATCGTCGGCAAATCCGGCACCGGCAAGACCACGCTCCTGCGCAGCTTGGGCGAATTGTGGCCGTACACCTCCGGCGTGTTGCGCTGCCCGGGCGGCGGCACCAACCAGACGATGTTTCTGTCGCAGCTGCCGTACGTTCCACTGGGGGACCTGCGCGCGGTGGTGTCGTATCCCGCCGAGCCGGGCGAGTTCACGGACAAGCAGCTGCAGGAGGTGCTCGTCAAAGTGGCCCTTCCCCACCTTGTCGGGCGGCTCGACGAATCAGACGACTGGGCCAAGGTGCTGTCGCCAGGCGAGCAGCAGCGTGTGGCGTTCGGCCGCATTCTGCTGAACAAGCCCAAGGCGGTGTTCCTCGACGAGGCGACCTCGGCACTAGACGAGGGCCTGGAAATGATGCTGTACCAACTGCTTCGGCGCGAGTTGCCGCAATGCATCGTGGTGAGCGTCAGCCACCGGCCTGCCGTCAACCAGTACCACGACCAGCAGTTGCACCTACTCGGCGAAGGCGAATGGCGACTCGGCCCGGTGGAAAAGGAGAAGGAGCCGGTCTAACGCGCCTTGTGCCGTGCCGGATCGCGTCTACCGCTTGCGCTGCTGTGCAGCATGCGTTCCGGCGCGGCGCCCGAAGAACGACCCCTCACCCAGCTGCGTGCCGCTGGCATAACCCTTGCCGTCCTGGGCGATGTTCGACGCGCACGCGCCGGCCGCATACAACCCACGGACGACGCTGCCGTCGTCACGCAGCACCTCGCCGTCGATCGAAACCGCGAGCCCTCCCATCGTGAACCCCGAATACATGGCCCGGCCGAGCGACAGGTCGAACGCTGCCCACGGTCCTTTGTCTTGCGGCGCAACGTATTCCGGTTGTTTGTGGAAGTCGGGGTCTTCGCCGCGGGCGGCGTTCTCGTTGTAGCGGTTCAGCGTGGCAACCAGATTGCCCTCCGGAATCCCCAGCGCCTGTTCCATTTCCTCGACGGTCTCCCAGCCGTCGATGAACCGGATCAACGGCATGGGCGGCATTTCCGTATGGGCCTCGTCGACGATCAGGTACGCCTCGGCGTCGGGTTGCTCCATCACGAACGCCGACGTGCGCGAATGGTAGGAGTCCTCGGCGACGAACCGCTGGCCGAGCTTGTTGACGATGATCCCGGTGAGCAGGATTTCGGGCGGGTAGGCCGCCGCGGTGATGAACATCTGGTCCATGTTCTTGGCGACTCCGCCGGCCGACACCCCCAGCCGGATGCCGAGCCCGTCGTCGTTCGGGTTGCCCAGAATGTAGGGCTCCACTTCGCCGTGATGCTTGGTGCGTCGCTTCTGCCCGAGCGCGGGCGTGTACTGCGCCACCATGTCATGGTTCATCGCGAATCCGCCGGCGGCGATGACCACTGAATTCGCCTTCACCGCACCGGTTTCGCCGAAATGCTTCCATCGCACCCCGACCACCGCACCGTCGTCGTCGACGATCAGGTTGGTCGCCCCGGTCTCGTAGCGGATCTCGACGCCCAGTTCGTCGGCGCGTTTCACCAGCAGGTCGATGACCATCGCGGCGCCGCCCAGTTCGCCGGGAACCGGCACAGAGTGCCCACGCGGAGCCGGCTTGGCTTGCTCGATGAACGGCCACACCTTTTCGTTGCCGGTGTAGGACAGCCCTTCGGTGTTCGGCGGGACGATGATCTTGCCGGGATAGAAGCTGCGCTCGAACTGAAAGCCCAAGTCTTCCAGCCAGTTGAAGTGCTCGACACTGCCCTCGCAGTACGCGCGGATCTTGTCGTGCTCGGGATCTCGCGACACCGCGACCAGATACTTGTACATCTCCTCGGGTGAATCGTCGTGGCCCGTCGCTTTCTGCACGGCGGTGCCACCACCGAGATAGAAGTGGCCGCCGGCCATGGCGGACGTTCCGCCGGCTGCCGACGCCTTCTCGAGAACTAGCACCCGCGCGCCGTCGGCCGCGGCGCTCACCGCTGCGCTTCCCCCGGCGATGCCGAATCCGATGACCACGACGTCGACGTCGTCGGACCATTCCTCTACGTCGGCGGCGGCAAGGGTGGGCGGGATCTCCGTGGTCACTGCTGCTCCTGCTTCAGTTGGTCGAAAAACGCGCGAATTTCGGCGGGGATCCACGCGATCTCCAGATACGGCACGCCGGCCGCGGGCGCCGACACGTACGCGAAGCGGATGCCGCCGGGCATCTCGCCGCGCAGCACCACCGGCGCACCGTCGCGTTCAGCATCGTCGAGCGCCGCGGCGAAGGCGGCCTCGTCGTCGGCTTCGATGCAGATGTGGTGTAGGCCCGAGCCGCTGTCGCGGAGGAATTCGGTGTAGATGCTCTCGCCAGAGACCGGTGCGATGAGCTCTAGTTGGAGGTCACCGGCGTAGCTCAACGAGATATCGGCGACGAAATCCGCGGGCTCGCCCCGGTATGTGCAGGTGTCGGGGCCGAATCGCACTCCGGGTATCCGCGCCCACTTCTTGGTGCCCAACAGGCTGTTCAGCGCGTTCTCGGTGGCGTCGAGGCCGGTGGTGACCCAGGCAACCTGGACAGGTGTTCGGACAGCAAGACTCATTGTCTCGCCAGGATAGTGCTCCGCGAGACGAAGTGGAACACGTTCTAGTTCGTTAGTGCTGCAGCTGCCACGCCGTCCGCTGGACGGTTGCCGACGGCGCGTTGACGTCCTCGGCGATCTGCTGGCGGATCGAGTTCCACAACACCGCCGCTGGATAGTCGCCCCACGTGCTGTTGAACAACCCGACCAGCACCGCGCGGCCGTCGTCGGCCAGAACGTACACGGGACCCCCGGAGTCGCCCTTCTGGCTGACGACGCCGTGGCCCATCGTGAACCAGCCGTTGTACACCCCCTCGACGGTGCCGCAGCTCTCGCCGGTGGCGACGCCGAAGTGGCAGACGGCCTGGCCGGGATTGATGGCGAAGCCCGGATCGGTGACCAGCGCGCGGCCTCCCGGCAGCACATTGTTGGGCAAGACATCGCCGGCCAGAATGATGCCTTCGTAGTCGTTGATCGAATCGTTGGTGGACACCGTCGCGCCGTTGGGGGTGTTGTCGCGGTACATCGACAAGGATCCGATCACGTTGCCGCTCTTGTCGGTGACGGTGCCGCTGCCACGGCAGTGGCCGGCGGTCACCGCAATCCGCAGGGTCGGTTCGACATATCCGAGCGTGCACAGGTTGGTGTCCTGCCGGATCTCCATGCCCGGATACACCGGAACGGGACTCGCGTGCGCCGGCGCCATGGGCGCCGCGATCGCGGCGGCCGCTGTGGCGAGCACACTGAGAACACGCACGATGATCTGTTGCACCCGCCAACTCCGATCAATCGAGGCGGCCGAGCTGTCCGGCCACGTGAGGACACTACCGGCGGCTCTTGCGAACCGCCGGGCACGAGGTCGGCTACCCGCTTGTTCCGGCCCGTACTCCCCGCATATCGCGGTCCGAGGCTGCATCGTTAGCCTTCTCACACTCCCGAGATGCGCGCCAGCCCGTCATGTCGCCGGCACGGTCCGCGGCCCTGCGAAGCGCGCCAGCATCGGCCCCACGATCGCCAGGACGAACACGTACGTCGTGGCCACGTAGGCCACCGCTTCGATGGTCTGGCTGACCAGGCCGATGATCACCAGCGAGAACTCGCCGCGGGCGATCAGGGCCGTGCCCGCGCGCAACTGGCCGCGACGGGCGACGCCCTCCCGTCGCGCCGCGTAGATCCCGGTTGCCACCTTGGTGACGCCACTCACGAGGCCGAGGGCCAGCGCCACCGGCAGCATCGGCAGCAGGTCCTGCGGATCGATCGAGATGCCGATGGCAAGAAAAAAGATCGCGGCGAACAGATCGCGAAGCGGGCTGAGTACCTCGCGGGCGCGGTCGGCCGTATGGCCGGTCAACGTCAGCCCTACCAGGAACGCACCGACCGGCGCCGACGCATGAACGAACTCCGCCAACCCGGCGACTATCAATGTCAGGCCGAGGATCCGCAGTAGTAGCTGCTCGGAATCGGGGTGGGCCACCAGGCGACCCACATGGTGGCCCCAGAAGTACGACACCGCGAAAGCCGCGCTCACAACGGCGATGGCGATCGCCATGCCCAGCAGCGCCGCCCACCACGAGCCGCCCGCCGCCAAAACCGCCAACAGCGGCAGGTACGCGGCCATCGCGAAGTCCTCCAGGACAAGCACGGACAGCACCGCCGGCGTCTCGCGGTTACCGAGTCGGCGCAGATCGTTGAGCAGCCGCGCGATCACGCCCGACGACGAGATGTAGGTGATGCCGGCCATCGCGATGATGCCGACGCCGTTGAGCCCCAACAGCCATCCGGCTATCGCGCCGGGCGCCGCGTTGAGCACCACGTCGACCCACGCCGACGGCAGATGGCGGCGCAGGCTGCTGGCGAATTCGGTGATCGAGAATTCCAGCCCCAGAGTCAGCAGCAGCAACACCACACCGATCGACGCGCTGGCGGTGACGAACTCACCCGCCGCCGGTAGAGGCACGATGCCGCCGTTGCCCAGCGCGAGCCCGGCGACCAGGTAGAGCGGGATCGGCGACAGCGCGTAGCGCCGGGCGGCCGCACCGAGAATCGTGAGCACGGCGAGGATGACGCCGAGCTCGAGCAGCAGCGTCGCCGAAACCTGCACGCGTCAGCCTTCGGCCGGCGGGCCGGCTGGGCGAAGGCCGGTCGGTGGGGGCGCAGCATTGCCACCGGTCGCGTGACCTTGGTCGACGATGTTCTCGACGCCGGCGATGCCCTCCTCGGTGCCGATCACCACGAGCACGTCGCCGCTGCGCAGCGTCTCCGCGGGCCCCGGTGAAGCCAGCACCTCGTCGTCGCGCACGATGGCCACGATCGAGGCACCCGTGCGGGTGCGGGCTTTGGTGTCGCCGAGCGGGTGGTCGACGAATGGGCTGTGCGCACTGATCTCGACCTGGCCCGCATTGAGGCCCGGCACTTCGCGGGTCAGGTCGGCGAACCGTTCGGCGATCCGAGGCGCGCCGAGAATCTGGGCCAGCGCCTCGGCTTCGTCCTCGGTGAGCCGGAACACCGGGCGGGCCTCGTCGGGGTCGTCGCGGCCGTACACCACGACCTCGAAGCCGCCGGACCGCCGCGCGATCACGCCGATGCGGTCGCCGTCGCGGATGTCGAACTCGTATCGCAAGCCCACGCCGGGCAGGAGCACTTCTTTGACGTCCATGCGGTCAATCCTTGACGAGTTCGCGGTGTCGCATGCGGGTTCAGGCCGCGACGGTGGACGCGGCGAGGGTGCGCGGGCGCTCAGTGCGCGGCTGCCACCCGGGCGGGCCGAAGATGTAGCCGAGTCGTTCGCGCCAGCGGGTCGCCGAGCGCACGTCGCGGGCCATCGCTACGTATTCGCGCGTCTGCAGCGTCCAGATGTTGTACGTGTTGACCGGCTTGGTCAGTCCGTAGTGCGGGCGGAACACCTCGGGCTGGAAGGAACCGAACAGCCGATCCCACACGATCAAGATGCCGCCATAGTTCTTGTCCAGGTACTCGGGGTCCATACCGTGGTGCACACGGTGATGCGACGGCGTGTTGAACACGAATTCGATGGGCGGCCACAGCTTGCCGATGCGCTCGGTGTGGATCCAGAACTGATAGATCAGACTCACCGAGAAACTAGCGAACACCATCCACGGCGGAATTCCCAAGAGCGGCAAGGGAATCCACATTAGGATCTCGCCGCTGTTGTTCCACTTCTGCCGCAGCGCGGTGGCGAAGTTGAAGTACTCGCTGGAGTGATGCGCCTGATGGGTGGCCCAGATCAGCCGGACCCGGTGGGCGATGCGGTGATAGGTGTAATACAGCAGGTCCACGCCAATCAGAGCGATCGCCCACGTGTACCACTGACGCGGCGAGAGATGCCACGGCGCGAGGTACGCGTAGATCGCCGCGTAGCCCAGCAGCGCGACCGATTTCCAAGCCGCTGTGGTTGCGACGGACACCAGACCCATCGAGATGCTGGCCCATGAGTCGCGGCTGTGAAACGCACCGGCAGCCGGGCGGTCCTCGATGTGTTCGAGCTTGCGGGCTGCGGTCCATTCGAGAATCAGCAGCAACAAGAAAAACGGGATCGCGAACAGCACGGGATCGCGCATCTGAGGCGGCAGCATGTCGAGAATCGCCGCAATACGCTCCACTTCTGGCACCTCCGCAGCCCAGCTTAACGGTGCAGACCCGCGCCGGATGGCCGGTCTGGGCTACCGGAAGTTGAGCACTCTGTCGCCCCACATCTCGCGGGCGCGGCGGTCGATGTCGTGCACGACGGTGTCGACGTGGTCGATGACCAAGCAGGCGCGGTCGGGCTCCTGGTACGGAATCCATTCCGGTTCGCCGGGCAGGCCAACCGGCTTGCCCTGGTCGGCGAAGTTGAGCCAGCGTGTCCGCATGCGTTCGGACACCGCCTTGCCGGCCTTCAGACCGCCCAGCTTGAAGGTGGGGTCCTTCGGGCCCTGCACGAGATTGCCCCAGACGTAAGGCAATTCGGTGGCATGCGCCGCGCCCATGCGCAGCAGCCGCATCATCGGCGTGGCGAAGTCGAAGCGATACAGATAGGCCGGGGCCACCGCGCTGTGCCCTTCTGCGAACCAGACGGACGGCATCCGGAAGCCGATGTCGCTGGCGAGTCCCATCCCGCGCGCTTTCACGCGCATCCCGGCGTAGGTTGCGCCGATCTGCTCTTCGGTCGGCAGCACCACATCCGGCTGCTCTGCGGCGATTTCGGCGAACATGGCCTTGATCGCCGGAGGGGTGATCGGCATCAACGGCGACTTCATCCACTTGAACAGCGCGGCCTCGTGCTTGTTGGTGCCGATGATCAGCGGTACCGGGTGTGAGCGTCCCTCGCGGGCGAGCTTCACCGGATAGTCAGGGACGACGTCGCCGTCGACGATCGGCGCGAAGGCAACCGTGCCTGGCGTCTGTGCGGGAACGGCGTCGAACACCGCTTGCGACGCCCTGACCAGAGCACGGGCCGGAACGTCGACCAGCCGGTCGATGTCGGCGTGCGCGATGCCGAGCCGATCCAACAGCATGCCGGCTACCCGTCCAGCCCGCTCAGTATCGTAAACCGTTGTGGCGGGCGAACTTTGGGCGATTGCACCGGCGAACAGGCCCTCCGTGTGGGGGCTGGTCATCAGCGTGGTCACCACTCCCCCGCCGGCCGATTCGCCGAAGAGCGTGACTCGGTTCGGGTCGCCGCCGAATGCGGCGATGTTGTCGCGCACCCAGTGCAACGCGAAAATGACGTCGCGCAGACCGACATTGGTGTCGTATCGACGGCGCGCGCTTCGGAAGGTGGACGGGTCGAGGAAACCGAACGCGCCGAGACGATAGTTGACGGTGACGACGATCGTGTTGCCGCTCGAGGCGAGCACGCTTCCGTCGTACATCGGCTGGCTGCTGGACCCGAGGATGTACGCCCCGCCATGCACCCACACCATGACCGGCTTGTTGTCGCCCGGCTGGTTGGGCGCCCAGATGTTCAGCGACAAACAGTCTTCGCCCTCCGGTGCGCCGAGATCGAACGGCAGGATCGGCACGGGCGGCTGAGGGCATACCGGGCCGAATCGGCTGGCATCGGCGACGTCGGTCCATTTCGCCGGCGGCTGCGGCGCCTGCCAGCGCAGATCGCCACTCGGCGGTGCCGCGTAGCGGATGCCCTTCCAGGCTGTGACGTCGCCTAGATCGACGCCGCGGACTGCGCCGTACGTCGTCTCGACGACTGTGCTGGTGGTCATGCTTGATGAGTCCTGTTCACGAGGGGTTGGCCCCCATGTTACCCGCAAGTATTAAGCAGGCCTAACTTTCCGCCGCCGCGCTGAAAAACGAACGATTCCGGCTAGCGTCGGCGGCCGTCTGAAAGTACCCCGGCAAGCCCGATCACGACGATGCCGGCCACCGGAACAGTCAGCAGGCCGGCGCGCAAGCTGAAGGCGTCCGCGATACTTCCGACCACCATTGGGGCGCAGACGAATCCGACCCGCATCAGCCATGTCACCGCTGTCAGGCCAGTGCCATGCCGAAGGCCGGGAAGCTCATCGGCACGCTGCATCGCCGCAGGAACCAATGTCGCCGCGCCGAACCCCGCGGCGGCGAACCCCCCGATCACTGCCAGTTGGTTCGGATGTGCCAGCGCGGCTCCCATGCCCAACGCCGCAATCGCCCCGCCCGTGCGGGCGACCGTGCGCTGCCCGAACCGGTCGACCAGCCGATCACCCAGCAACCGGCCGACGAGCTGCGATCCCACCGCCGCTATGTAGCCCGACACGGCGAGCGCACCGGGCGCACCCAACTCCCGCATGAACAGCGTGGCCCACGAGCTGCCCGCGTCCTCCACTGCCGCGCCCGCGATCGCAATCAGAACCAATACCGCCAGCACTGCGTATGTGGCCGTCCGCGTCCCCGCGCGCACCCCCTGGGGGGACCGAGTTTCGGCAGCGGCATCGTCCGGTCCCGGCAGTAGATATCGGTAGGCGATGACACAGATTCCGGAGAACACCACCGCCGACACCGCGAGATGGGTGCCGCGCGGCACGTGCAACGCGATCGCCGCTGCGCCCATCGCGCCCCCCAGAATCGCGCCGGCCGACCACACCGCGTGGAACGAATTGATGATCGACCGGCCATACCGTCGTTGCACCCGCAGGCCATGCGCGTTCTGTGCGACGTCAGTCACTGCGTCGGCGCCGCCGGCGACGAACAGCGCGCCCGCGAACGTCCACACCGTCGGCGCCACTCCGGCCAGCCAGGCGAACAACGCGATCATCGCCGACCCGCACACCGCCACCCTCGCCGAGCGGAAACGCCGGATGAGCGGCGCCGCCGTCGGCCCGGTTACCAGCGCGCCGATCGAGAAGGCCGCGACCGCGACACCGTATATCGCGTTGGACAACCCGAGGTCAGCCTTGATCTCCGGATACCGCGGCAGCAGATTCGCGAACAGCGCGCCGTTGGTCAAAAACAGTGCAGCGACCGCGACCCGCGCGCGCCGATCCTGCGACGCTGCGAGCCGCCCGGTCCGCATCTGCGGAGACTACCCGCCACCGCGTCGGCAAAGATGGCCACCATGACCTCGCAGCAGTCATCACTCGCCGAGCTGGCCGCACGCTATCGCGTTGCCACCGAATACGAGGACGCCAGCGGCCGCCGGGTGGTGGTGCCGGAGCAGACGGTCGTGGCAGTCCTCGCCGCACTCGATGTGGTCGCAGACACCGAAGAGCAGCGCCGCGCCGCGCTTCGCGACCACGACCGCACGTACTGGTCTCGCCCACTGCCGCCAGTGATCGTCATGCGGGCCGGAACACCGACGCCGTTCTGGTTGCACGTCACCCACGGAGACCCGGCCCGGCCGTGGATTCGTCTGGAGGACGGCACAATACGTGCCGGGTTGCGCCAACTCGACAACTTCACCTCGCCGTACGACCTGGACGGCCGGCTTGTCGGCGAAGCAACCTTCGAGCTGCCTGCTGACCTGCCGCTGGGATACCACCGGCTGCACCTCGACGACGCCGGTTCGTCCGACGGCGCCGCGGTGATCGTCACGCCGGCCAGCCTGACCGTCCCGGAACGACTGGGATCGCGGCGCACCTGGGGGTTGGCCACGCAGCTGTACAGCGTTCGCTCCAAAAGATCCTGGGGCATAGGCGATCTGACCGATCTGACGGATCTCGCCGTGTGGGCAGCTTCGCAGCACCACGCGGGCTACGTGCTGGTCAATCCCCTGCATGCCGCCGCACCTACGGCGCCGATGGAGCCCTCGCCGTATTTGCCGACATCGCGTCGCTTCGTCAATCCCATCTACCTGCGCGTCGAAGCAATTCCGGAGTTCGCCTACATCCGCCGTCGGCGTCGGATCCGCAAACTGCACGACGACGTCCAAAGCGGCGCCAAACGGATCGACTCGATCGATCGTGACGCGGCTTGGGCCGCGAAGCGCGCAGCGCTCGAAGAGATCTACCGGGTGCCACGCTCCCCGGGACGCGACCTCGCCTATGCGGCGTACCGCCGACGGGAGGGTCGCGCGCTGGACGACTTCGCCATCTGGTGTGCACTTGCCGAGACGTACGGCAGTGACTGGCGTCAATGGCCCCACGATCTGCAGCATCCCGAGGCCTCAGGTGTGGCGGTCTTCGCCGAGGAGCACGCCGCCGACGTCGACTTTCACCGTTGGTTGCAATGGCAACTCGACGATCAGCTGATGATCGCCCAGGCCCACACTCGCCAAGCCGGGATGGCGCTGGGCGTCATGCATGACCTCGCGGTCGGCGTGCATCCGAGCGGGGCCGACTCTTGGGCTCTGCAGGATGTGCTGGCGCTCGGTGTCACCGCCGGGGCGCCCCCGGATGCGTTCAACCAGCAGGGCCAAGACTGGTCTCAGCCGCCGTGGCGACCGGACGCGTTGGCCGCGCATGAGTATCAGCCATTCCGATCCATGGTCAATGCGGTGCTGCGGCACGCGGGCGGAGTGCGCATCGACCACATCATCGGCCTGTTCCGGATGTGGTGGATTCCTCAGGGCGCCAAGCCAACTGACGGCACGTACGTTTACTACGACCACGAAGCGATGGTCGGCGTGCTGGCGCTGGAGGCGCATCGCGCCGAAGCGCTGGTAGTTGGCGAAGACCTCGGCACGGTGGAACCGTGGGTGCGTGACTATCTGCGCGAGCGGGGAATCTTCGGTACGTCGATCTTGTGGTTCGAGATGGACCACGACGGCGACGGCGGTCCGCTTCCGGCCGAGCGGTGGCGAGAATACTGCCTGTCCTCGGTCACCACCCACGACCTGCCGCCAACAGCCGGATACCTTGCCGGCGAACATGTCCGGCTGCGCGATCGGCTCGGTCTGCTCACCCGGTCGTTCGAGGAGGAGCTGCAAAGCGATCGCGCCGAGCAGCAGGCGTGGTTGGAAGAGCTCCGCCGCGCTGGGTTGCTCCACGACGGCGCCGATGTCGACGACACCGTGCTGGCCCTGCACCGTTATCTGGCGCGCACCCCCTCGAAACTACTGGCACTGTCGCTCAGCGACGCCGTCGGAGACCGGCGCACCCAGAACCAGCCCGGAACCACGGACGAGTACCCGAACTGGCGCGTACCGCTCGCCGGCCCGAAAGGCCGGAAGATGCTGCTGGAGGACGTGTTCCGTGATCAGCGTGCCGCGACGCTGGCCGGCGCCATGCGCGTCGCGGTGGAGGCTGAAGCCACATGAAATACGCCGTCATCGCTCCAGTCGACGCCGGGGTGACCGCCGACCCGGCATGGATCACAGACTTCGCCCGTCATGTCGAAGCATGCGGTTTTGACGAGATCGTGGCCGTCGAGCACACGGTTCTCGCGACCTCCTACGACAGCCGCTACCCCTACGACCCGTCGGGAAAGGTCGGACTGGCTGCAGACTGCCCGGTACCGGATCCCCTTGAACTACTTGGGTTCATCGCCGGTCGCACCACGACGCTGGGTTTGGCCACCGGTGTGCTGGTGCTGCCCAACCACCATCCCGTCGTGCTGGCCAAACGGGTTGCGACGGTCGATGCGCTTTCTGGCGGCCGGCTGCGGCTCTGCGTCGGGGTGGGTTGGTTGCGCGAAGAGGTCGAGGCGTGCGGTGCGCCGTTCAGTAGTCGGGGGCGGCGCGCCGACGAACAGATCGAGGTGATGCGGTTGCTGTGGGCCAATCGCCCTGCGGATGCCACGCACAGCGGCGAATTCTTCCGATTCCGCGACATTGCCTGCTACCCGAAACCGCTGCGGGGTGAACACTTTCCGATCCACGTCGGCGGTCACAGCATCGCCGCGGCCAAGCGCGCGGGCCGGCTCGGCGACGGTTTCCAGCCGCTGGGCGTGACCGGCCCGGCGCTGCAGGAACTGGTGGACGTCATGCGTCGGGCGGCGGCAGACGCCGGACGCGATCGGTCAGCGCTCGAGCTGTCCCTCGGTCACCTCGTCGAGAAGATCGACCGCGAGCGAGCGGACAAGTTGGCCGAACTCGGCGCGGTTCGCGTCGTGCTCGCCATGCCGCCGGTTGGCGAGCTCGACGACGCCAAGGACCTTCTGTCGGCGTGCGCGCAGCGCCTCGGGCTGGCGCCGTGAACTCAGCCGACCAGCTCGCGCTCTCCCAGCTGGTGCACCGGTACGCCGCCGGTATCGACGACCGCCGGTTCGACGACGTCGTCGCACTGTTCGCTGAAGACGCGACGTTCACGGTGCCAGATCCGCCGAAAGTGCTGGAACCGGCGGTCGTCCACCGCGGCTATGCCGAGATCCAAGCAGCGGTCAGAGCAGTCGAGCGGGTCGAGCGGACCGTGCACGCGATCGTCGGCGAAACCTACACGGCCGCAATGACAAACGCGCACGGCCGCATCGGGTGCATCGCACACCACTTCACCAGAGTCGGCGACGAGTTCTCGGACGCCGTGTGGTATCTGCAATACGACGACGAGTACGTTCGAACCGACGCCGGATGGCGATTCCGCAGCCGCACGCTGACGATCGATGCAATCGAGACGCGGCCGGTCCGGCGGTTGCGGCCGAAGGGGACATGACGATGCGCGCCTGGATTGTCTGGTCCGTGGGACTACTGGGCTACATCGTCGCGGTGCTCGACCGCACGACGTTGGGAGTGTCCGGGCTGCAAGCCGCCGACCGTTTCGGCGCCAGCCCGGGAGTGCTGTCGACGTTCGTCGTGCTTCAGGTGGTGGTGTATGCGACCGCGCAGGTTCCCGCCGGTGTGTTGCTCGACAAGCTCGGCTCCAAGACACTCATCGCCACCGGCGCCGGGCTGATGGCGGCCGGACAGCTCACGCTCGCCTTCTCCACCGCGCTGCCCGCGGCGATCGCTGCGCGCGCCGTGCTCGGCCTGGGCGACGCGTTGACGTTCATCTCGGTGCTGCGACTGGTACCACACTGGTTTGCCCCGCGGCGGGTTCCGCTCGTCACGCAATTGACCGGCATCTGCGGGCAGCTGGGACAGGTGCTGTCGGCGCTGCCGTTCCTCGCGCTGATGCTGCACTCCGGCTGGACCGCTGCATACGTTGCCGTCGCGGCGTTCGGGCTGCTGTCGCTTGCGCTGACGCTCGCGCTGGTGCGCGACACCCCCGAGGGGGCGATCGCTCGTGACGAGAAGACCGACTTCCGCGCCACCCTTGCCAGCGTCAAAACGGTGTGGCTGCGGCCCGGCACCCGGCTGGGCTTCTTCACCCACATGGGCACGCAATTCTCGGTCACCGTGTTTGCGTTGATGTGGGGTGTCCCGTACCTGACTGCAGCGCAGGGGGTTTCAACAGAGACGGCGGGCGCACTGTTGTCGCTGTCCGTGGTCACCGCCATCGTCGCCGGTGTGGTGCTCGGGGTGTTGACGGCGCGCTACCCGCTGCGCCGGTCATGGATGGTGCTGACGATCATCGCCAGCAACGTGGCGATATGGACTGTGGTGCTTGCACTTCCGCACCGCGCACCACTATGGCTGCTGACTTTGTTGGTAGTCGTGATCTCGGTTGGCGGCCCAGGTTCGATGGTGGGCTTCGACTTTGCACGCACGTTCAATCCCCGGGCGACGCTGGGCACCGCTCAGGGGATGGTCAACATGGGCGGCTTCTTGGCATCGCTGGTGGTGATGCAGATCATGGGCCTCATCATCGGTGCGGCAGGCGGCTACTCGTTCGCGTCGTTCCGCCTGGCCTGGACGGTTCAGTACGGCGTGTGGACGCTGGCGGTCGTCGGCATCTTGATCACCCGGCGCAAGGCTCGTCGCGCTCTTACGCCGGACCAGTGGCGCTATCTGATCGAGGGCTTCGAACCGCCGCACGCCGAACCGCCGGCCACCGGGCCGCCGCATGGCGAACCGACAATCGAGACCCGCGGTTAACGCTTGCGCGCCGACTCGCGCCGGTTGGCCTTCTTGATCGCCGAAACCAGTTCTTCTTTGTTCATCGACGATCGGCCAGAAACATCCAGCCGGCGGGCAACCTCCATCAAATGCTTCTTGCTGGCATTCGCATCGACGCCTTCGGCCGTCTCGCCTTTTGCGTTCGGTCCGCCGCTCTTCGCGCGCTGATCCGACGGGCCCTTCTTGCTCTTGGGCTCCCAGTGGTCACCGACCTTCTCGAAGCTGTGCTTGAGTGCGCTGTAGGCGACGCGATGTGCGCGCTCGCCTTCCCCGTATTCTTTGGCCGCGGCGTCGTGCGCCTTGGCGAACGTCCGCTGTGCCTTGGCCGGCGACTTCTGCAACGTGCTCGGCAGTTCGCTTTTCTTTGCGCTTCCGCTCTTGGTGGTCTTGGGCATCGTCAAACTCCTTTGGTGATGTACACCTCGAAGTCGCTTACCCAGCCTGCGAAAGCCCTAAAACCAGCCCTGAAGCACCTAGGACTCGACGAGGTCCTTCAGGTTCTTCAGCGTGGCCGACAGCGTCCGGCCCACTTGCCGGGTGGCGAGGTGGTCCGCGATCAGGCCGAGAAGTCCGCCGGGGGCCTGGTAGGACAGCCGGAAGATCACCTTCGTCCGCCCATCGGCGGTGTCGCGCAACCGGATTCGGCCCCGCAGGTTTATCCCCGTGATGCCGATGAACGCCAGATCGCGCGGCTCGTCGAACTCCACCACCTCGATCAGCCCACCGACCGGTACCGAGCCGATCTTCCAATGGACGGTGTAGCGAGCGCCCACCCGCACCGAGCCGTCGGTAACGGTCTCCCAGCGGGCGAGATTCGCCATGAACCTCGGATAGCAGTCCGGATCGCTGACGACCTTCCAGACGTCGTCGCGGTTCGCGTCGATGACGCAGCGGCGTTGAACCCTCATTCGTGCACTCTCACCTGTCAGCCGATCAGCGGGAAGCGTCGTTCGGCAGCCAACCGATCCACACCGGCCTGCAGGCTGCCCAGGACTTTGTCGTTGATCGTGTCGTCGTCGGCGGACTGGATGTCGGCGGCGTCGATCGGGTCCTGCACCTCGATGACGATCTTCGACGGCAGCGGCAGCCGCGGGATCATGTCGCTGACCACCAGACCCCATGGCGGCGCCAGCAGAATCGGCACGCTCTTGAGCCGTGCCACCTTGTCGACCATCAGCAACTTGGCGAGCCACTGCCCGCGGTCGAGAAACAGCGCCGCCTCCTGACCGCCGACGCTCGCGATCGGCACGATCGGGACGCCGGCCTCCCGGGCCAGGCGGACATAGCCTTTGCGGCCGCCGAAGTCGACGCGATGGCGCTCCCACGACGGTCGGAACACCTCGTAATCGCCGCCGGTATACACCAGCAGCGCGGCCCCCGACTGCAAGGCCAGCAGCGCATTGTCGTGGTTTGCGGCGACGGTGCCGAACTTGCGCAGCGAGCCCAGTCCGGGCATGGACACGACGAGGTTGTGCGCCAGCTGGTAGAACGGCCGCTCGACGCCGAAGTACGACGAGAACGCCAGCGTGAACACAAACGTGTCAGGCGGCAGGTTGCCGCCGCTGTGGTTGCCCACCAGCAGCACCGGCCCCTCCGCCGGGATCCGGTCCAGCCCCCGCACGTCGGCCCGGAAATACACCGACGCCAACAACCACAAGCCGGGCAACTGGTCGCGGATGTAATCGGGGTCGCGCTGGTCCAGATCAGCTTTCGGCACGCGCGAGGTCACCTGCTCCCGCGCCCACTGCAGAACGTCGCCAACTCCGGGCATGCCCGACATATTGACATCGACCGCGCAAACGAAACATCGATGTGCGCACGACCGTAGACTTCGGTCATGCTGCGACCGCAACGATGCGAGCGCGAGGTCGATCCCGGGCCGGTGCAGATCCAGCCCCGCAAAGTGCACTTCGACTTCTCCGACATTCCGCTGCACTGGATACCGGGGCATCCCGTCGCCTCGGACATGGTCGGCATCCTCAACGTCGTGCTGCCCGCGGCGGAACGATGGTTCGTCGCGACGTACAACGAGGCTCTTCCGCTGGTCAAGGACCCCAAGCTCGCCGACGACATGCGCGGTTTCATCGGCCAGGAGGCCATTCACGCCGACATCCACGAGCAGGCCCTACACGAGTTCATGGAGGCGCGCGGCTTCGACCCCAAGCCGGTGCTCGATCAAGTCGAATACGCGTTCTCCAAAGTGCTCGGCGCGTCGACTGCCACCGAACCGAAGCGCCGGCACAACCAGCTGTGCGACCGGTTGTGGTTCATCGCGGCGCTCGAGCACTACACCGCGGTGCTCGGCGACTTTGCCTTGAACAACGCGTGGGAGGACTTCGGTGCGCACCCCACGTTCGTGGACTTGTTCCGCTGGCACGGCGCCGAGGAGGTGGAGCACCGCAACGTCGCCCACGACGTCGCCACCTACTTCAGCGACAGCTACCTCGACCGTGTCGGCGCGATGCTCATGGCGTCCACATTCATGTTCGTGATGTTCCAGCGGGTCTCGTGGTATCTGGTCAAAACCGACCCGCAGCTGGACTTCGGATGGCTGCGGATGCAGAAGCTGCGCTATCTCGACTCCAAACACGGCCTGCTGCCCCGCTACCGAAAGCTCTTCGGCAGCAACACTTTTGACTATCTGCGACCGGGCTTCACACCCGAGAAAATGGGGTCCACCGCGCAAGCGGTCGCCTACCTGGCGAGTTCGCCGGCCGCGCGGGCTGCCCACCTCTGATGGCTCGCTTGGGGTTTCGCGTCGCCGACGTGCCGGCAAGCGCCTCCGGCCGCACCAGACACGACCCGCTGCTGGGATTGGCCAACGTGATCGTGTCCGGAGTGTGGGGCCTCACCGGCGCTCTCCGCCGGCCGCCGGCACCGCCGGAGCGCGACCGTATGCGCCCCCTGCGAGTAGCGGACCGGCAAGTGGTAGCTCACGACGAGAACGTCGTAGCACTGACACTGGCCGCTGCGGACGACGCGCCGCTGCCGCGGTGGTACCCGGGCGCACACATCGACATCCACCTGCCCAGCGGCCGGGTCCGTCAGTACTCGCTGTGCGGCGATCCCCGCGACCGCCAGACCTACCGCATTGCCGTGCGCCGCATCCCTGACGGTGGCGGCGGCTCCGTCGAGGTGCACGACGCACTCGTGGTCGGATCCACCGTCACCACCGCCGGGCCCCGCAATGCCTTCCCGCTGGTCATCCCCGGTCATGGCTCACCCGCAACCAGGTTGCGGTTCATTGCCGGTGGTATCGGCATCACGCCGATTTTGTCGATGTTGCGCCACGTGCAGCGCCTGGATGTCGAGTGGTCGATGATCTACGTGGGCCGAAGCGCTGACAGTCTGCCCTTCGTCGACGAGGTGTCGCAATACGGCGACCGGGTGCGGATCCGCACCGACGACGTGCACGGGCTGCCGGCTGCCGACGAACTCTTGGGCGAATGTTTAGACGGCACAGCGGTTTACGCGTGCGGGCCGGCGCCGTTGCTCACCGCGATTCGCAGTCGGCTGGCCGGCCGCGACGGTGTCGAACTGCATTTCGAGCGATTCGCCGCGCCTCCCGTGGTCGACGGCGAGGAATTCTCGGTGCGCATCCGATCCACCGGCGCGGTGGTTGACGTCGGCGCGCAGGAGACGCTGTTGTCGGCGTTGCAGCGCTGCGGGGTGGGCGCGCCGTACTCGTGTCAGCAGGGATTCTGCGGAACCTGTCGCACCCGGGCGCTCGCCGGTCGCGTGGACCACCGCGACACGCTGCTCACCGAACCTGAGCGGCAGGCCGGCACGATGCTCGTCTGCGTCTCGCGCGCACCCAAAGGAGAGATGCTCACCCTCGAGTTGTAGGGGGCGTGAAGCACTCGACCGAGCCGATCGCGGCCGTGCGCGGATCCACGTCGGCGAACACGACGGCACGTCCGGCCGGGGTGCCCACCGACGCCACTACCGCCGAACCGGAGGCAATCAACCTGTGCACGTGGCAGTTTCGCAGATCCGGTTGCAGGCTGCCGTCGATCAGCGCCTGTTCGACGAGCCGCTTGCCCCCATTGCCCACACTGCGAAGTCCCCCCGCGTAACGCGCCGTGCCAGCCACCCCTTGGTTGCGCAGCAGCGCCGCAGCGAGCTGCAGTCCGATCGGCACTGCGTTCACGCCTTGGCGCAGGAATTGACCGATCATCGCCGAGAGTTCCCAGTAGGCCCGCAAACTGGCAATAAGCCAGCCGGATTCACCGGGCTGCAGGTCGTAGCGGATGACCGTGGGCACCATCAGCCGCACTCCGCGACCCATCACCACTTCGAGTGTGAGATCACGTACCACCGTGGTGCCGGAGACGATGTCGACATCAGGGTGGAATGTGATCTGCCGCGGTCCGATGAACGTGTCGTAGAAGCGGCCGATCTGGCGGTGCCCGACGTGAGGTTGAGTTCCGACCGGATCCTCGACGCGCCCGTCGGCGGTGAACAGCCCAATCCACTGAGCGCGGTCATGTGCGCCCGCTGCCCGCGGCGATGCTTCGACGGCGGCAAGCAACTCGTCGCCGGACGGTTCCATCTTGCTCAGTTGGCCTTGGGCAGCGGAATGCCTTGACTGGCTGAGAATTCCGCATCCGCCTCCGACGCGAGCCCGATCGAGACGATCGTTCGCGGGAACATCGCGTCGGTTAGATACGCCAGCGCCACCGCCCACCGGTTGACGAACCGCGGCATGGCATACAGGTGATAGCCGCGGGTGACCAGCTTCGCCGGATATCCGGAAATGTGGATGTTAAGCGGGTTGGCGACGGCGTAGCGGGGGCCCAGGTCGACGACCAGACCCATGTTGCGGTGCCGGTAATCCTTCTTCGTGCCATAGCCGAGGCTGGCAGCTACATTGCGTGCCAACGTTTTTCCCTGGCGAATGGCGTGCTGCGCGGTGGGCGGAGTGATCTTTCCGGGTTGCGTGAGATCCGGCACCGCGGCGGCGTCACCGCCCGCGAAGACGTCCGGATGGCCGGGGACCTGCAGGTCGGCCTGCACTTTGAGCCTGCCCTTCTCGGTGGGCAGGCCGAGCTGCTCGATCAGCGGGGCGGCCGTCACACCGGTCAGCCAGGCCACTGTGCGGGTGCCTACCACCGAACCGTCGCTCAACACAACGTGATCAGCATGCACTTCCTTCAACGTCTTACCCAGCTGGATGTCGATGCCGCGACTGCGCAGCACGTCCATGGCGGCTTGGCCAAGCCGTTCCCCCACCTCCGGCATCACCTGCTCGGCGAGGTCGAGCAACAGGAACTTCACCGACGCGGGGTCGAATCCCATCTGCTTGGCTGCGGCGTCGGCGAGCGCACGCAATTGCGCTACGAGTTCCGTCCCCGAATACGAGGCGCCGACCACCACGATCGTGCGGCGCGACTGAGCCAGGTTCTTGTCCTCGTCGAGGCAGGCCAGCTCGAATTGCTCGAGCACATGGTCACGCAGGTACAGCGCCTCCGCGGTGGACTTCAGGCCTCTGGCGTGGGTGGCCAAGCCGGGGATGTCGAACAGGCGGGTCACCGATCCGGGGGCGAGCACCAGGCGGTCCCACGACATGCTGCGCGACCGCTGTTCGGGATCGGTGAATGTCAGCGTGTGGCCCTTGAGGTCCACCTCGTCGACGCGGCCGCGCAGAGCGCGGGCCCCTTTGAGCATGCCGGCCAGCGGGATCGTCACGAAGCGTGCGTCCACCACGCCGCCCGCCACGTCAGGCAGCAGGGGGGTGTAGAGCATGTAGTCGATCGGCGAGATCAGGGTCACCGTCACGGGGGCGTTTCGCCTGCGCATCTGGCGGGCGAGTCGGCGCGCACATTCGAAACCCGTGAATCCGCTGCCGACGACCACGACGGATTTCATCTGCGGAACGGAATTCAGCTGTGTCGTCCCCGTGTGATTTGCCATGCGGTCTCATGTACCCACCGCGAGGCGCGCCAATTCATGGCGTCGTCGAACCGCTTCTGGGTTGCTGCGGTTTCGTTGGCCCAAGGTGCAGATCCGACAGGTTCCGAATGCCGAAGTGGCGTCTCAGGACTCGACGGGCGACGTTCATGCCGCACATCCCATGCACTCCGGGACCAGGTGGTGTCGCCGCCGAGCACAGGTAGACGTTGTCGATCGGGGTCCGGTAGGGGTCCCAACGCGGCACCGGCCGGGCCACCATCCGGTACATCGAAACCTGGCCGACGGCGATGTCGCCGCCGACGTAGTTCTCGTTGTGCCGCGACATCTCGCTGGCCGGGATGCAGCGCGATGCCACGACGATGTCGCGGAACCCCGGCGCGAAACGTTCGATCTGCGCGGTCACGGTCTCGGTCATGTCACGCGTCGAGCCGTTCGGCACGTGCGCGTAGGTCCACAGGGGCGACTGACCGCCCTGCGCCCGCCGCGTCGGGTCGGCCACCGTCGGATGGCTCAACAGCACCATCGGAGTTTCGCTGTGCCGGCCCGCGGCGGTATCGCGCTCGGCCTGCGCCATCTGCGCGCGGCTTCCGCCGATGTGCACCGTCCCAGCCGAACCCACCCGCGGGTCGGTCCATGGGATCTCTTCCGACACAACGAAATCCACCTTCGCCACGCCGCTTCCGGGGCGGAACTTCTGCACGGCCGCCCGGTATCGCGACCCCAGGCGCTCGCCGAACACGTCGACGAGGGTCCACGGCGATGTGTCGAACAGGTACACCCGGGCATCCGGCAGATCCTCGGCGCGCCGGATACGACGACCACAGCTGACCACACCGCCTCGCGCCGAGATGTCCGCGATCAGCGCGTCGGCGATCGACTGGCTCCCGCCCACCGGAATCGGCCAGCCGTGGGTGTGGGCGAGCGCACCCAGCAGCATCGCCGCTCCACCGCCGGCGACCGACGGGATCAACGTATTGGCGTGTGCCTCAACCCCTGTGACCAGGGCGCCGCACAGTTCGGCGTTGGTCATCCGCTCCCACAGCGGTGTCCCCAGTTGCAGCGCCCGCGCTGCCAGCGAGACGGCCGCAAGCAATCCGCGCGGCCTCAGGGCCGCGGCGGGCACGCTCCGGAAGTCCGACAGTGCGATGTCACGAACCGCCTGCACGGCGTCGACGAGCGGTGCCATCACCCGCCTGAACAACCGGCCGTCTTCTCCCCCGAGTTCGTCGACCGTGCGATCGAGGCTGCGATATGCGATCGCGGCGCGACCGCCGTCCATCGGGTGGGCATACGCCGCCTCCGGCTGGGCTAACGTGACGCCGCGCCCGGCAAGATCGAACCGCTGGAAGAACTCGGATGCAGCGGCCAGCGGGTGCACTGCCGAGCACAAGTCATGACGCAGCGGCACCTCGAGATCGAGCTCGACCGTCCGGCAGCCACCGCCGGGCTGCGTCTGGGCCTCCAAGACCTCGACCGATAGTCCGGCTGCGGCGCAGATCGCCGCTGCGGCCAGACCGTTGGGACCCGAGCCCACGACCACGACGTCGCGTCGGCTGCTCATCACGCCGTACCAAAGCGCAGTGTTGCCATCGTCGTCATTCTCGCCGACTGCCGGAAGCGGCCCGCACATAGGCCCACGGGGCTACGCTGGACCCGCTGTGTTCACACTGAGGCGCCACCTCACGACCGGAATGCTGGCCGCCGCCGCAGCGGCCGGGGTGATGTGTGCGCCGCCGGCGGCAGCCGACTGCACCACTAGCGGCGGCGTCACGGTGTGCGCGCAGGGCACAGTCACCGGCCCGTCGGGAGCACCGGCACCCTCGGCAGGTCCGTATTACCCGTACCCCTGCGAAGAGGACTGGCTGTGCGACGACGGCGGGATATCGATCGTGCTCGCCCCGCCCCGCTGGCGTAACTGACTCACGCATCGTCGTGACCCGTTGGGCCGCTTGGCTATTCGGTGATAGACGTCGCCCGCAGCCGAGCCAGGATTAGCAATTGCACGCGTAGGGAACTCCCCGCGCAAACTTCGAACATCTGGCAGATTTGGGACTGGGAAGGTTGCACTATGCGCGCGATGACACTGGCCGCGACATCGGCGGCGGTCGCCGCGACCGCGACACTGGGCGGCTTGGCCAGCCGGCCCGCGGAGTCCTTCTGGTACCGGCGGTTGAAAAAGCCTGGCTTCCAGCCGCCGCGGCAGGTCTTCCCCGTGGTGTGGCCGGTTCTCTACGCCGACATCGCAGTCGCATCGGCGTCGACCATCGACGGCCTGCGCGATCAGGGACGTTCCGAGGAGGCACGCGGATATGTCGTCGCGTTGGCCGCCAACCTCGTGCTGAACGGCAGCTGGAGCTGGCTCTTCTTCACCCGCCGCCAGCTCGGCGCATCGGCTTTGGCGGCCGCGGCGCTGACCGCCAGCAGCGCGGATCTGACTCGACGCACCGTTGGAACGCTCGGCCCCCGTGGGCTGGCACTGGCCGCCTATCCGTTGTGGTGTGCCTTCGCCACGCTGCTGTCCACCCGCATCTGGATGCTCAACCGCCGACGATGACCGGCTCGATACGACCACAATGATGATCGGAGAGGGTGGCGTCCGTCCCGCCCTCCGTATGCAACGAGGCGAGGAAACGATGGCGACCACCACATCCCCCGTTCACACCGCATCCAGTCTCGCGGCGCTGTTTCTCCAGCGCGTCGAACGTTCGCCCGACAAGGAGGCATTCCGCTACTTCGAGGCCGGCAATTGGGTGTCGGTCAGCTGGCGGCAGGCAGCCGACCGGGTGGAATCGCTGGCGGCGGGGCTGCTGGCACTCGGCGTGGAACCCGAGCAGCGCGTGGGCATCGCTTCCAGCACCAGATACGAATGGATACTCGCCGATCTCGCTGTCATGTGTACAGGCGCAGCCACCACGACCGTGTATGCGAACACCAACGCCGCCGACACCGCCTACATCCTGTCCGACTCCGAATCGAAGGTGGTCTTCACGGAGAACGCCGAGCAGCTGGCCAAGCTGACGGAGCGTCGTGCCGATCTGCCCGGCGTCACCAAGGTGGTGGTATTCGACGCCTCAGAAGCCCCGGAACAAGACCGAGGCGACGGCGACTGGGTGATCACTCTCGACGAGCTGGCCGAACTGGGCGCCAAGCATCTGGCCGAGCACCCCGAGTCAGTCCGCGACGCCGTCGACGCGATCACGCCCGACCGGCTCGCGACGTTGATCTACACGTCCGGAACCACGGGCAAGCCGAAAGGCGTTCGGCTGCAACACAAAGCGTGGGTGTACCACGGGATGGCCGTCGCGGAAATGGGCCTGCTGGGCGAAGACGACATACAGCTGCTGTGGCTGCCGCTGGCCCACTCGTTCGGCAAGGTGCTGGTATCTGCGCAACTGGCGTGCGGCTTCGTCAGCGCTGTCGACGGACGCGTCGACAAGATCATGGAAAACACCGCCGCCGTCAAGCCCACCTTCATGGCCGCTGCGCCGAGGATTTTCGAGAAGGCGCACGCCCGCATCGTCACCGCCCAGCAGGACCAGGGCGGGGTGAAAGAGAAGCTCTTCAAAACGGCCTTCGCCGTCGGCGTCGAGGTCGACCGCCGGCGTCGCCAGAACAAATCCGTTCCGTTACCAATGGCTCTGCAGCACAAGCTGTTCGACCGATTGGTGTTCAGCAAGGTGCGGCAGGCATTCGGCGGCCGCATCCGGTTCTTCGTGTCCGGTTCCGCGCCGCTCAACCGTGAGATCGCCGAATGGTTCCACGCTGCGGGCTTACTGATCCTCGAGGGCTACGGCCTCACCGAGACCGCGGGTGGCGGTTTCATCAACCGCCCCGACAACTACAAGCTCGGTACCGTCGGGTTGCCGTTCGACGGCACCCAGGTGCGCATCAGCGACGAGGGGGAAGTGCAGATCAACGGTCCGGAAGTGATGGCCGGCTACCACAACTTGCCCGACGCGAGCGCCGGCGCGTTCACCGAAGACGGCTGGCTTCGCAGCGGAGACAAGGGTGAGCTGGACTCCGAGGGGTTCCTGCGGATCACGGGCCGGATCAAGGACATGTTCAAAACCTCAGGCGGTAAGTACATCGTGCCGCCGGCGATCGAAGCGAAGTTCATCGCGATGTGCCCCTACGCCAGCCAGTTCCTGGTCTTCGGGGAAGCCCGCAACTACTGCGTCGCGCTGATCTCCCTGGATCCGGACAGCCTTTCCGGGTGGGCGGCCGACCGCGGGATGACCGGCAAGTCGTACGCCGAACTGGTCCAGACGCCGGAAGTGCACGCGCTGGTCGACGAGTACGTCAAGAAGCTCAACGCCGAGCTCAACCGCTGGGAGACGATCAAGAAGTGGGCGCTGCTGGACCACGACCTGTCGGTGGAGCGCGGTGAACTCACCCCATCGCTGAAGGTCAAGCGCAACGTAGTGGCCGAGCACAACAGGGAGCTGATCGACGGCCTCTACCGCTGAGCGCCGATCAGTCTTGCAAGAAGTCCTTGTGGCGCCGACGCCACCGGTTAGGCTTTGCCCCGGAAACGACGGGAGGGTGGGGAAATGAATCGTCAGCTACTTGCCGCCATCGCGGGCACGGCCGCCGTCATCGCCACGGCGCCCGCGGCAGCCGCCGACGACCCATCCGGACGCTATGACGGCGACGTGCCCGGCATGTCGTATGACGCCGCCCTCAATGCCCCGTGCTACAGCTGGGAGCGTTACATCTTCGGGCGGGGCCGTGGCGGTGAGGCGATGCAGTGCCACTGGATTCCCAACCAGTGGCCGCCGGTCGACACGGGCTTCTGGGTGATCTCGTATCCGCTGTACGGCGTGCACAACATCGGCGAGCCGTGCGAAAACCCGCGTGGCGCAGCGGCACAGTCACCCGACGGGATCGCGCTCGTGTGCACCGCCCAGTTCGGCTGGCAGCAATGGGTGTAGCAACGCACTGAACTCGAACAGCTTGCGCCGCAACAGGTTTCGTTGGCCGGGTTAGATCGGCGCGATGTAGTCCGACGTTCGGAAGTCGCCGCTCAGCTGAGTGGAGATGCCCAGCGGCCCCTCCACCGACACCCATGCGCCCGTCGCGCCATCCATGACAGGTGCCGAGACGGTCGCGGTGCCGTTGCCGGCCCCGTCGGTGTAGATGCGGCCCACGCCGACCCCGGGTTCGCCGGCACCGCAGCTGATGCCCGGACGCGGCACCTCGACCAGACGCACGCCGTACCAAATGTCAGGATTCACCGCGAGCAGGTGCACCTCAGCTGACACCGTGTTGCCGCTTCGAGACAGCAGCGCGTATGCCGACCCCTTGCTGTCTGAGGGCACATAGGGCTCGTTGGTCCAATCACACCGCCGCAGAACCGAGCTCAACGGCATGTACCGCGTGCCGTCGTCGGCCGCTGCGCGGGGCGTACCGGATGGCAGCACCGCCGCTGAGGTGGTCACAATGATCGCCGTTGCCATGAAGGCGCTGAACCGCGTGAGCTGTCGCATCGGGAGAATCCTTCCTGGTCGCCACGCCCCACCCTGGCAAGTATTGACGACAACCGCGTGGATAAACGCACAAATGGCGCCGGAGTTACCGTACAACCGCTTCGTAGGCATCACACTCGAGGACGAACGCGGTCGGCGGAGGGACGACACGATGGTTATTGGCGACGACGAAGTCACCAAGGCGGCGCGACTGGACGAGCAGTCCCACCGCGCGCAGGTCCGGCGGGCCGCACTGGCCAGCACTGTGGGCACCACGATCGAGTGGTACGACTTCTTCCTCTACAACACTGCGGCCGCACTTGTTTTCCCGCATTTGTTCTTCCCCGCGTCGAGCGCGTACGCCGGCGCCATGCAGTCGTTCGCGACTTACGCCGTCGGCTTCGCCGCGCGCCCCGTCGGCGCAGCGATCTTCGGGCACTGGGGCGACCGGATCGGCCGTAAGGCCACATTGATCACCACGCTTCTGGTCATGGGCATTTCCTCGGCGATCGTCGGCATCCTGCCCGGGACCGCGTCCGTCGGGATCGTCGCGCCGCTGCTGCTGGTGGTCATGCGGCTGGTTCAGGGCATCGCGATCGGCGGCGAGTGGAGCGGTTCGGTGTTGCTCGCGATGGAATGGGGTGCGCAGGAAAGACGCGGCCTGCTGGCGAGTTCCGCCCAGGTCGGTGTCCCGGTCGGGCTGGTGCTCGGGACCGGAGGCATGACGCTGTTGTCGGCGGCGCTGCCGCCCGACGCGTTCAATGCGTGGGGGTGGCGAGTGCCGTTCTTGGCCAGCCTCGTGCTGGTGGCTGTCGGGCTTGCGATCCGGCTGAAAATCCTTGAGACACCGATGTTTGCGAGAACCGTGATCGAGCGCAAGGTGGTGCAGACACCGGTCAAGCACGCGATCCGCCACCATTGGCGCGAGATTCTGCTGTCGGCCGGCGCTCGGTTCAGTGAGCAGTTACCGTTCTATCTGTTCACCGCGTATGTCCTCAAGTACGTCAAAGACCGCGGCGGGTTCAGCGGGACCTTCGTGCTCAACGCGGTGCTCGTCGGCGCCGTCTGCGCGCTCGCGGCGATCCCGTTCTTCTCGCATCTGTCGGACCGTGTCGGCCGCAAACGGGTGTACCTCGCCGGCGTGATTCTGGTCGGCGCGTTCGCGTTTCCGTACTTCGCAGTGCTCACCCATGGCGGCCATGTGCTGATTTTCATCACGATCGTGCTGTCGCTGATCCTGCATGCGATGCAGTACGGCCCGCAGGCGGCGATGATCGGCGAGAGTTTCCCGACGCATCTGCGCTACGGCGGCGCGGGACTGGGTTACCAGCTGGCGTCCGTCTTCGCCGGTGGCCCCGCTCCCCTGCTGGCCACCTGGCTACTGCATCAGACCGGCACACCATTTTCGATCTCGCTGTACATCCTTGTCGCAGTGATCGTTTCGGCTGGATGCGTGGTGGCCCTGCCCGACCGGTCGCGGGCCGACATCGAAGACGACCGGACCTACAGCCGCAATTGACGCCCACCGCGCGATCCTCGAAAATCGGCCGGCGGCGCGTGATCGCGACCTAAAATCACGGTGCCGATGAGACCAAAGAACCTGTGGCGTCATCCGGTACGGGTGCCGCCCACTGAGAAGCCTCGGGCAGAGGGTCGTGTCCACCTGCCCGACGGGCGCCGGCTGGGTTTCGCGGAGTTCGGGGATCCGTCGGGTGACATCGTGCTGTGGTTCCACGGCACACCGGGCGGCCGTCGGCAGTTCCCGCTACTAGGCCGGCGCGCTGCCCAAAAGCTCAGGCTGCGCGTGGTTCTCGTGGAGCGTCCCGGCGCGGGGCTTTCGGATGCCTATCGATACGACGCGGTGGCCGACTGGGCCACCGACGTGGCGCACGTTGCCGACGCGGTGGGCGCCGCCCGCCTGGCCGTCGTCGGGCTTTCCGGCGGCGGCCCGTACGCGTTGGCGTGCGCGGCGGTGGAGCCGCTCGCCAGTCGCGTTGTGGCGGTGGGCATCTTAGGCGGCGTGGTGCCGTCGGTCGGTCCCGACGCGGCTGCCACCGGGGCCATTGTGCTGGCTCGTCGCTTCGCGTTGCCGCTTTCTCTGTTGCGTCAGCCGTTGGCGCTGACCGTATCGGGACTGATCCTGCCGATCATCCCGTTCGCGCACTACGCATGTCGTGCGTACGCGAGCATCACGCCCGAGGGCGACCGCCGGGTGCTGCACGATCCGGAAATGGAAGGCATGTTCGTCGACGACCTCATCTTGTCGACACGAGGACGGCTGCAGGCGATCGTGGACGACGCCCGATTATTCGGGCGGGACTGGGGATTTCGACTAGCGGATGTCAAGGCGCCGGTGCGGTGGTGGCATGGTGATGCCGACCCGATAGTGCACCTGGTGGGAGCTCAGGCGTGCATCGAACGACTGCCCAACGCCGAGCTCATTCTGCGCGCCCAAGAAAGCCACCTCGGCGGCTTCGCGACCGCCGACGAAGTGCTCGAATTCGTCCGCTCTCAGTTCTGAGCGTCGAACCACACCTGACCCGTGGTCATTGCAGGACCGCGGGCGTCGGCTCCCAGCCACGCACGGTGGATGTCGTTGACAGACGGGCGTGTTCGATGTCGACTTCCCACTCGGGGAAGCGCTTGATGATTTCCTCCAAAGCGATCCGGCCCTCGAGTCGGGCCAACGCCGAGCCGAGGCAGAAGTGGGTGCCCACACTGAACGCAAGGTGCTGTCGCGGCTGGCGGTGGATGTCGAAAACGTCTCCGTCAGGCGGGAATTGACGATGATCGCGACATGCGGCACCGATCAGCATCATCATGACGCTGCCCTCCGGAACGGTCTGGCCGTAGTAGTCGATGTCCCGGGTCACGTACCGCGCCACGTGCGGCGCAGGCGGCTCGTAGCGCACTAGCTTGCCCGCCCACCCGATCAGCCGAGTGGTGGTTTCATTTCCGGCGCCGGCGACCACGTTCAGGTAGACCAGGAGCTCCGCACGGGTGAGTCGCCGCAGCGTGCCTGTCTCGTCGGTGAACTCGACGTTGAGCGACTCGGTCATGATGTCGTCGGACGGGTGTTCGGCGCGCCAGTCGATGTACGCGGCGAAATGCTCCCCCGTCACCAAGCCCTGCTTCGCGGCTTTCATCGGCATTTGAGCGCCGAGGTCGTCGACGAAGTGGCCGCGCGGGTCGGCGGCCTTGGTCGCCTGCTACCTAACCGGCACCAGATCCGGCTCGTAGGCCTGCCGACAGCGGGTGCCGCCACGGAATGATTCGGTAGTCAAGTCCGGACCGGCGGGAAGTCGTACAGCTGCGAGCGCACAGGCCTTGAAGACACACGCCGCGCTACTGAGCCGGTGCTGGACAGGTTCGGCGCGGCGATGGACTCCGGTCGGCCACAAATCGCCCCACAGAATGACCTCGGTGAGACCCCGATCCAGGGCCGCGACAACGGCCTTACGTATACGTGCGTCGCGGTTGAAGACGTCGGCGGCGACCGCAATTGCTTGAGGCGCAGGCACATCCCCGATTGCGTCGAGCGTTGCAGCCGGAGCCGTTCGAATTCCGAGAATGCGAAGCGCCCGCGCGTCAGCGGGTTCGTCGAGATGCAGGGTGACATCCCACCCCGCCATCGCGCGATCGAATAGCCAGCCGCCGGCCGACCGCACGACGTCGTCGACGTCGACGGCGATCACATGGAGCCGGTACCGAGTCGACGTCCCTGCTGTCTCGGGGCCGCGTTGAGGCGCCCGTCGCGGGGCGGCGTAAGGGAGCTCGAACTGGATCGTCGCGTCGTCTCGGCGCACACCAACAGCGTGACAGTTTCGATGTCATCTGTAAAGCTCGGATTCAACCGTCGAAGGGGGCGCACCCATGGATGTCCACAGGATCAGCGACGAACTCGGAATCACTGCGCTGCTCAACAGGTATGCCCGTGCCGTCGACACCAAGGACTGGACTTTGTACCGGTCGGTCTTCACCGCGGACGCCCGTATCGACTACTCGTCGGCGGGCGCGGTCGCCGGTGGCCGTGACGAGGTCGCCGAGTGGCTCAGCCGGGGATTCGCGGCGATTCCGATGAGCATGCACTACATCACCAACGTGGAAGCCGAGCTCGACGGCGACACGGCGACGGTGCGGGCGATGTTCTACAACCCGATGCAGTTGCCCGGCATGACCGAGCTGAGCTATTGCGGTGGCTACTACCACCACCGGTTGGTGCGGACCTCCGACGGATGGCGCAGCGCCGAACTGCGCGAAGAGAACGTGTGGTTTGTCAACGCGCCGAGACGCTGATCTGAATCCGACGCACAGCCGCTCTGCCGGTCGGGCGGCGGCTCGAACGTATAGTCCCCCGGCTTGAATCTGCGCGTCATCGCCCAGAACGCGCGGGCGCTTCGCGGCCACTGGGTGACCACGCGGCCGTTGGGCGCCCGAAAGTAGTTGCTGCACCTGGTGGTCCACACGGTGCCCGCCATCCACCGGTCGATTTTGGCGACGAACGCAGCCATGGTTTCCGGCCGCACGGCGACGTACGGTTTACGTTTGCGGCGAAGGTATTTCAGTGCCGCCACGACGTAGCGAGCCTGCGCTTCGAGCATGAAGATCACGCTGTTCGACCCGACGTTGGTGTTCGGGCCGTACAGCATGAAGAAATTCGGGTAGCCCGGAACCGCCATGCCCAGATAGGCGTACGCGCCATCCCGCCACGTCTGACGCAACGACGTGGCGCCTTCGCCCACCACGTCGATCTGGCCCAGGTAGTCGGCCGCGGCATAACCGGTCGCGCACACCACGACGTCCACCTCGAGTTCAGTGCCGTCTTCAGTGACCAGTGAGCGGCTGCGTAACGCCCGAGCCGGGCTGGCCACCACCTCGACGTTCGGTCGAGTCAGCGCAGGTATGAAATCAGACGAGAACACCAACCGCTTGCACCCCAGCGGATGATCCGGAGTCAGCTTGCGGCGCAGCTCCACGTCGTCCACGACTTCGTCGAGCATCTTCTCGGCGAGCGCCTTGAATTCCTGCGTCTTGTCGCTGCCGTTCTCGATCACCGAGATGTTGGCCTCACTGCGCAGCCACAGTCGCGTGCGGTACAGCCTCTTGGCGAACGGCACGTATGCGAGGATCCATTGCTCGCGCTTGGTGTACGGGCGGTCCGGCTTCGGCAGGATCCACGTCGCCGAGCGCTGCACTGAATACACTTTCTTGGCCACCTTCGCCAGTTCCGGCAGCAGTTGCGACGCCGTCGAACCGGTACCCAGCAACGCAACTCGCGCACCCGTCAGATCCACCGAATGGTCCCAGCGTGCCGAATGCATCACGACGCCGGTGAACGGCTCTTCCTCGACCAGCTTGGGCATCACCGGTTGAGTGAAGATCCCGACAGCCGATACCACGACGTCGAAGTCGTGCCGCTCACCGGTGGAGGTGGTCAGCCACCAGCGGTTGGCGACGGAATCCCATTGCGCTGAAACGATTTCCGTGTTGAGCCGCAGGTGCGACGCCAGTCGGTAGCGCCGAGCACACTGCTCGAAGTACTCCAGGATTTCGGGCTGGGCCGACCACAGTCGCGACCAATGCGGATTGAGCTGAAACGAGTACGAGTACAGGTGCGACTTCACATCGCAGGCAAGGCCCGGATAGGTGTTGATCCGCCAGGTGCCGCCGACACCGTCCTCGCGGTCGAATATCGTGAAATCGCGAAACCCGGATTTTTGCAGGAGAATCCCGAGCGCCAGTCCACCCGGCCCGGCACCGATGATCCCCACCGACAGGGTGTGCCCGCTCGTCGTACTCATCCGATCTGCAGGCATTGGCCGCCGTCGACGACGAGTTCGGCGCCGGTGATGAACGACGCCTGCTCGGAGAGCAGGAAGGCGACGGCATCGGCGACCTCGGCGGGCCGGCCCAGTCGCCCGATGACGGCCCGCGCGCTCAGACGGGCCTGGGTGGCGTCGTCGAGCATCAGTGTCTGGATCGGTCCGGGAAACACCGCGTTCACGCGGATACCGGACGGCCCCAGCTCGGCCGCTGTGATCTGAGTGAGGCCGCGCAGCGCCCACTTGGCCGAGCCGTACGCTGCGTGATGGGGAAACGGCCGAAGCGCACCGGTGCTGCACGTGTTCACGATCGCGGCACCCTGCGCGCGGCGCAGCTGCTGCAGCGTGGCTCGGATGCCCAAGAACGGACCCAGGCAGTTGACGCGCCAGCTGCGCTCGAAACCCGCTGGCGTTTCTTCGTCCAGCGCTGCTCGGTGCAGCACGCCTGCATTGTTGACCAGTGCGGTCAGGGTTCCGAACCGCTCGACCACCGTCTTGACCGCGGCGTCCCACTGATGTTCGGCGGTCACGTCCAGCTCGATCGCGATGACGTCGGGATCCTCGAGCGCGTCGACTGTCGCGGTCAGCTCGTCGACCATGAGATCGCATGCTGCGACGCCGAATCCGATTGCACGCAACCGCCGCGTGATCGCGGCGCCCTGCCCGCGGGCGGCGCCGGTCACAATGGCTACGCCGGTCACTGGCCCGTGGCTTCCCTCAGATGCGCTGCCACTCCGCGACGCAATGCCTGCGATTCGGAGGCCAGCGTGATCATCCGGAATCCCAGCCCTGCCATCACATTGCCGGCTTTGCCGTCTCCAGCGTGCACACCGGTCACCAGGCCGGCCGCCGCGGCGGTGGAATGGATCCGCCTCATGGCGTCGCAGACAGCGGGCTCAGTGAATGCCTCAGAGACGCCGTGCCCCATCGACAGCGAAAGATCGACCGGACCGACATAGATCCCGGAAAGCCCTGGGACAGCGCATATCTCGGTTATATTAGCGAGTCCGCGGGCGGTCTCCACCATCGCGAATACGCTGGCCCGCGACTCCAGCGTGGCAGTGTCGCGGCCCAGGCTCGGCGCCAAAGGGCCGAAGCTGCGCACTCCCGACGGTGGGTACCGGGTAGCGGACACCGCCGCGGCGGCCTGCTCGGCTGACTCGACCGTCGCGATGATCACCGCGTCGGCGCCCGCGTCCAGCACCCGCCCGATCGGAGCGGCATTCGCCGAAGGCAGCCGCACTGCGGTGACGATCGGGACGTGTTCGAGCCGGCGCAGCAGCAACGCGACGTCGGCGTCGCTGAGATAACTGTGCTGAACGTCGAAACCGACGTAGTCGTATCCGGCGCGGGCGAATTCCTCCGGGCCCATGATCGTCGGGCCGACCACCCATCCGCCCCACAACGGTGATTTCGTGTCGAGAGCTTGCTGCAGTCTGCTCACGCGACGATCGCAATCTTCACGCGTTCTGGTACGGGACGGCAGGCGAGTTCGAACGCCGACTGGACGTCGCCGATGCCGAACACGTGCGTGACGTAGTTCGGCAGGAGTTCGGGGTGTTCGCGTGCGAACGCGTCGGCACACCGCAGCACCCGGCTGCGGTCGAGTGTCACGCCGGATTGCAGCGTCAGATTGTTGCGCAGCATCGTGCGCATGCTGATCGGGTAGCAGTCGTCGTCGGCCACGCCGAAGTAGAGCACAGTGCCGCCGAAGGCGGCTGCGTCGATGGCATGGCCAAGCGTCGCGACTTGATGGCCGACGGCTTCGATGACGATGTCCGGCTTGTCATTCGGTGAGAGATGGCTTACCCAGCGGTCGCTGGTGGCGCGCACCACCGTGTCGACACCGAATTCCTTGCCGACGACTTCCCGATCGACCGGGTCGACGCCGGTGACGTGCCGGGCCCCTTTCACCTTGGCCACGTACGAGAACAACAACCCGATCGAGCCCTGACCGATCACCGCGACATGGCGTCCGTGCAGCTCGCCCAGTTGCTCGAATGCGTACAGCACGCATGCCAATGGCTGCAGTGCGACCGCATGGCCCGGATCAAGCGCCGGGTCGTAGCCCGCCACGCCGTTGCCGTCGGTGGCCACCCGCTCCATCAGGCCGTCGAACCCCGACGCCCAGCCCACCACGCGGTCGCCGACGCGGTGGTCGGGATGGCGCGTCGCGATCACCTCACCCACGACCTCATGGATGGGAAAACCGTCCTTCTCGGCCGCAGACAGGCCACAGTCGCCCGCGATCTTGCCTCGCACACCGCGAAACGGCGGAATGTCACTGCCGCAGATGCCGGCGGCCAGGAAGCACAGCAGCACCTGGCCGTCAACGAGATCATCGGATGTCTTGTCCGGCAGGGAGTTCCGTTCGAAGGCAAAGGGCGCGACGAGCCGGTACGACCACATCGTCACACCTGCACCGGTATGCTGTTCCAACCCCACTGGAAGCTCGACGGCGGGCGCGACGCTGCTTCGCTGACGACGTTGAACTCTGGTACGCGCTTGAGCCACTCGGCCACCAAGATCGCGATCTCCAGCCGCGCGAGGTGATAGCCGAGGCAGAAGTGCTGGCCGCGGCCGAAGGCCAGGGACCGCTCGATGCGCCGGTCCCAGATGAACTCGTCGGGGTCGGGATACTGGCGTTCGTCGCGGTTGGCCGAGGCGATCAGCGTGATCACGCGCTGGCCCGGCCCTATCGTGATGTCGTGGAGGGTGAACGGCTTGCGCACCGTGCGCGCAAACCATTGCGCCGGTGCGCAATAGCGGATGATCTCGTCGCGCGCGACGGGCACGTTGGCCTCGATGTCGGAACGCACCTCCGCCATCTGCTGCGGCCGGCGTGCCAGTTCCCAAAGGCCGTGCGCGACGATCTTGGGCACAGTCTCGGTGCCGCCGATGAACACACCCAACATCTGCGTCGCGACCTCCACGTCGGATAGCGCTGATCCGTCGGGCAACCGGTACGCCAACAGCTTGTCGACGATCGGCAACTTTTCGCCGGCGCCGGCGCGACGGCGCTGCACCACCGGGATCAGGTATTCGAGATATCCGGGCCGGGCGTTGGCCACCTCCACCCCACTGCCGGGTTCCGCGAGGCTTCCTGCGTTGACCGTCGCCAGTACCTCCGCCGCCAGCTCGGCGGGTAGACCCACCAGATCGCACACCACCGTGGCGGCGACGATGCCGCCGTATTCCTGTGTCAGATCGAACTGTCCGCGCGCAGTCAACTCGTCGAGGCGCTCATTGGCCAAGCTGCGAATCCGATTGGCGAGAGCGGATACCGATTCCGGGCGGAACGGCGCCGACGTGCACTTGCGTACACCGTCGTAGATCGGTGCGTCGAAGTTGGCGTGAAACGGCATGGGGTGCAGCGGCGGATCGGGCACGGGCCCGTCGTTGTGGTGTGCCAGAACCGCTGCGGCGGGCAAAGTTCCCTCGGACGCCACGAAGGTGCCGTCCATGATCTCGAGTATCCGCCAGATGTCGTCGAACCGCGACAGCGCGTAGGTGTCCCACTTCTCGATGTAGTACACGGGATACTTGTCCCGTAGCACGCGGTAGTACGACAGCGGATCGGCCATGACGGCAGGATCGAACGGGTCGTACGAAAAGTCTTGCATCACCGCGCTTTTCATTGCAGTGGTGACGGCGGTAGGGCGGCGAGGATGGAGTCCTCCCACCCGTCGCGCAGTGCGGGCGCGACGCTCATCCAGGTGACGATCTCGGCGGGTGGGTTGTCCTTCCAGGACGGGTAGTGGTTGGCGAAGCAGTCCCAGTCGCCATCTAGCGCCCAGTAATGGATGACTTCGTTGAAGCGGAAGGTGGTGGTGAACGAACCAAGCCAGCGCTTGCCTGTCCGCTCAGACCACGGAACGTAGAGGCGCTCCAGCTCGCGGATGTAGTCGTCTTGCCGGCCGGGCTTGGTCTGCATGATCTCCTGAATCACCAGTCCGGCTTTGACATCGGCCTCTTTGAGTTGAGCGAGCGTGCGGTTGCTCGGAGCGGGGTACATGATCCGCCCCTCCCCCGACGCGCCGGCTTCAGACAGGAACGCCGTCCACTTGGCCGCGGCCGCCTCGTGGCTGCCCCCGCAGGCTTGTGCACTACCGATTCGCGCATAGTCGGAGAACCCGTCGATCTCCCAGATGACAGTGGCTTGCGGCCAGTGGCCGTTGTAAGGCGTCGTCTCCCAGATCGCAAACAACCGCGCGCCGAGTTCCTCCATCATCGGCTGGTACACGTCGGCGAACAGCTGCGTGAACCGGTCGGTTCCAGCAGAGCCCAATGCGATGGTCTCGTGCAGATAGAGCAGCGTGTGGCTGTAGTACTTGCGCATCAGTGCTCATCAGAAGTTGACAGTCGCACCTAGCGAGCGTGACACTTATGCCGTGTTTTGTAAAGGCGCCACGGGACGTCGAATGACCCCTGCCGGATGACGCTGACCCCGCTGGCCAACGGTTTCTGTTTCGGCGAGGGTCCACGCTGGTTCGAGGGCCTGCTGTGGTTCTCCGACATGCTCGGCGAGGCAGTCCACACTGTCACCCTGGCCGGTGAGATGAGCACGCTGCCGCTGGCCGGTCATGCTCCGTCCGGATTGGGCTTCCGGCCCGACGGTTCACTGCTGATCGCCTCCACGCAACATCGGCAGATTCTTCGCTACGACGGCGAAAACGTGGACTGCATAGCCGATCTCAGCGCGATGGTGCCGGCCGACCTCGGCGACATGGTGGTCGACGACACCGCCCGCGCCTACGTCGGATCACAGGCCCGACGCGGCGGCGTGATCGTGCGGATCGACAGCGACGCCAGCGCGTCAATCGTCGCCGACGACCTGGACTTCCCCAACGGCATGGTGATCACACCCGACGGGGCGACACTGATCGTGGCCGAGTCGGTCGCTCGGCGATTGAGCGCCTACAACATCGACGAAGACGGCGGGCTGTCGGATCGCCGGATCTTCGCAGACGGCCTCGACGGACCGCCCGACGGGATCACGTTGGACGCCGGTGGTGGCATCTGGACCTCGATGACGCTGGCCCACCAGTTTCAGCGAATTGTGCAGGGCGGCAAGGTCACTGACCGCCTCGACATCGGTGAGCGCACCGCGATCGCCTGCACGCTGGGCGGACCGGAGCGACGCACGCTGTTTCTGCTGTCCAGCACCGACGCATATCCCGAGCGGCTGATCGGCACCAGGTCGTCCCGCCTTGACGCGGTGACCGTGGACATCCCAGGCGCGGGCCTACCATGAGCGACGCGTATTACGAGCTTGTCGACGAATCCGCCTCGGACACGGAAAGATTCGTCGCCACCGACTTGGTGCGTAGCACCTGGACCGCCGCGATCCAGCACGCGGGACCGGTGTCGTCACTGCTGGTTCGTGGTCTGGAGCGCTGTGCTCGCCGCGACGACACCCGACTCAGCAGGGTTGTCGTCGACCTGCTGGGTCCCGTGCCCACCGAGGGCGAATTCGAAGTGCATGCGGCGTTGGACCGGCAGGGCAAGCAGATCGAGCTGGTCACCGCCGAAATGCTGGCACCCGGCCCGCACGGAGCACTGCGACCGGTTGCAAAGGCCAGCGGTTGGCGGTTCCAGTACCTCGATACTCGCGAGACGGTGCGAACGGGTCCGCCCGAGCTGCGCCCCGTCGCGCAGGGCCGCAACCGCAACCTGGCCGAGAAGTGGGACCGCAACTACCTCCACAGCCTGGAGTGGCTCTGGCTGACCAAACCGCTGAACGACGGGCCGGGTGAGTCGTGGATCAGACCGACTGTGGATCTGGTGAACGGCGAAACCATGACTCCGCTGCAGCGGCTCTTCGCGGTGGCCGACTGCGCGAACGGCATCGGCTCCAAACTCGACATCACCAAGTGGACGTTTCTGAACACGGATCTGTCCGTGCACGTGTTTCGGGTTCCTGACGGCGAGTGGACCGGCATTCGCGCGGAAACCAGTTACGGCCCCGATGGCGTGGGCACCACAATCGGGACACTGTTCGACGAGCAGGGCGCGGTGGGCGCTATTGCACAGTCGGTGCTGGTGCGTCGGCGTCCGCAGGGCTGAGCGTCCCCGTCACTCGATGTATGCCGGAAGGCGTTTGATGCCGTGGACGAAGCTGCTCAACAGGAAGTCCGGTTCTCCGAACTCGATGCGCCGAAGCCGAGTCAGCAACTCCCGGAACAGGTTTCGCAACTCGCACTTCGCCAGCTGGTTGCCCAGGCAGAAATGCGGCCCACCGCCGCCGAAGCCCAAATGCGGGTTCGGTGAGCGCACGAGGTCGAACGCGTGCGGTGCGGTGAACACGGCTTCGTCGCGGTTGGCCGAGCAGTAGAACAGCGCCACCTTGTCGCCGGCGATGACGGGCTGCCCGGCGATTTCGGTGTCCTGCACGGCGAATCGCGCGAATTGCAGCACCGGCGTCGCCCAGCGTACGAATTCCTCCAGCGCAACGCCGATTCGACCGTCGAAGTCGTCCGTCAACCACTCCCGCTGCGCCGGGTGGTTCGCCAGCGCCAACATCACGTGCGATGTAGTCTGTTTCGTGGTGTCGTTGCCCGCCGAGGCCAGCAGGATCAGAAACGCGCCGATCTCCTCGTCGGTCAACCGGTGACCGTCGACTTCGGCGTTGACGATGCTGGTCATCAGGTCGTCCGCCGGGCTGCGGCGCCGAAATTTGGCCAGCTCGATCCCCGTGTTGCTCAACAGCATGATCTCGTTGATCGTGTTCTGTGCGCGATCCTCGAGGGAGCTGTACTCGTCGTCGCTCATGCTGAACAGCTTCTCGGCCGCATGGGCTACGGCTTCCCGGTCCTGGGGCGGCACGCCGAGCATCTCGGAGATCGTCATCATCGGCAGCCGAGCCGAGCATGCTTCGACGAAGTCCACTTCGCCGGCGCCCACCAGGTTGTCCACCACGGCGACCGCGTTGCGGTGGATCTGATCCTCGATGCGGCGCACGTTGCGGGGGGTGAACGCCGCGCTGATCAGTCGGCGATAGAGCGTGTGCTGCGGGGGGTCCATGGTCAAAAAGAACGTCGCGATGCGTTGAACCTCTGCCGGCATCGGATCCAGCGCGACGCCTCGCGCAGAGGTGAACAGCTCAGGGTGCTGGCTGGCGAACATGATGTCGGCGCGCCGGGTCAGCGCCCAGAACCCGTCCTCTTCCATCGGGAACAAAGAGGACATCGGCGGGTGCCAACTGAGTCCGTCGGCAGCGCGGAGTTCGGCGAAGGTCTGGTCGCGAACCTCGAAGGGCTGGCTCCAGAAGGCGTCAGACGTGATGTCGAACGGACTGTATTCGTGCGCCCGAGGCGAACTGGCGACAGTCACTCCGGCTCCCTTCCGACGGTTCGCGACAGTTCTGACGTCGGATCAGCGTGACAGTTCGCCGATAATTTGTAAAGCTATCGGGGTGCCGCAATCTGCCGACCCGGACCGCGCCACCCGGGAGCGGATCCTGTCCGCCACGGCGGAGGTGCTGGGCCGCCGCGGCATGATCAAGCTCAGCCTGTCGGAGGTCGCGCTGCAGGCCGGCGTGTCCCGTCCGACGCTGTACCGCTGGTTTGCCTCCAAGGAGGATCTGATCAGTGCGTTCACCGTCTGGGAAAGACAGATGTACGAGCGCGGCGTCGCCGACGCGATGGCTGGCCTGCCGGCGCGTGAAAGGCTCGATGCTGCACTGAGATTCATCGTCGAGTATCAGCAGTCGTATCCCGGGTTGCGAATGGTCGACGTCGAGCCGGCCCTTGTGATCCGCCGGCTGTCGCAGATCGTTCCGGTGATGCGCGAGCGGCTCGAGCGGCTACTGCCCGGCCAGGCCGGTGCCCAAGCTGCGGCGACGGCGGTGCGAGTCGCGGTGGCGCACTACCTGGTACGCAGCGACGACGCCGACCAGTTTTTGGCGCAGCTTCGGCACGCGGTCGGTATGAAAGCTTGGGCGAGTTAGCGCTTCTGGCGCGAATCAAGCTCTGCGAGAATCTCTTTCGTGTGCTCGCCCAGTTCGGGCGCAGGTGCGCGCGGCGCCCAGGGCGTCCCGTGGAAGTCGGCCGGAGTGGCGACCATCGGCACGCTCGACTCGCCGTCAGGGACGTCGACGATCCCGCCGGCTGCGTGGAACTGTTCGTCTGCCACGACGTCCTCGATCGAGTTGACCGGCGACCAGAAGAAATCCGGCTCGGACGCGAAGATCGTCGCCCATTCGTGCAGGGGCTTCGTCGCGAAGATGGCGTCCAGCTCGGCGATCAACTCCACCGCGTTGGCCGCCCGGGTGCGCGCGTCGGCGTACCGCGGCTCGCTGAGCCAGTCCGGGCGGCCGACGACTCTGCACAGCGCGGGCCAGTGCCGGCCGGCCTCCAACCCGACGATCCAGAATCGTCGTCCGTCGGCGGCCGCGTAGTTGTTCATGCACGGATTGCCCATTGTTTCGCGCTGTCCTATCGCGATGGGCTGGCCGGTGAGCAGATAGGTGTTGAGGTCGAAGCTGATTGTGTACGCGCCCTGCCGGTACAGCGACGTACTCACCAGCTGTCCGGTCCCGGTGCGGTTCCGCGACACCAGCGCCGCGCACACGGCCCCGGCCAGCGTCATGCCGGCCATGTGGTCTCCCATGCCGCCGCGCTGGAACGGCGGAGTGTCGCCGGGGCGGGTCAACAACGCCGCGATGCCTGCGCGGGACCAGAACGCCGCGACGTCGTAGGCGGACCGGTCGGCGTCGGGCCCGGATTCTCCGTAGCCGGTGATCAAGCCGTATATCAGCCGAGGATTGCGCGCGGTGAGCGTCGGGAAATCCAGGCCGAGGCGGCGCAGTCCGGCCGGACGCACGTTGGTGACGAAAACGTCGGCGGCGCTGAGCAATTCGTATGCCGTCGAGCGGCCGTCATCGGTAGCAAGGTCGATGACAATGCTGCGCTTGGAGCGGTTGTCCATCTCGAACGGCGGGTTGACCCCGAGGTCACATCCCAGCATCCGGCCGAACATCCTGGCCGGATCACCGCTGGGCGGTTCGATCTTGACCACGTCCGCGCCCCAGTCGGCGAGGATGCCGCCGGCGGCCGGGCCGGCGAACCATACACCGAGTTCGATGACACGGATGCCCTCTAGCGGTCCTGGCATGCCTGATTTCTACCGCCACGCCAGTCGGACATCGAATGAGGGTGACACTGTGCCCACCCTTTGTAAAGCTATACGGATGACACCGTCAGCACCCGCCCAGCCGCACGAGGATCACGTCGTCGACGAATCCTCGACAAGTCAGCGGCTGCTGATGGCCACCGCTGAGGTCCTCGCGCGCAAAGGCATGACCAAGCTGAGCCTCTCGGAGGTCGCACTGCAGGCCGGTGTGTCGCGGCCGACTCTTTACCGCTGGTTCGCCTCGAAGGAGGAGTTGCTCGATGCGTTCAGCGCCTGGGAGCGGCAGATGTTCGATCGCGGCATCGCGAAGGCGACCGCGGGACTGAAGGGCAAAGAGAAGCTGGACGCGGCGCTGAGGTTCATCGTGGAATACCAGCATTCTTACTCGGGGTACCGGATGGCCGACATCGAACCGGCTCACGTCATTCGGCAGTTGTCGGGCGTCATTCCGCTGATGCGGGAACGGCTGCAACGGCTGATCGCCGGGCCCAACAGCGCGGTCGCCGCGGCCACGGCGATCCGGGTCGCCGTGTCGCACTACCTGGTGCCCAGCGACGACGCCGACCAGTTCCTCGCACAGCTTCGGCACGCCGTGGGCATCAAGCAATCCCCCGACGAGCTGTGACACCTACAGTGAGCGCGCAAGCGCCGCAACGGTTTCGAGGTCGTCGAGGGCCGCGACGGCACGCTTCAAGCCCTCCAGCGCGATAATGTCGGATTGCATGCCGCCGAGGCCCGCGGTGGTGAGCGGCGACACGAACGCATAGGTGACGGCCTGCCGGTAACGCGTCCACAGTTCGTCACGGCCTAGGCCGGGGCCGCCAGCAGCCGACACCGCTTGGCGGTACACGTCGAGCAGTTGGCGCTCGTTGGCCCGGCGGTCTTCGGTGTCCATGCCCAGCACCAACGTGTAAGCCAGGTCCCTGGCGCCGTGGCCCCGGCGTACCACCTGCCAGTCCAGCAAGCCGGCGCGGCCCTCGCGGAAGAACGTGTTGCCTGGATGGGGGTCACCATGCAGAACGGTGTGCGGACCCTCGTCCACGATCGCCGTCGCCAAAGCGAAGTTCTCCCAGAGAAACCGCCCTGTCTCGACGGGAATCGACGTGCGGTCGGCCAGCCGCCGAGCCGAGAGCCGCATGAGATGAGGCGTCAACGGAATGGTCGGATCGCCGGACGCCGGCCACAGCCATCCGAATTGCCCTGAGCCGCCGCCACTTTCGGACAGTCGTCCCCAAAATGTGCCGTGCAAGCGGCCGAGGACTTCGACCAATAGTGCCATCTTGTCGTTGTCGAGAGGATGCAGCGTGTCGGGAAACTCGCACGGGCTTGTGGCCATGTCTTCCAGGACGACGACGTAGCGTCCGGTCAGTGCGTCGAAAGCGGTCCCGTAGCACTGCGGCACGTCGTCTGAGAGTTCGAGGGCCAGCTGACTGTAGAACCGCACATCTGTTTCACCGAGCCGCGCCAGTTCCCCCAGCATCCGGATAGCGGCGCTGGCTGCGGACATCTTGACGAACACCGATGCGGGTACCTCGTCGCCAGTGAGCGCCAAGCGGGCTCTGGACGACGTGCCGGCCGCGCCGTCGATAGGCGACACCGAGAAGACGCGCCGCCCCATGACCGCCGACAACGATTCGGCGGTGAGGTCGCTGATCTTGCGTGGAAACCGTCGTGCGCCGGCCAGTGCCGCGTCGGTGACGAGGCGCTGCACGCCGTGACCGACATGTCCGGCCAGCCGCATGAAAGGCAGGGCCCGTGCCAACTCTCTCCTATTTCCGCTCGGCCGGACCCAGCGTTACAGATAGTGCTATCGATGTAAATAGCTGACTCTCTGCGTTCGACTGGCAACTGCTTCGCCGACCGCCGTACCATGACGCCCATGCTGCAGTGGCTGCGTGAGCCGTCGCGCGCACGTCGCCGCGCCGGCGTGGAGGTGGCCGCGACATGAGCCTGGTCGCCGGACGGGGACCGCTGAGCAGCGATCCCGCGGGGTGGTTCGCTCCCCCGATCCCTGCGGGCGTGGTGTACGTCGAGCCGCATCCCCGCCGCGTACAGGCGATCCTCAACGGGCACAACGTCATCGACACTGAGCGCGCACTGCTGGTGCACCGTCGGGGTCGTCCGCTGAGCTACGCATTCCCGGTCGACGACGTCGGCGATCTACCCAACGAGCCAGAAGCCGAAGCACCTGGGTATGTCCAGGTGCCGTGGGACGCGGTCGACACTTGGCTTGAAGAGGGTCGCAAGCTCGTCCACTATCCGCCCAACCCGTACCACCGGGTCGACTGCCGCCCGACGCAACGCCGCCTGCGCGTCGTGGTTAACGGCACGACACTGGTGGACACCGGCGACACGATGATCGTCTTCGAAACCGCGCTCGAACCAAGGCTGTACGTGAATCCCGCATTGGTGCGCACGGAGTTGCTTCGGCGCACCGACACGTCGACCTACTGCAACTACAAGGGGTATGCGACCTACTACGCAGCCTTCGTAGGCGACACGATCGTCGAAGATGCGGCCTGGAGCTACGACGATCCGCCGCCGGAGACGCTGCCGATCAAGGGCTTTCTCAGCTTCGACCCTGCCCGCGTCGAGGTCGTCGCCGAGCTGCCTGCGTCCGAAATCTTTACTTGAGCAAGGGATCTCGCGGCAGTCCGAGGATGCGTTCGGCGATCGTGTTGCGGGAGATCTCCGACGTGCCGCCCGCGATCGTGATCGCGCGGCCCCCCAGATACGACCGCAACAGCAGGGGCGCTTGGCCGACGACGGCCGCGGTCCCGGCCAGCTCCATGCCCAGTTCGGTGAGGCGTTGCGACTGCTCGGCCAGCACCAGCTTGGTCACGTTGCCCTCAGGCCCGGGCTCGGCGCCGGCGATGGCGCGGCTGGCCCGGCGCAGATTGAGCAGCCGAAGGGTGTGGAAGTCGGCAATCACCGAACCCGCCTGTCGCACATGGGCCGTTGCGGTGTCGCGAGGCACACTGTCGAGCAGCTTGACCAAGTCGTCGACCGTGAACGCCAGCGTGCCCGACGAACCGCCGCCGATCGAGATGCGCTCGTTGCCCAGCGTCGCGCGTGCCACCAGCCAGCCGCGGTTCACGTCGCCTACCACGTCGCTGTCCGGCACGAACACCTCGTCGAAGAACACCTCGTTGAAATGCGACTCGCCGGTGATCTCGCGTAGCGGCCTGACCTCGACGCCGGGGGCGGTCATGTCGATCGCCATCATGGTGACGCCGGCGTGCTTGGGCGCATCAGGGTCGGTACGCACGGTGGCCAGCCCCCACTGACATTGGCGCGCGAGGCTGGTCCACACCTTCTGGCCGGTCACCTTCCAGCCGCCCTCGACCCGCTTGGCGGACGTGCGCACGGCTGCCGCGTCCGAGCCGGCGCCCGGCTCGGAGAACAGCTGGCACCACATCTCCTTGCCCCGCAGTACGGGTTCCACCCAGCGCTCGCGCTGGTCGTCGGTGCCGGCCTGCGCGATCGTCAGCGTCACCCAGCCGGTGATGCCCAGGTCCGGGATGTCGATGCCGCGGAACTCCTCCTCGATCACCAGCTGCTCCACCACGTCGGCACCTCTGCCCCACGGCTTGGGCCAGTGCGGAACCAGATAACCGGAGTCGACGAGTGCGTCGCGCTGTTGGTCAGCGGGCAGCGCGCGGATCTTCGCGGCGGCCTCGCGGGCTTGCTTGCGGTACTCCTCCGCCTCGGGCGGCAGCGTGAACGACGCACCCCGCGCCTGGCCGCTGCGCTGCGCGGCGACGATGTCGAAGAGCGGATCGGCGCCGTCGGCCATCACCGCGGCCAGCGTCCGGGCCCGGCGCAGATACAGGTGCGCGTCGTGCTCCCAGGTGAACGCGATGCCGCCGTGCAGCTGAATGTTCTTCTCCGCGTTGAAGACTTGTGCACGGATCGCCTGAGCGGCGGCCACCGCCGCGGCGAACGAGAGGCTGTCGAGGTCGTCGCCGCGGGCGGCATCCCATGCGGCGGCCGTGGCCACCTCGGCGTTCACCAGCATGTCGGCCAGATGATGCTTGACGGCCTGAAAGGTGCCGATGGTTCGGCCGAACTGCTCGCGCACCTTCGCGTAATCGCGCGCCATCTCCAGCGCGGCCCAACTGACGCCGACGGCCTCGGCGGCGGCCAAAAGTCGCAGCACCGTGCGCGCCCGCTGCGCCGCGCCGCGAATGATGCGGTCATCAGCCAGCGCGACGCCTTGTATTGCGACGGTGCCGATGGACCGCGTGGTGTCGAGCCCGTCGAGCGCGGTGACGGTCACGCCGTCGGCGTCGGCGTCCACCACAATCACGTCGTCGCCCGCGGCGAGGACCAGCACGGCCGCGTCTGGGGCGCCGAGAACGGCCGGGCTCTCGCCGCTCGCCGTCATGTCCGAATCCAGCGCGACCTTTCCTGCCAACCCCAGCGCCGCCACCGTCTGGCCGCTGGCTATGCCTGAAAGCAGTTGTCCCCGAAGGGAATCCGTGCCGCACCGGTCGATGACCAGCGCTGCCGCGGCAGTCGGCAGGAACGGGCCGGGACTCAGTTCGCGGCCCTGGGCCTCGAGCACGATCGCCAGCTCCGCGAGCCCGAACCCCGATCCGCCGTACTCTTCGGGCAGCGCCAAGCCCAGCCAGCCGAGCCGGCCGGCCGCCTCCCAGATCTCGGCTGACTGCGGTGGGGCGCCGTCAAGTGTCGCTCGGGCGGCCGCGCGACTGCCTGCCCTGTTCAGCTGTCCGTACACGGAATCGGCCAGGTCGCGATGCTCATCGGTGATTGCCAGCGCTGAAGAAGTCACAGCTAGACGGTAGCGCCGCGACGGTACGCCGGGCGAATGGGATGCTCCTTTTCGGAGTACGCGATTCTCACCCGCATAGGATGCGGGCATGGCAGAGGACTACCGCTTCATCACCTATGAGTTGCTCGACGACGGGCGCATCGCCCGCATCATGCTGAACCGACCGGACGCCCGCAACGCGCAGAACCGCGGAATGCTCGTCGAGTTGCACGAGGCCTTCCTGCGTGCCGAAGCCGACGACGAGGTGCGGGTCGTCATCCTCGGCGGGCACGGCCCGATGTTCTCGTCCGGCCACGACCTCGGATCGAAGGTGTTGCAGTCGGAATACACCCCGGGACCCGATCAGCATCCCAGCTACCGGGTGAACGGGGGCACCCGTAAGGCCGCCGAGATGCTGATGCTGCAGGAGTGGCACCACTTCTTCGACAACACGCGTCGTTGGCGCAACCTGCGCAAGATCACGATCGCGCAGGTGCACGGCGAAGTCTATGCCGCCGCTCTGATGTTAATGTGGGCCTGCGACCTCATCGTCGCGGCGGAGGGCACGCGGTTCGCCGATGTCGTCGGGACCCGGTTGGGCATGTGCGGCGTCGAATACTTCGCGCATCCGTGGGAATTCGGCCCGCGAAAGACCAAAGAACTGATGCTGACCGGTGATTCCCTGACCGTCGAGGACGCCTACCAGATGGGCATGGTGTCGAAGATCTTCCCGGAGAGCGAATTAGCCGATAAGACAGTGGAATTCGCGCGGCGGATCGCCCAAGTGCCCACAATGGCGGCGCTGCTGATGAAGGAGGCGGTCAACCAGACCGTCGACAACATGGGCTTCTACAACGCTCTCAACGCCTGCTTCACACTGCACGAGCTCAACCACGCGCACTGGGCATGGGCTCATGAGAACAGGTTCCCGGTCGGCTTGGAGGAGGACGGACTGAACTGGCGGACCGCTCCCCCGGTGCGGCCCGCGGTCAAGGACCAGGTCGGTCCGGAAGCCTAGCGCCGCAACGATTTCAGCGCTTGGGTGCAGCGTAGGCCGGGCGGCCGAGACCGAGCGCATGCTCGGCGATCATGTTGCGGAAGACCTCCAGCGTGCCGCCGTAGATTCCGGTTGGCAACGCCAGTCGGAAGAGGTATTCCACTTCTCCGTCGTCTCGCGAGCCCTCGGCGTCGCGGGGCAAGCACGATGCGGTACCGAGGATGTCCATCAGATCCGGGCTGATGTCGCGCATGGTCTGTGCGATCGCGACGCGGCCGAACATCTCCGGTGTGCTCAACGCGGCCTCCATCCGCGCGACACTGCGGCCCAACCGGTACGCGACGGACTGGTCGTCGAGCAGGCGGCGCCCGCCGGCATCTGGTTGCCCGACGATCGTTGCGACGCGGTCGACGGCCTCGCCCATCAAACCGCCGTGCTCGGACATGGCCGCGATCTTCTGTAATCCCGCATCGTCCGGGTCGACGAGCCCGTGTTCGACGTTGAGTACGGCCCGCAGCACGGTCCAGCCTCCGTTCACCTCGCCGACCCGATACTTGTCGTCGACGCGCACGTCGCTGTAGTAGGTGATGTTAGTGCGGTCGCCGTCGACGGTGCGGATGGGCTGTATCTCGATGCCTGGAGTGTCCGTCGGAACCAGAAACATCGTGAGGTTCTTGTGTTTGGGCGCCTCGGGATCAGAGTTGGTGAGCAGGAAGACGTACTGGCTGTTCTGCGCGTTGGACGTGAACATCTTCGACCCGTTGATCAGCCAGCCGTCGCCGTCGCGCACTGAGCGGGTTTTACAGGTCGCGACGTCGGAGCCGCCGTCGGGTTCCGTGAAGCCCAGGCACAAGCGGACCTCGCCGGAAAGCACCCCGGGCAGGATCTCCTCCTTGATCTGGGGCGAGGCGAACGGCTCGATGGTCCGCGCGATCATCGCGGTGGTGCCGGTGTGCCACCACGGCATCCGGGCCCGGCACCGCTCGAGTTCCCAGATGCGCCGGCGCACGGCGCTGAAACCACCGTCGGAGGCGGGTTTGACCTCGCCTGCCAAGAAGCCGGCCGCTCCCGCGGCCAAATGGACGGTTTCGTCGAAGTTCTCGCCGGTCTCGCGGTCGCGTCGGCGTACCTCGTCGGTCACATGCCTATCCAGGAAAGCTCGAACGTCGTCGAGGAAAGCCTGGTCGTCGTCGGACAACTCGACGCGGGAAAAATCCACTCGCTGCTCCGTTCCGCGGCCCAGGCACTGCCGGCCCGAGCGTGACGTTCTTCGCAACTAATGTAAAGCAGCCAGCGGTGCATGCCGGCGGCGAAGGCGCCTTTCAGCCCGCTGTGGCGGCCGGTGCCGAATCCGACCACTCCGCGCGCCGGAACCGGCCGACGTCCAGGGTGGCTGGTGGTAACTGGTCTTGCGCCACGGCGGGGCTGCAATAGGCGCACAGGCCGGGACCGAACTTCGGGTAGCCGCAACCGGGGCAGCTGTCGATTGCCGTCATCTCGCCCACTCACTCCTGCCTGTCAGATCTTGGACGGACTACCCCGCTTATTGCGCATTCAACCGCGTGAGCCGCGACGATCAGCACCGAACGACAATCTTGAATGGTGCGTTCACCGGCTTGGTGCTGCCGGTCCTGACGCCCGACGCGGTTCCGGTGATCGTGAAGGTCCGATTCATGAAGCTGGCGTCGGCGGTGGTGTTGCCGCCTTTCCAATACGTCCCGGTGAAACCGCCGAAGCCTTTGATGTCGACGTTCTGGACGGCCGCCTGGTCGCCCTCGATGTCGACGATCGCGCTCGCCGTGGCCGCTACCTGGCGGATGTCGATGAACCACGACGACTCGAACTGGTTGCATCTGACGTCGTCGGTTCTTCCTTGGTCGCGCCCGTCGATCGACACGGAGGCGTTCGTCTGGCTGCGTATTTCATGCTGTGAACAACCGGAAGTGCCGGCGACCAGTAACGCCAAGATCGCAACAGCAGTGCGTCTTCCCTTCGCCACCTCGATCCCCCTCGCGTTCAGGTGCGCGGCCGCACCTCATTGTGAGACACCGGGGCGAAGATGTGGGTCGGTTCGGCGCGTCCGCGCAGCACGACATTTCCCCGCGAGACCCAGTGGTGGCGCTCGTCGTCGTCGGCACCGTCGAGTGCGGGTGCCGAGCACAGGACGCGCTGATCCGACGTCTTGGCGAGATCGGCGAGCCGAGCGGCCTCGTTGACCGGGTCGCCGATCACGGTGTACTCGTAGCGGTTCTCGGCACCGATGTTGCCAGCGAAGACTTGGCCCGCCGACACGCCGATACCGAAATCCAATGGCAGATAGCTCAATTGAGCACGAAGGTCACGAGCGGTGGTCAATGCGGCAGATGCCGGCAGGTCCGTCTTCAGCGGTGCCCCGAACACGGCAAGTGCTGCGTCGCCTTCGAACTTGTTGATCAGCCCCTGGCGCTTGTCGACGGCGTCGACGACGATCCGGAAAAACTCGTTGAGCACGTGGGCCACCTCTTGTGGCGGATGAGTGGCCGCCAGCCGCGTGGACCCGACGAGGTCGATGAACAGGATCGCCGCTTCCCGGACGTCTCCGGACAGGGACACGCCTTCTTCCATCGCACGGCGCGCCACATTGTCGCCGACATGCCGGCCGAACAGGTCACGCAGCCGTTCACGCTCAGCCAGGCCGGTCACCATTCGGTTGAACCCCTTTGGAGCTGGCCGATTTCGGAGCGCTCGTAGACCCCGACGAAGGTGTCGAGTCGGCCACGTTCGACCTCTGCCATCGCATCGACCACCTCGCGCAGCGGGTCTGAGATCGACCGCGACGTCAGGATCATCACGGGCAGGCCGATGAGCACCGCAGCGGTGGTCACCACCACCACCGGTATCTCGATGGCCGCATTCTTCGAGATCACCCAGCCGTTGGCCCTGATCATGATGATTGCGACGATCACGCCGGACGGAAGTGCGCTGCACAACGCCCACATGCTGATCAGTCGCGCCAGGACGCCCGGTGCCGTGACACCGCCTTCGGATCCTTGGGTCGCGGCGATGAGGATCGGCTGGATGGCAGGCCGGGTGAGCAACAGGCCAGTCGCCACTGCCGCGGCCGCCCCGAACAACACCCCCAAGACTGTGGGCACCATGACGGCGGCGCCGCCGTCGAGGTTGACCACGAAGAAGATGGTCCCGCTGACACCCCACGTCGCCGCGAGAATCGCCGACTGGCGGCTGATCAGCCGCACCGCATTCCGGCGTTGCGCGGGATCGGGCGTCCGGCCCGGCACGAACCAACGCAGCGCCGGCGCGATGTTCGCCACGCCGGCCAGGGACACCACCGCCGTTCCGACAGCCACGCTCACTGCCATGGTGACCAAGTTCTTCTCGGTCCACGAGGCGACAGGCGCGCTGACGTTCAAGCCTCGCAGCGGTACCAGGATCAGGAAGGCCAACGTCGTGGAAATCAGGTAGGTCAGCGCGAGACGGCCTGCGTATTGCGCCGCCAGCACGGTGCCGGTGCGGCCGAGTCCGCGGTCCCGCCTCAAACGCACCATGCAACGAAAAGGTAGTCGGAGCCGACGCGCAGTTTGGCTAGTTCACAGCACAGGCGTGAACTCGAGGTGCAGCTCTGTCATTCCACGCAGGATGAAAGTCGGCTCGTATTCGTAGCGGCGGGCCTCAGCCGGACCATGCGCTGCCTCGTCGATCGTGATGTCGGCCATTCGGTCGAGGATGCGGTTCAGCGAGATGCGGCCCTCGGCACGGGCGAGCGGTGCACCTGGGCACGAGTGGCTGCCGCGACCGAACGCTACGTGCTCACGTACATTAGGTCGGTCGATCCGAAACTCGTGGGGCTCTTCGAATTTCGACGGATCGCGGTTGCACGCGCCGGGCAACAGCATCATCGTGGTGCCTGCGGCGACCGGCACGTCACCGACCGCCGTGGAATGACGCGCCAACCGGAAGTGGCTCTTGACGGGGCTTTCCAGCCGCAGCGTCTCCTCGAGGAACGTAGGAATCAGGCTTCTGTCGGTGCGGAGCAGGTCCTGGAGATCGGGCCGCTCGCCGAGTATCCGCAGTGCCGCGCTCAGCAGCTTCGTCGTGGTCTCCTGGCCGGCGGAGAAGACGAATGTGGCCAGATGAACGACATCGATCACCTCGGGTGTCGATCCGTCGGGGTATCTGGCCAGCGCCAGAGCGGTCAGCACGTCGTCACGCGGTTCGCGCCGACGGTCCACCACCAGCTTGGTGAAGGTGTCGTCAAGCCACACCAGCGGGTTGTGCGCCGGCGAATCATCATCGAGCGCACCGACGATCTCGTCCATCATGGCTTCCCGGAATTCCTCGTGGTCCTTCTCCGGGACGCCGAGCAGGTCGGCGATGACCAGTGTGGAGAACGGCCTGGCGTAGTCCTCGAGGAACTCGCATGATCCGCGATCGACGAATGTGTCGAGCTGCTGGTCGGCCAGCCGCCACATGAAGTCTTCGTTCTCCTTGAGTCGCTTCGGGGTCAGCAGTCGGCTCAGCAGTGCCCGGGTGCGGGTGTGTTCCGGCGGGTCTTGAGTGACGATGTGCTCGCTCATCGGGATCTTGTCGCGATGCTGGGCGATCAACTCGCCGATGTCGTCGCTGTCGGATTCGAACGAGACGCCGGCGAACGGACCGGCCACCGATATGCAGGCCGAGAACGCGTCCTCCTTGTACACCGTGCACGCTTCCTTGTGACCGGTGACAGCCATGACGCCGTAACGGGATTCGCGCGACACGGGGCATTTGGACCGCAGGTAATCGAAGTAGGGGTATGGGTCGGGTACCAACGATTGGTCCGAGAAGAAGTCGACCGAGTCGAAATCGCTCACTTACACTCCTTTCGCACGACCACGACCCGGCCGTCGCACCGCAGTTCAGCCATGCGGCACGTCGAAGAGGATCGGCACGGACGTCGGCGACCGAAACGCTTGGCCGCGGATATGCGGATCGTCCGCCGCGGGGTCGAGCCGCAGGTTCGGCAGGCGGTCCAACAGCAGGTTCAGCGCCACGCGCATCTCCAGGCGGGCGAGATGCATGCCGAGACAAACGTGGACGCCGTGCCCCCATCCGATGTTCGGCTTGGGTTCGCGGAAGATGTCGAAGCGGTCGGGATCCGGGAATCGCTCCTCCTGCCGATTGGCCGCACCCAGCACAGGCATCACCGAGCAGCCGGCCGGAATCTTCACGCCACCGAGCTCAGTGTCGCGACTCGCCACTCGCGTGATCATGATCAGTGGCGGCTCCCACCGCACGCCCTCCTCAATCGCCTGCGGCAACAAGGAGCGGTCGTTGCGCACCGCGTCGAGCTGGTCGGGATTGGACAACAAACCGAACTGAAGGTTTCCCAGTGCGCGATAAGTGGTTTCGACCCCGGCGGGAAGCAGCAACCGCAGGAACGAGAAAATCTCGTCGTCAGAGAGGCGCTCGCCGTCGATCTCAGCTGCGGCCAACCGACTGATGAGGTCCTCGCGGGGCTCATCGCGGCGGGCAGCCAGGATCGGCCTGAAATACTCGGCCAGCGCCTGCGAGGCCTGACGTCCCCGCTCGGCATTGACGGTGAACGCAAGCAACGAGATCGACCAACGCTGGAACTGCGGGTAGTCCTCCTGAGGAAGACCGAGTAGCGCCGCGATAATTCGCGTGGGATAGGGAAAGTTGAACTCCTTCACCAGATCCGCGCTGCCCCGGCTGACGAATCGGTCGATCAACTCGTTGGCGACCTTCGCGATCAATTCGTCTTCCCAATGCGCCAATGCCTTGTGCGAGAACGCCTTCGCCACCAGCGCCCGGTGCCGCCCGTGCTCCGGCTCGTCCATACCGAGCATGACGTGCTCGCCGAAGACATCGCCGAAGGCTTGGATGATGATCGACGACGAGAACGTCTCGTTGTCGCGCAACATCTGCTGGGCGTCTTCGTAGCGATACACCATGAAGATCGGCTTGCCTTCTTCGCCGGGCATTCCCGGGATCTCGATGCGCTGCACCGGTTCTTCGCGCCGCAACCGGGCGAGCTCGGTGTACGGGTCACGAACCGCGCCCGACACGAAATCCTCGAATGATCCGAAATCCTCGAGATCATCGAACAACTGCATACGTCATCTCCTTCATGGGGCCGGGTAGGCGACCGTCTTGATTTCGGTGTACTGGTCGAACCCGGCGACGCCGTTCTGGCGGCCGACGCCGCTTTCCTTGTAGCCGCCGAAGGGTGAGTCCGCGCCATAAGCCGCCGTGCCGTTCAAGCCGATGAAGCCGGCGCGGATCCGCCGTGCCACCGCGATCGAATGCTCGACGGAGCCGGACATGACATTGCCGGCCAACCCGTACATGCTGTCGTTGGCGATGCGCACCGCATCGTCCTCGTCGTCGAATGGGATCACACAGAGCACCGGCCCGAAGATCTCCTCCTGGGCGATGGTCATCCGGTTGTCGACGTCGGTGAAAAGCGTTGGCCTGACGAAGAATCCCTTGTCGAAGCCGGTGGGCGCATCGGGTCCGCCCACCAGGCACGTCGCGCCTTCCTCGATGCCCTTCTGGAGGTAGCCGAGCACCCGCTGGCGCTGCTTGTCCGAGATGACCGGCCCGCACAACGTGCTGGGATCTTGCGGATCGCCGGGCATGACACCCTCGTACATCCCCTTGAGCATCGCCACCCCCTCGTCGTAGCGGGAACGCGGCAGCAGCAGCCGGGTCGGATTGGCGCAGCCCTGGCCTGCGTGCATGCACGGAGCGATGTCGATTGCGCACGCCATGCCGAGGTCGGCGTCCTCCAGCACGATGGTCGCCGACTTGCCGCCGAGTTCCAAGAACAGCCGCTTCATGGTGGCGGCGCCTTTTTCCATGATCCGCTTCCCGACGACCGTGGAGCCCGTGAACGAGATCAGGTCCACTTTGCGCGAGAGCGTCAGCTCCTCCCCCACGAAGTGATCCGAGGCGGTGACGACGTTGACGACTCCTGCTGGGATGTCGGTGGATTCGGCGATCAACCGGCCGATTCGTGTCGCGTTGAAGGGCGTGTTGGGTGCCGGTTTGAGCACCACCGTGTTGCCGGTGGCCAGCGCCTGAGCCAGCTTCTGAATGGTGACTTCGAACGGGAAGTTCCACGGCACGATCGCGCCGACGACGCCCACGGGTTCGCGCCACACCTTCCGCCGGGTGTTTTGACCGGTGAGGGACACAAACCTGTCACCGAGGTCGGTTTCCCAGTGGTATTCGTCGATCAGCTGGGCGGGATATGTGAGGGCGTCTTCCAGTGGGGCATCGAGCTGGGGGCCGTAAGTGATCGCGCGTGGGCATCCGACCTCCAAGATCAGTTCCTCGCGCAGCTCTTCTTTTTCCTTCCCCAGCGCGTCGTGCAGTTGCAGCAGGCAGCGCTTACGCAGTTCGCGGTTCGTCGACCAGTCGGTCTCGTCGAAAGCGCGCCGTGCGGCATCGATGGCGCGATGCATGTCGGCTTTCGACGCGTCGGCGACCTCGCCGATGACTTCTTCGGTGGCCGGATTGATGTTGGGGAACGCGCCCGCCTGTCCGTCGACGAGCTTGCCGTCGATCATCATCCGCGATTCGAAACGCACCGTCATCTCTGCTCACTTTCGTCAGTTCTCAGTCCGCCGGTTTTCGGAAGGCCCATCATCAGCCGGATCATGTGGTGCAGTGCCGCCGCAGGCAGTAAGCGGTTGGCGGCCAACAACATTCGGGCATCCGGCCCCACCGGCCGCCGGACGAATGGCGCCTTGGCGTCCAAGGCCTTCTCCAGTCCGGCGGCGAAACGCTCGGGCGAGCGCGCGGTGATCCTCATCGCGAATCGTCCGCGGCGATCCATGGTGGCGTGATGACGCGCATACGGTCCGTCGAAGTCGCGGAAATCAGACGTGCCTGCATCAGTGATGATGTCGGTGTCGTAGGTGCCGGTCACCAGAACGGTCACGCCGAGGCCGAATGGCGCTATCTCAGCGGCCAGCGACTCACCCCACCGTTCCAGTGCGCCTTTGGCCGCCGAATACGGCGCGATCGCCGGCATGCCGCGGACACCACCTTGGCTGGAAACCAGCACGATCCGGCCCCGGCCTGCTTTGCGCATGGCAGGCAGCAGTGCGGTCGTCAGCGCCACGGGGCCGAAAATGGTGGTTTGAAACATCTTTTCCCACAGGCTGATCGGAGTCTCCTCCACCATCCCGGCGGCCGAGATGCCGGCATTGTGCACAAGCGCGTACGGCGCACCGACCGCCTCTTCGATCATCTTGGCCGCTGCGGTCACTGACGCGGGGTCGGTCAGGTCGAGCGGGACGCAGATCAACCGTGGATCGTCAGAGGAAGCACCCGTGGCATCCAGAAGCCGCTGCCAGCCGGCGTCGGCCGAGCGCATCGCCGCCACCACTTGCCAGCCAGCCTGGTAGAGGCGGGTTGCCGACGCGAGTCCGAGTCCTCGTGAGGCACCGGTGATGACGACGCTGCGCGGTTCCGTCATGGCGTGGGCGCACACCGATTGCTCTTGGCGCCCAGCTGCACGTCCGGCCGCCCGTCGGGCTGCGCGCTCATCCAGGTCGACCAGATGCCCACCGAATAGGGGCCCGGTTGACCGTTCTCCTCGTAAAAGCCTTGCGGGTCATAAACTTTGGCTTCCGGGTACGGCCATGGGCAGGCAACGGACGTCGCGGTGCGGGTCCACTTGATGATCGCGAAACCGGTTCCATATGCGAAGTAGGCGATGTTGACGATCACGAACATGACCACGAACATCCCGAGCGTCGGGCGATTCGGGAAAATGCGGGCCCGCCGGGCCAGCTTCTCCGCCACGGTACGGCCGGTGTCGTCGCGGTACAGCAGCACCCCGGCCGGGATCATCACGAACGTCACCATCACGGTTTCCCAAATGAACGGGAACTGGTATGTCTGCCCGGCGAATACAGAGCCGAACGGGATGACTTGCGAATAGATGTAGAAGCCGGTGCGTACCAGCGTGATCTCCAGCATGGCGTCGATCAGGATGCCGATCGGCAAGATGATCAATGCCAGGCTGATCAGCGGATGGCGCCACACGAACGAGTCGACGGGCCGGCGCGCCTGGATCTTGCGCATGATCCAGATCGCCGGGAAATAGGGGCCCAGGTAGAACATGATGTAACCGATCACCAGGAACGGTTCCACCGTCGGCGACAGCGACACCAGCGGCCAATCTTCAGGCCAGTGCCACAGTTCCGGGTTGTACACCGCGTACGGCGACCAGTTCATGATCGGGTCTTGCCAGACGATCAACGTGGTGACGATGCCCATCAGCAGCACCGGGTGAGCGCCGTGTCGGCGCCAGGCCACCACGTACACGAGCACGATGATCGACATCGAGATGATCGTGAAGATCTGGAAGAGATCCAGCCAATGGTGGAAGCCGAACAGCGGTTCCACCGGGCGCGGCGCGCCCGCTACCTCCGGGTTGCGAATCCGGGGCGACACCGCGCCTTTTCGTGCGTTGACGGCAATGAGCGCGAGCAAGATCAGGGCGACGGCGATCCACACGGCGCCGATCCACGATGTCTTCTTCGATTGGGCCGGCGGAGTTTCGGGCGGTGGTGTGGCTTGCGTCGTCGTCACCTGCTCACTCCTCACCGAATCGGTCGACCAGATGTGAGTTCACGCCGTCGGCGTCGAGCTTGCGTGCGACGAGGTAGCCCGCACCCATCCAGGCCCGGCGGATCCAATTTCCGAACGTGACTCGCGTTCCCGGTGCACCGGATGCGGCCGGCATCATCTTCACCCTCTCGAGGGCTTCCTTGACGCCGCGCGGACTCAACGGATGTGCGTCACTGAGCGCCCGAAGCAGCGTCATAGCCACGTCACGGTTCACCACCGTCACACACCACTCGGGGCGCCGGCCGTATGCCGCGTTGTACTCGTCGAGGAACTTCTGGCCTACTTGGTTGCCTTCGTCGTACTGGTCGACGCCGACCCACCCCATGAACGCGTCCCACATGATCGGGTTGAGCCAGGCGTTCTGGAAGGCGGTGCCGCAGAACCGCGGCGGATCCCAGTCGAGCGCTTCGAGTGCAGGGTTGACGAAGACGATGCCGAACCCGAAGCCGCAGTGCACGATCGCGGGTGCCTTGGCTTCGTAGAGCGTGCGGACCGCATCGGTGACGTCTTGACCCGTCTGCGCAATCGACGCTTCCGCGACGATGCGAATGCCTTTGTGCTTACATGCTTTTCGAAAGTAACCCAGATAAGTCTCGCCGACCAAGGATCGCTCGTAGAGCACGCCGACTTCCCTGTGGCCGCCTTTGGCCAGCAGGTCTGTCCAGAAAATCGGTTCGTCGGTCATCGATCCTTGCGGGAACGAGAAGAACCACTCGCCCAGCGCCTCGTCGGAACCCGTGACGCTGATGCACGGCACTTTGAACCGCTCGTTGATTGCTTCGGCCGTGGGGACGCAGTTGTCGGTGATGTGCGGACCGAAGACGGCCAGGCAGCCCTCGTCGCACAGCTCACCGTAGGCGTCGATCACGGCCTTGACCGAACCCTTCGGCAGTCCCTCGACCTCCCGGTAGATGATCTCGATCGGCCGGTCGATCAGTCCTTGCTCGACGCCCTGCTTGAACACCAGATCGAACGGTTGAGTCAGGTCTTGGAAGTAGGTCTCTGGAAAGCCTTCTGGGAGTTTGAAGTCCATGAGATAGCCGATCTTGATCGGCAAGGCGGTGCTCTCGTAGGACATGGAACCTCCATGGGCGTCGACGCGGGCTGGTCGATCGCAGTGGAAACCTAATATTTGTTCAGACCCTAGCGGCACTGCCGCGCGTCGTCAATCATTCGGCGGCCTCGCACTGGCCACCGCAGGCGACAATTTGTGCGCGCTGCTCGAACTTCCCTTGCAGAACGCATCTTTCGTGGGCGCCCCGTCTCATTCCGCAGGCTCGTCGGAAAGATATGCGTCGATCATCTCCACCAGACCGCGGGTCACCAGCGAGTCGTCCGTCAGTGGGCCGACGATCGCCGCCCGGGCGGCTTCGCGCGGACTCAGCCCTTCGGCAATGAGCCGACCCGCCGCGATCAACACTCTGGTGGAGGCCACTTCCCGCAGTCCGGCAGTGTCGAGCCGACGAATTGCATGCCCGAATCGCACGAGTTGTGCCGCCTTGTCGTGGTCGATCCCGGCCTCACACGCGACGATCTTCTCCTCGATGTCCGATGTCGGGAATCCCAATTCGATGGCGACCATCCGTTGACGGGTCGAGTCCTTGAGGTCCTTCAAAACACTCTGATAGCCAGGGTTGTACGACACCACCAAGCAGAATTCCGGCGCCGCGTCCAGGGTGACGCCCAGGCGCTCGATCGGCAGCTGGCGGCGGTGGTCGGCCAGCGGATGAAGCACAACCGTGGTGTCCTGCCGTGCCTCGACCACCTCGTCGAGATAGCAGATCGCACCTTCTCTGACGGCTCGCGTCAACGGGCCGTCCACCCATTCGGTTTCGCCGCCGCGCAGCAAGAACCGGCCGACCAGATCGGCCGTGGTCAGATCGTCATGGCAGGCAACGGTGATCAGTGGACGCCCGAGGTCGTAGGCCATCGCCTCGACGAAACGCGTCTTACCGCAACCCGTCGGGCCTTTCAGCAGAATGGACAATCCTTGCCGATAGGCCGCCTTGAACACGGGCTCCTCGTTGCCTACCGGCACGTAGTAGGGGCGGACTGTGTACTGCTCGTCGCGCAAGCGCTCGTCGACATTGTCAGGCATCATTTCCCTTCTGCTGCTAAGAGACTCGTCGTCGGATGTCGGCGGATTGCAATGCCACCCGAAACAGCGGCCCGACCATCCGGTTGAGCTGGTCGAGCCGATGAATGGTCGCGTGCGCGGCGCTGCCGAACACGCGCTTGAGTTCCTCTGCCTCTGTGCTGGCTCCGATGGTCAAGCAGACACAACCCGTGCCGTTGTGGCGGGCTTCGGCAAGGGCGCGGCGCGCATCAGCCGCGCCGTAGGTTCGTTCGTAGCCGTGGTCGTATGCCAGCCCGTCCGACAGCACGACCAGTAACCGCCGGGCTGTGCCGCCCTGTAGCTCGAGCACGGCCGTGCCGTGCCGGATCGCCGCGCCGAGCCGTGAGTATGCGCCGGGTGTCAGGGCACGCAGGCGCCGCATCATCAGCGTGTCGACGTCGTCGTCGAAGCGTTTGACCGGCATGACTTGCACGGCGGAGCGGCCCTGCGAGTGAAAGGCGTAGAGCGCCACGCGGTCTCCGAGGTCGTGGAGTGCGACGGTCAGCGCGGCGGCCGCGGAGCGTTGTTGTTCGTGGACGGTTTGACCGACGGCACCGGGCTCGGCGACCGAACCGGAGATGTCGAGCAGGATCATGACGGAAAGCTCACGCCGAAGCCGAAGGCTGTCGAGGTACACCGCTTCGTCGGGTGCCGACCCGGCCATTACCTCGACGCGTGCTTCCACCGCCGCGTCGATGTCGATGTCGTCGCCCTGGGCCTGCCGGTGACAGTGATCGAGGCCCATGCCCAGGCGCGCGAGCGGCCGGCGTAATCCGTAGGCCTCCGCTGAACCCAGCGACGTGTCGTCGGCCTTCGGGTGGGGCTCGACCTCCTCGACCGTGCACCACCTCGGGCGGTAACGCCGTCGATGCATGTCCCATTCGTGATACTTCGTGCCTTCGTGTTCGTCGTTCCCGTCGTCGGCGACATCCGTTTGACCGGTCGAGAACACCGCGGTGACGCTGCCGGACGTGCCGGAGCGGGTGCGGTGAGTCGGCGCATCGGCCCCGGGTGAACCGCCCTCGCCGACTTGGCGGACCACGCCGAGCATCTTCTGCAGCAGCCGGCCGATCGCGCCGCCACCGCCGACCGGACTCGAGAAGAGGTCGATGGTGTCTTCGCCGTCGCGGTCGTCGTCCTCTTCGTCGAGTTCGGGTAGCGGATTCTCGCGCTGGCGGTGCGAGGCATACTCGCCGCCTCGCTGCGAATTCTCAATGTGTCCCTTGCTGGTCAACAGCTTTCGTGTCTGGATCGCGCCGAAGATGTCGGGCGGGTCGGCGATCGGTTCTCGGCTTTGCGCCACGGCAAGCGACCCAGCAGGTGAATCGCTGCGGGCCGCTGCGTCCCGATCAACTAGCGCGCGGGCAAAAGGGGGCAAGAGATCGTCGTTGGCCGCCAGCGCCCGATGGCCTTCCACGGCCAGATACCGTCGTGCCAGACTTGGCCGCCGCTTGAACCTCCGGACGATGTCCGGTTCGAGGCTGCCCGCCGCAAGCAACGATGCCTGCACGGCGAGCGCATTGCGCTGATCGCGAGGCGCAATTCCCGGGTCGATGAACACTGTGGTGCCGTCCGTCCACGACGGTTCGCCATGCTCGGCGGAGGCAACCTGCAGCGGACGGCCGGACAGCGCGGACGCCAGCATGCTCAACCGCGCGTAGCCGTCGTCACCGGCGTCGTTGCTCGTCAAGACATCCCTCGCGTTGACCAAATATCTGTTCCACCGTATGGTCCGATGACGGCACAGTCAATCGCAATGGATCGAGGGGCACATGATCGACTTCACCGGGCAGGTTGCGAACGTCACCGGCGCGGGACGCGGCCTCGGGCGATTGTATGCCCTCGAGTTCGCGCGGCGCGGGGCTTGCGTTGTGGTCAACGACGTCGGCGCAACTATGCACGGCGAAGGGTCAGACCCCAGTGTCGCCGAGCAGGTCGTCGACGAGATCACACGTGCGGGTGGCGTCGCGGTTGCATCGCACGACTCGGTGGACAGCCCCGCCGGCGCACGGGCGATCGTCGACACCGCCGTAGACCGCTTCGGCCGGTTAGACGCAGTGGTGAGCAATGCAGGGATTTTCAACAGCATTGCGTTCGAGGATCTTTCGCCCGACGACTGGCGCCGTATGCTCAGCGTTCACCTCGACGGCGCGTTCTACCTGAGCCAGCCGGCGTACCGGGTGATGAAGTCGCAGGGCTACGGCCGCTTCGTCTTCATTTCGTCGTCCGCCGGAATGTTCGGTCAGCACTTGGAGGCTCACTACGCGGCCGCGAAGGCAGGTCTCGTGGGACTGGCCAACGTCATCGCCCTCGAGGGCGCCCCACACGGGATTCTCGCCAATACGGTGCTACCGTTCGGCTTCTCCAGAATGGTGACGGAAACGCTCGGCGATCCGAAAGCCCTTGAGGAGTCGGGATTCCTGAAGGCAATCAATCCCGAACTCGTCACGCCGATCGTCGTCTATCTCGCTAGCCGAGCCTGTGAATGCAGTCATCGCAATTATTCTGCTTTCGGCGGCCGCTTCGCGCGCGTATTCGTCGGCCTCGCCGAGGGATGGCTCAGCGAACCCGGCAGCGATCCGACCGCCGACGACATCGAAGCACATCTGGCGGAAGTTTCGGCGACGGAGCCGTTCACGGTCCCCGAGTCGATCTACGAAGAGGTGTTCGCGGTGTCCGAGCGGCTGGGCATCGCACCGTAGCCCAGGACACCGCCGCAAACGTGCGGCGTATCTATCGCAGTCCACAGCCCTGGTCGTGCCCGCGCCGAAAGGGCCGTTCACCTGGTAATCTATACCAAACTCTTGGTTCCTCCACGGGAATGGAGCCAATGAAGTCCCGGGAGGTGTTGTGGCGCTTGAACATCCGTCTGGCGCTGACGACGCCAAGGGCAGCCGGCGAACCGAAGTGCTCGAAACGGCGGCGTCGCTGATCGCGTCCTCCGGTCTGCGCACCTCCCTCCAGGAAATCGCCGACGCCGCGGGGATCCTGCCCGGCAGTTTGTACCACCACTTCGAATCCAAGGAAGCCATCCTCGTCGAGCTCATCCGGCGGTACCACGCCGACTTGGATCGCATCGGCAGAGAAGCCCTCGAAAAACTGGACGAACCGGACTCGCGCCCCGCTTCGGAAAAGATCGTGGAATTGGGCTCTGATATCGCACGTTGCGCGGTCAAGCACCGGGCAGCGCTGCAGATGTCGTTTTACGAGGCTCCCAGCTCCAACCAGGAGCTCGTCAAACTGCTTGAAGAGCCACCCACTGCTGTCCAGCAGGCGATGCTGCAGACACTGCGAGCCGGCAGGTGGAGCGGCTACATCCGACCCGAGATCGACCTTCCCACGCTTGCCGATCGCATTTGCCAGAGCACCATGCACGCCGGCCTCGACGTCATTCGCCACAACTTCTCACCCGACCGGGTTGCCACCGTTCTGTGCCGAATAATGTTGCAGGGTCTGGCAGCTCGCCCGCCCAGCGATGCCGAACTGGACCGCTCCAACGCTTTCGCCGCTGCCGAGGAGGCTATCAAGACCTGGATCGAGGAGACGGCTGCCGAGGCTGACGACAAAGGCGCCCACGTGCGTGCGGTGGCGCGCGCCGAGTTCGGCCGCAAGGGTTACGAGGTCACGACGATCCGCGACATCGCTTCGGCGGCTGGACTGGGCACCGGCACGGTCTATCGGTTGATCGGCTCCAAGGACCAGCTTTTGGCCAGCATCATGTTGTCGTTCGGCACCAAAGTCGGCGGCGGATTCGCGGCTGTGCTGGGTTCGGATTCGTCTCCGATCGAGAAGCTCGACGCACTGAGCTGGGTCTTCATCAACGCACTGGACCAATTTCCCGACGAGTGGAAAATCCAGCTGGCGTGGATGCGCCAGTCACCGCCCGACACCCCTAATCCGGGACTGTTGTTCACCGAGCGGATGCGTCAACTGAAATCGCTTCTGTCGCAAGGGATCAAGTCCAAAGAGGTCCGCGTCGACTGCCCTTCCATAGAGCTGCTGTCGCGTTGTGTGATGGACGTCTTGTGGATGCCCGAGAACATCGTGCGTGATCTGGAAACGCGGGCGGCGCTCATCCTGGCGCGCGACACCGTCGTGCGCGGGGTTGCCGAGCGCGGGTAGCCCAGTTTGACGGGCAGCCGGGCCCACGCGTGTGACGTCTGACCACCGACTCAACGCGTAAAGGTTGTACTTCTCGTTGTGGTAGAGCGGGGCTTCGTCGCGCAGGCGCTTCCAGCAGGGGTACGGGTGGTCGTCGATGTCGAAGTCGAAAGGGTCGTAGTACACGTCAAGAGTGCTGGAACCTGCCACACTGAATCTTCGGGTCGACCATCTCTGGAACCAAAGATATGTTCCTCGTATGGTAACGGTGTTCCCCTGCAGCGGCGGGCTCTTGGAGAGGATGACATGACTGGTATCGAGCAATTCCGCTACGACAACAAGCGGGCACTCGTGGTGGGTGGTGCCACCGGTATGGGAGCCGCGGCCGCCAAGCAGGCCAAGGAGCTCGGCGCAGAAGTGGTCGTGATGGATTACGCCCCGATCAGCTATCCGGTCGACAAGGCGATCTCCGTCGACCTGCGCGACCCGGCATCGATCGACGCCGCGCTCAGGGAAGTGGGTGGCCCGGTGCATGCGGTCTTCTCTGCAGCCGGTGTGGCCGACGGACCGGACCTCATGCGCATCAACTTCATCGGCCATCGCCATCTGATCGACCAGCTCTTCGCCAATGACCAGCTCCCCCGCGGCTCAGCCATCTGTTTCATCTCGTCGCTGGCGGGCCTGGGCTGGGAGAACGACCTTCCGCGCATCCAGGAGTTCTTGGCCACACCCGACTACGAGGCGGCCCAGCAGTGGGTGGCGGCGCATGAAGCCGAAGGTTTCCTGCACTACGGCTTTTCCAAGCAGGTGATCAACGCGTACGTGGCCATCCAGTCCTACCCGTTCATCAAGCGGGGCGTGCGGATCAACGCGATTTGCCCGGGTCCCACCGATACGCCGCTGGCCCAAGCCAACGCAGATCTGTGGCTCTCGTTCGCCCAGGATTACCGCGACGCGACCGGTTGCAAGGTGCATACCCCCGACGAGATGGCCAGCGCGATGATCTTTCTCAACAGCGACGCGGCCAGGGCCGTCAGCGGCATCAATCTTCTCGTAGACAACGGGCACGCGATGGCGTCGATCACCGGCTCCTACGCACCCGGCAAGCCGATCCTCGACTTGATCATGGGCAAGGTCTCGCTCGGCTGACCGCCGCGAGCCGAATCATCCGAAAGCGTGCGGGGGCAAGGTCATCGGCAGGTCAAGTGAACTCAGAAGCCCCGCAGGCGCTTTCACGACATAAGGGATAGCGTTGACGACGCGCATCGCGGTGCCGGTCATTGCGGCCCGGCCCGCAGCGTGACCCTCCGCGGCGCCCATCGTCATCGAACAGTGGATGTCGGGATCGCCCTCGATGTCCACGCGATAGGTCGCGTCGTATTTCGAATTGGGCCAGTCCGGGGCGACATCGCGGGCCATCCGGATAATGTGCTCGACGACGATCGCTTCGTTTCCGCCGACGACTCCGGCGACTCGCGTGCGCACTGCTCCGCATGTACCGGCTTTGATCGTGCCGAACGCAACTTCGATGTCTTTGTCTGTGACCCGACGGTCCAGTGAACCCGTGACCTCCTGGATGTCGACGCCGAGACCTTCCGCAATCAGGTGAATCGGTGCGCCCCAAGCCAATTGCATGAACCCGGGTGTCTTGAGCATCGGCTCGAAATTCAGGGGCCGGCCGAACCCCATCCCGTCCATCATCACCTCGGCGACGGGATAGTGGTCGTTGAGCGCGACTTCGGTGACGGTCATAGTCCGGATGGTCCTGGACTGTGTCGACAGCAGCAGCGCGAGGTGATCGGATGCGAATCCCGGAAAGATGCCTGAGACGTAGAACGAGACGTTGTCGGACTTCGATGCGGCCTCGAGCTGATCGTGCCATTCCTTCGCGAAGTAGGCGGGCGGGTAGACCAGGCTGGTGGACGTCGTCGAGACCACGTTGATGCCGGCCTCGAGCAACCGCAGATAATCGGGAACCGCGGCGGCGTCACGCTCCGGGCCGCTCGCGGCATACACGACGCAATCGGGCTGCAGCGCGATCAGCGCCTCGGCGTCGTTGCTCGCCGCGATCCCGACGGGTTCCCCACCCGCGAGCTCGCCGGCATCGCGGCCGACCTTGTCCGGTGATGCACCCACACGCCCACCAATTCGAGGTCCGGCCGGTGCCGGACCGCTTCGATAGCGATAGAGCCCACACCACCGGTCGACCAGACGACGACGCGAATTGGCTTGGCTAACAATGGTTCTCCTCAGACGGTTTTCGATACCTGAGCGCGCTCGACAGCGCTCGCTGCACGTTCGAGGTAGGGCCATGCCAGCTGTGGCGGTAGTCCGCCGCACAGTGGCAGCAGCTGCAACCCCCGCCCGCCGGCGACGTAAGAGCTCGCTTCGTCGACCGTGAAAATGCGGTACGGACTCGGCCCCGCCCGAAGTTCGTCGACGCTTCGGGCACGCGAAATGCTGGCCACTGTCTCGTCGCCGTGCCGGTACGCGGCGGCGGTCACCGCATCGTGGAGCAGATATCGGCCGAGTTCGTCCCACGCGCGATCGACGTCATCGGCGACGAACACCGCTGTTGGCGCATTGCTATCGGGGAACTGGACCATACCCGGCTGGTGGCCGTTGGCGCGGCACTGCACTTCGTAAAAGTCCTTGAGCGCAGGCGAATTCACTTGGGAGATGAACCCGAGCCCGTGGCGGGCCGCCCGTTTCGCTGCCGCAGGACTGCCGCCTGCGATCATTATCAGCGGACCACCGGGGGTCGCGCACGGCGGCGTTACATGGATGCGGCGGCCATCATGGTCGACCGGCTCACCTTCGAGCAACGCCAGCAGCAGTCCCAACTTCTCGTCGGCGAGCATGCCGCGTCGGCGCATGTCGACGCCGAAGTGTTCATACTCTTGCGCACGGTGCCCGATGCCAAACGCGTAGATGACACGCCCCTTGCTGATGTTGTCCAGCACACTGATCTCTTCGGCGAGGCGCACCGGGTCCCATAACGGAATCACCACGGCGGCCAGCAGAATCGCCAAGCGTTCGGTGCGCGCGGCGATCGCGGATGCCAGGATCGTCGGCGCCGGTAGATGGCCGTCCTCGGCGCCATGGTGCTCGGACAGCACTGCCACTACTGCGCCCCTCGTCTCGGCCCACGCGCACATCTCGATGGCGGCGCTGTAGAGCTCGGGGGCCGAGGCGCCGATGGCCGGCGCGCGCATGTCGAACCGCAGCGTGATCATCCGGGCCGCGACTCTACGCCGGAACAGATGTTTGGTCTAGTGTGAGCCCAGAGTGACCGGCTCCGCTCCACCAGCCGGCGAGTCCGGACCGGTCCAGCGATCAATCGAAGGAGAGCTATGGCGTCAGCCGCGAAGCGAGTTGTCGTGTGGTCCACGGGCGGCATCGGGTCTATCGCGATCCGCGCCATTTCGCGCCGACCTGATATCGAGCTGATCGGGGTCTGGGTGCACTCGGAGCAGAAGGTTGGCAAGGACGCCGGCGAACTGGCCGGCGGTGAACCTATCGGGGTGGCCGCCACCAACGACGCCGATGCGCTGATTGCACTCAAGCCCGACTGCGTCGTGTATGCCGCGAGTGGACCGGAGCGCGACGCCATCGCTATCCCCGACTATGTACGGCTGCTCGAGTCCGGCATCAATGTCGTCACGACGAGCACGACGCGCTTGGTCAATCCGTCGGCATACGAGCCGGCGGAATGGCGAGACCAGATGGCGGCCGCCGCGAAGACGGGCCAGGCGTCCCTCTACGCCTCGGGAATCGAACCGGGGTTCGCCGCCGACTACCTGCCGCTGGTCCTGATGACCCAGTCGGCCTCAATCGAAAAGGTTCACGCATACGAGATCGGAATGTACGACGACTACGGGGTCGCGGACATCATGATCGACGGGATGGGCTTCGGGCAGCCACTCGACTACACGCCGTGGGTCAGCTTTCCCGGCGCGATTGCCGGAGAGTGGCAGGGCCAGATTCGGCTCGTGGCTGAGGCATTGGGTGTCGAGGTCGAGGAAATCCGCGAGAACTTCGACCGTAGGACGACAGATCGGACTTTCGACGTGGCGTTCGGCACCGTGGAAGCCGGAACCTGCGCCGCGCTGCGCATGCAGGCGATCGGCGTCGTCGACGGCCGCGAAGCGATCGTGATCGAACACGTGACTCGGCTGGCGCACGATGTCGCACCGGAATGGCCGCAGGGCATCGGCGACATGTCCTACCGAGTGGTGATCCAGGGCCAGCCGGACATCGACTGCACGATGGCGGTGAGCCTCCGGGATCGCGAACGCGCGGGTATCTCCGGCATGGCCGCAGGCGCGGGAGCAATGGTCGCCACCGCGATGCGCGTCGTGAATGCAGTTCCCCACGTGGTCGAGGCGCCCCCGGGATTGCTCAGCTCGCTCGATCTGCCGCTCACACTTCCGCGCAACGCCTTCGCTTCTGCATGAGAGCGCACGCTTCGTCTCGACCGGTTTTCCGCCGCGCCACGCCGGTCAGACGGATACGCTCGGTTCGACGCGGCGAAATGTTGGAGGGCAAGCCATGCGCAAGCTCGCGCTGATGGCGGCCGGCGTGGTGCTGCTGTGTGCCGCAGCAGCATCGGCGTCAGCCGACCCGGTCATCTATCCCCCGCGCTACGGCAGCAGCGGGATCTACGCTGTCGGCGGCCGGACCGTCGAGGGCCTCACCGCGTCGATCCCGCCCGGCCATTACCGCGTCGACCCGGCGCCGGGGATCTTCAAAGCTCCAGGCTTCTGGCTGCGATGCAGCGGGGTGCCGTGCTCGCCGACCAATCCCGAGCACATCATCGCCACGGGCGACTATCCCGACAGCACGCTGATGGAGATCCTGCCCAGCGACACCGCGGTCTGCCTGTTCAACGTGACGCTGAACTTCCTCGGCTGACGCGTCAGAACACGATCTCCGGGCGGTACAGGTCCAGCCACACTGCCAGGTCCAGGACCCGTTCGATGCGCGTCCGGTCCACCGGCTGCAGCGTCGCGGGATCCAACCGGGTGATGTTCTCCAGTGCCTCGCGGTCGATCAGGCCGAACAGCCCGTCGTCCCCGGAACCCAGAAGATCCTTGGCGTGAGCCTGAATGGCGGCGCCATACTGCGGATCGGACGTCGACGGGTACGGGCTCTTCACGCGGTTCACCACCGACTCGGGCAGCACGTCGCGGGTTGCGCCCCTCAGCAGGCTCTTCTCCCGGCCGTCATAGGTCTTCAACGACCATGGTGTGTTGTACACGTATTCGACGAGGCGGTGGTCGCAGAACGGCACCCGCACCTCCAGCCCGACGGCCATGCTCATCCGGTCCTTGCGGTCCAACAGGATCCGCACGAACCGGGTGAGGTGCAGGTAGCTCATCACCCGCATCCGGTGCGTGAAATCGTCCTCCTCGTCGAGGCGCTGGACTTCGCCGACAGCTTGGGTGTAGCGGTCGCGCATGAACGTGTCGAGATCGACGGCGGATCGCACTGCCGGCGTGAGGATCTCGCCGCTGGTGTCGATCGGGCCGTCGCCGATCGCGATCCACGGGAAAGCATCCGTCTGCTGCACCTGCGGATCGTGGAACTGCCGGTAGCCGCCGAAGATCTCGTCTGCCGACTCCCCCGACAGCGCCACCGTCGACTGCTGACGAATCGCCTTGAACAGCAAGTAAAGTGACGCGTCCATGTCGCCGAGGCCCAGCGGCATGTCGCGAGCGCCGACAACTTTGCGGCGAAGATCCATGTCGGCGAGCTGGTTGTGATCGAGGACGATGTCGGTGTGGTCAGAGCCGACATGCTTGGCCACGTCGTGCACGTACGGCGTATCCATCGTCTGCCGCATCGCGGTGGGCGTAAAGTTCTCGGCCTGGTTGACGAAGTCGACGGCGAAGGTACGCACCGGCTCGCTGAGTTCTCGTGCCGACAGTGCCGTGATGGCGCTGGAATCCAAGCCGCCGGAGAGTAGGACGCATTCCGGAACGTCGGCGACGAGCTGGCGACGGACGATGTCGTCGAGCAGCTCGCGCACCTTGGCAACGGTGGTGTCGCGGTCGTCGGTGTGAAGCTTGGATTCGAGGCGCCAGTAGGTGCGTTCGCGCACGCCGCGCTCGTCCACAGTGACGATGCTGCCGGGCTCGACCTCCTGCATCCCTTTCCACACTGCGTGTTTGGGAGTTTTCACCGGAACGAGAATCTCGCGCAGACCGTCGATGTCGACGACCCGTTTGGCGAGGGGGTTCGCCAAAATCGCCTTCGGCTCGCTGCCGAACAGCACGCCGTGCGGCGTGGGATAGAAGTAGAACGGCTTGATGCCCATCCGGTCGCGGATCATCACGAGCTTGCGGTCGCGGGAGTCCCAGATCGCGAACGCGTACATGCCGTTGAGCCGGTCGGCCACGGCTTCACCCCACTGGAGGTAGCCGCGCAGCACGACCTCGGTGTCACTGGAGGTGTGGAACTTCTCCCCCTTGGCGCTCAGCTCGTCGCGCAGTTCGGTGAAGTTGTAGGCCTCGCCTGAGTACACCATGACGACGTCACCGTGCGGAGTGGACACCGACATGGGTTGCGCGCCACCCGGGATGTCGATCACGGCAAGGCGCCGGTGCCCCAGGGCGGCGTTGTGGTCCGACCACACCCCGGAGGCGTCCGGGCCGCGGCAGGCCATGGTCTGCGTCATCGCGTCGATGGTCGCGCGCTCGCGCGACAGGTCTCGGGAAAAGTCCACCCACCCGGTGATGCCGCACATGCCGTTACCTCCGTTTGTTTCGGGGATGTAACTACATTGGTATCCTATATAAATCAGAGGCGCACCGTGACCGTGGTCACACGGGCGCACCGAGCGCGGCGTAGCGTTGGCGCCGAAAGGGTCCAAACCGGGGCCCAGCCGGCCTTTTGCTCGCGATAATCATGGGGCCGCCGCGCTGCATGGCGTCGTCGGGGGAAGTCCGGGCTCAACGAGGAGTGTGTAGAACCATGGCGATCATCGAGGCCGATCTGTCGGCCCCCACACCGTTCGAGCAGGACGTCGCCGCCACGCAGCGGTACTTCGAGAGCCCTCGCTTCGACGGCATCACCCGGCTTTACACCGCCCGCCAGGTGGTCGAGCAGCGCGGCACGATCCCCGTCGACTACACCGTGGCCCGCGAGGCGGCGGCTGCCTTCTATGACCGGCTCAGGGAACTGTTCGCCGAGCGCAAATGCATCACCACCTTCGGCCCGTACTCGCCGGGGCAGGCCGTGACCATGAAGCGCATGGGCATCGAGGGCATTTACCTCGGCGGCTGGGCGACATCCGCCAAGGGCTCCTCTACCGAAGATCCCGGACCAGACCTCGCGAGCTACCCGCTGAGCCAGGTGCCCGACGAGGCCGCCGGACTGGTGCGTGCGCTTCTGACCGCCGATCGCAACCAGGAGTACCTCAGGCTGCGCATGAGCGAAGAGCAACGTGCAGCGGCAACGACGTACGACTACCGCCCGTTCATCATCGCCGACGCCGACACCGGTCACGGCGGAGATCCTCACGTACGCAACCTGATTCGCCGTTTCGTCGAAGCCGGTGTGCCGGGGTACCACATCGAAGACCAGCGTCCCGGCACGAAGAAGTGTGGCCATCAGGGCGGCAAGGTGCTGGTTCCCTCCGACGAGCAGATCAAGCGGCTCAACGCCGCCCGCTTCCAGCTTGACATCATGCGCGTGCCGGGCATCATCGTCGCGCGAACCGACGCCGAGGCGGCAAACCTGATCGACAGCCGCGCCGACGAGCGTGATCAGCCGTTCATTCTCGGGGCCACCAACCTCCGAATCCCTTCGTACAAGTCGTGTTTCCTCGCGATGATGCGGCATTTCCACGAGCTGGGAGTCAGGGAGCTCAACGGGCACCTTCTGTATTGGCTTCCCGAAGGCGAGTACGCCGCGGCGCAGGCTTGGCTTGACAGCCATGGCATCTCGGACGTCATCGCCGAGGCGGCCGCTGCCTGGCGGCATGACGGCGATCCTTCCAATGACGCGCTTTACGACAAGGTCGAGTCGGAGTTCATCGCGACGTGGGAGGATGACGCGGGCCTTAAGACCTACAGCGAGGCGGTCGAAGACCTCATCGCATTCGGCGAGAACGACGGCGAACCGCTGAGCATGAGCGCTGCCGAGTGGCGGGAATTCGCCAAGCGGGCCTCGCTGTACACCGCGAGCCAGAAGGCCAAGGAACTAGGCGTCAGCGTGGCCTGGGACTGCGAACTGGCCAAGACCCCGGAAGGCTATTACCAACTGCGGGGCGGCATTCCGTATGCGATAGCCAAGCAGTTGGCAGCTGCTCCGTTCGCCGATCTGTTGTGGATGGAGACCAAGACCGCCGATCTTGCCGATGCGCGGCAGTTTGCCGAGGCGATTCACGAGCAGTATCCGGACAAGATGCTCGCCTACAACCTGTCGCCGTCGTTCAACTGGGACACCACGGGCATGACCGATGACGAAATGCGGGCGTTCCCCGCAGAACTCGGCAAGATGGGCTTCGTCTTCAACTTCATCACCTACGGCGGACATCAGATCGACGGGGTGGCGGCCGAAGAATTCGCCACCGCCTTGCGCCAGGACGGCATGCTGGCGCTGGCCCGGGTGCAGCGGAAGCTGCGGTTGATCGAATCCCCGTATCGCACACCGCAAACGCTCGTCGGCGGACCGCGCAGCGATGCGGCGCTGCTGGCGTCGTCAGGTCGCACAGCGACCACCAAAGCGATGGGTAAGGGCTCGACGCAGCACCAGCACCTGGTGCAGACGGAGGTGCCGAAGAAGCTGCTGGAGGAATGGCTGGCGATCTGGGGTGAGCATTATCAGCTCGGCGAGAAGTTCCGGGTGCAGCTGCGGCCTCTTCGCGCAGGCGGAGAACTGTTGGAACTGGGCATCTTTGGCGAGCGCGAAGGCGGCGAGGAAGAAAAGCTGGCCAACGTGATCGTCGACCCGATCAAGGACCGCTACGGCCGCAGCATCCTGACGGTGCGCGACCAGAACACGTTCGCCGAGAAGCTACGCCAGAAGCGGTTGATGACATTGGTTCACCTGTGGCTGGTGCACCGCTTCAAGGCCGAGGCGGTGTACTACGTGACGCCTACGGAGGACAACAAGTATCAGACGCAGAAGATGAAGTCGCACGGCATCTTCCGCGACGTCCACCAGGATGTGGGCGAGATCATCGTGGCCGAGGTGAACAAACCCCGCATTGAAGAGTTGCTGGCGTCCGATCGGAAGGCGCTGCAGCGATTGATCCGCAAGGAGGACTGAATCGCTGTGGGCCGGGGGGTGACTCGCGCCTACAGTCACCACTCGATCACGCGGACGAGGTAGGGCGTCATGCCTGCCGTACGTACCGGAGACACCGTGACGACGGGATCAGTGGCCTCGATCATCTGGCCGTTGCCGATGAACAGCGCCACACTCTGAGTGCCTTCCGGGCCGTAGAAGAGAAGATCGCCGGGGAGTGCCTGAGTGGGCAGGATCTTGCGGCCGACCAGGTACTGCTGACCGGATGACCGCGGCATCTTCAGACCTGCGCCGGCGAAGGCGTACTGGATCAGGCCGGAGGCGTCGAACCCGACGGTTGGGACGGCCGGGTCGGTACCGCGGGTAGGGCCGGAGACATTGCCGCCGCCGTAGACGAAGGGCACGCCGCGCTGTGAGAGGGCGCGTGCGATGACGTTGTTGATCAGTTGCTGGTGAGATACGGGTCCGGCCAACGTATCGGCGGTCGCGGTACCGGGCAGCGCCAGCAGCATGGCCAGACTGGCCGCAACGGCCCAGATGCGCCTCATGGGAACTACACCCTTTCTGATCGAGCGCTGCATGCATTTGCGCAGCAGTCACTGCAGCCACTTCTTTAACGCCATGGTGCCAGCAGCGTTCTGGCCGAACGGCTTTCGGACGACGATCGTCTCCGGACCGTGACCGAACGGTGACGTGTCGACGTCCCTCCCATGTCGGTGACAATGGGGGTAGGCGGCCGCCGCGGCGGGTATTCGTCAAGAACGACAAGTCAACGGAGCTCTATGGCAACCGCACGACCGAATGTTCTGCAGTACATCGCGTACTCGTATGGGCTGATCCGCCTGCCCGACTCGATGCGGGAGTGGGTCGCGCGTGATCTCGCCGGCAAGGGAGCCGTCCGCCGGTTCATGATTCTGGCGGCGATACCGCCGCTCATCGTTCTCGCGCCGTTCTGGTTATTGCCTGCCTCGCTGTACGTGCACATCGAGATGACGCTGCCGATTTACATTTGGGCCCTGCTGATTTCACTTGCGCTGAACAAGGTATGGCGGCGGCACCGGCTGGCCCAGCACGGGTTGGATCCGAATTTGGTCGACGTGCTCAAGCGTGAACGGGAAGCACGAATCCACGAGGACTACATCCGGCGCTTTGGACCCCGCCCGGAAGAGGCCAAGTGGCAGTCCAACAGCAATCCCTTCTTCTGACCGTCGGGCCGGATCATCATTGTTGCCTTCCGAGCTCACCCTGCGCGCGGCGACCTCAGGACTGAGGAAGGATGTCCACTTCGACCGATTGCGTTGTGGTGGCACCGTACTTGTCGGTGACCGTGATATCGAAGGTGTCGGTCGTGGGCCCGCCCGAGGCTGCGGCGCGGCGCGCGGCGGAGGTGGGGGTGTACGTGAACGTGCCCTTGCTCGACGACAAGGACACGGCGCCGTACGTGGGCTTCTTCGACACCGAGAATGAGTAGGGGTCGTGGTCCGGATCGGAGGCGGGCAACGAGCCCTTGATGGCCCCGTTCGCCGCGGGGTCACCTTTGACGGCTGTCCCTGCGATGGGCGCCTGATCCGACGGTGCAATGGTGGCTGTCACGCTCACTGTCTTTACTCCGCCGTGCCCATCGTCAACGGTGACGGTGAACTTGTCGGTGTCCGTGTTCCACGTTTCGCGGGCCCTTTGGCGTGCTTCGTCCGTCGGGGTGTAGGTGAATGTCCCGTCCGGATTCAGCGTCACCGACCCGAAGGCGGGATCTGTCTTGCTGTAAGTGACCGCGTCGTTGTCGGCGTCGGTGACCGCGACGGAGCCGGTGACCGTCCCGCCGACGGGGTCTGGCTTTTTCACCGCTGCCTTGGCCGAGGGCGCGGCGTTCTTCGGTACGACGTCGACGGTGAAATCGTGGGTTGCGACGCCACCGAAGCCGTCGTCGGCTGTGATGGTGAAGGTGTCTTTCTTGTCGGCTTCCGTCGCGGTGGTCGCGGCGGCGGCGTGGCGGGCGGCCGCGGTCGGCGTGTACGTGTACGAACCCGTCGGCGTCACCGTGACAGTGCCCTTGTCCGAGGGTGTGGCGGAGTAGGTGAGCTTGTCCCCCTCGGGGTCGGACGCCGTCACCTTGCCCGTGACCTTGCCGGTCGTCGTACTCGGCTTGCTCTGGCTGACGTTGGTGATTGTGGGCTTCGTATCAGGCATCCCCGGTTTCAGCCGGAGGACGACGGCCTGACCGTTGTGATCGCCGGTGCCACCGTTGGCCAGATCAACGTCGTCGAGCCGCTCGGCGACGCCGCTGTCGACGAGCTGCTGTGCCAGGTCATCGCGCGCCGTGTCGAAGGAGACGTATTGGTGCACGGACCCTTCGGTGCTGAACGCGCCGGTCCACACATAACCTTGGCCTTCCACGAGCGCGGGCCCGAACATCCGGCCGTGATCGCTCCCGTCGGCGAAGGCCTGCAAGAAGCCGGTGGGCTGTTGACTGTAGGTGGTGCCGTCGATGATGGCCTGATAGCCGGTGCTGTGCAGGCCCTGGGCCGGGAAGCCGGCCACTTTCATGGCCCGGTTCAGTTTCGCGGCGGATTCCGCTTCGCTGGTCGACGTCGGGTCGACGATGACGACGTTGATCGGCTCTGCAGGGACCTGCCCGCCCCAATTCGACACCTGCCCATCGGATTTCAGCATCCATTTACCGAGGCTTCCGAATGGAGTTGAGGCCACATCGCCGGGTTGTGGGTTCGCCGTTTCCGCGGCGGCGGCGATAAGACTGCGCGGCGCCACAGTGCTCGGCGCCGCAATCGAAGCTTGGGTGAGTGACATCTGTTCGATCTCGCGGCGAATCAGCTGCAGCGCGCCCAGAACAACGGGCGCAGGGGCGACCGGAACGTCGCCGGTGCCGACGCCGGTTGAGGTGATGCCGATCGCGGCGAGCAGGTTCGACACCACCTTGGCGATCGGGTTCTCAGGCGGCACCGCGGTCACGGTCAGCGGCTTACTGACTATGGCTTCGCTGGGCTGACGCAGGGCCGTGGCAGCGTCGTCGACCCAAGAGCGCACCGGCGCCGTCGCAGCGAAGGTGATGTGGCGGTCGGCGGACGCAAGGGTGCTCGCGTTGGCGACTGCGTCTTTCGACGCGGCGACGCGGGCGGTATCGACGGAGAGGGAGGTCGGCTTGTCGTTTTCCGCGGTCGCCAGCGTGCGGGCCGGACCCGTCGGCTCGGAGTTGTTGTCGCGGTGCGGCCGCGTCGTCACTGCCGGCTTCTGGTCCCAGCTGGCAGACCTACTGGAGTCCGCGGGCTCGGAGGCTCGGCCGGCCGATTCGTCGGGGGTTGGGGCACGAGGGCGGCCGATGGCAGACAGTCGGTCGGCGATGTCGCTGAGGCTCGGCACGCGGCCGGGAGCAGGGGTGCGCAATCCGCCGGAGCTGCGCACCACCACGGACGGGCCGGTGCTGTTGGAACCCGAGACGGAGTCCGAGGTCTTTGATTGCCCCGAGTCGCTGCCCGACACCGACGGGCCGCCGGTGGTGACCGATGTCGACGGCGGCGTGGCTGTACCGCGTTGGCTTGACGAGTCGGGTTGGCCATTGGACGAGGTCTTGTCGGAACCCGAGGTGGAAGAGTCGGTGTCGGTGGGCTTGGCCCAAGCGGTGCCCGGTGGGCACGCGATGGCCGCGCCGATTCCGAGAGCAGCGGCCAGCAAGCCCACACGGGCGATGTAGCGGGCGTACTGCAGTGGCGGGCGGTGTGCCGACTCAGCGGGACGCACGTGAGAGCGCGCCGTGGCTGGTCGAAGCGCCCTGCCGTCGTCGCGACGTTGCGGGTGGGCCGGAGTCCGCAAGGTCGACGCGGAGTCGAACCGCTCCGCCGGCGACTCTTGATACGGATTTGCTGTCGAGTCCATGACCGGCTCCTCCGCGATGGCTGATGTGGTTAGCCGACATGGCTTCGCTCCACTCTGACATGCCGCGTCGTCAGAGTGAAGGGACGAAATACCCCATTCCTTGGCCGTCTGGAGCGCCGATTCCGGCGTTGCTCAGCGATGTGGAAAAGTTCGCTCACGTGGCTAGTGCGGGATGCGGCGGAAATGGACTGTGGTTGAGCCACGCGAAAGGAGATGTCGTTTCGACGTGAAGAAACTGTTGTTGACCATCGAGGCCCAGCCCCTTTTCTTTGCTGGCTGCGGTCATCGGGCGACTGCAAGTGCGGACTTCATGACAGGTCATCGTGAAGAGATGAAGAAAGTGCAGCCCTCGGCTCACGAATGCATCGACTGAAGGCTATGGGCATGAGGTTCTGATGCTCGACGCTGCGGTGCCTGGGCTTCTTCAGTACGACTTCCAGAGCGATACGCTCTGCGCCGCCACATGCAGCGTCACCCCAACGTGCATTTCCGACTCCGCCTCAATCCTGAGGTAAGGTTCCTCGAGTCCGCCGACTCGTTCCGGCGGAGAATACGGGCTGTGGCGCAGTTTGGTAGCGCACTACACTGGGGGTGTAGGGGTCGCAGGTTCAAATCCTGTCAGCCCGACCATATGACCTGCGGAAACACAGGCCCGTGCAATATTCGTGCGACTGTGGTCGCCCCCAACGGTTCGCGGCAATTGCGCCGACTTAGACATATGCACGATTCCGAAACCTTCGCCCCTCGCGACATATGTACGAAATGCCCTGCAGCCCTTGGCAATTCGAGGGCACCAGGGTTAGCTTCAGCGCATGACAGATACTGATGCAATCCTCGCGGACCTCAGCGCAGGGCTTGACGCTGCTGGCGTGTTCACTGGCTTGCCGGTCGACGACGGCGAGCTACTGGTCGCCGCGCTGAGCTTCGACGTCTGCCTGCGGAGCGATCCAGCCCGCTCTATGCGAACCCGCGCAGCGGCGGTGCGCGCCGGTCGGTGGCCGTGCGAAGACCGCCCTGGCGTCGCGCAGGCGTTCGACGTCGCCGCGACGCTGGTCGTCCAGCTATGACCGGGCCCGCGCGCCAGCCGGTCCCGCCGGCGTGGGCCGGCCTGATCGACGCGTACCTTGCCGCCGAGGCGGGCGCGGGCCGGTCACCGGAAACAATCGCTACACGCCGCTGCCACCTGTCACGGATGGCGCGCGGGATGCAGTGCGAACCGTCGGCGGTCACGTCGGCAGGCATCCTGGCGTGGTTCGGCCGGCAGTCGTGGAGCATCGAAACCCGCCGGGGCAACCGCAATACCGCCGCGTAGTTCTTCGAGTGGGCGCACCGCGCCGGCCACCCTCCGACCGACGCCGGCGCCGACCTTCCGGTGATGCGCGCGGCGGCACCCGCGCCGCGGCCGGCGCCCGACGCCGTGTGGTCCGCAGCGATCGCCGGCGCGGATCCGCGCGTCCGACTGATGCTCAGGCTTGCGGCCAAAGCGGGTCTACGGCGCGCCGAGATAGCGCGCGTGCATCGACGCGACGTGACCCGCGGGCCGGCCGGCGCGACGCTGCTGGTCCACGGCAAGGGCGGCAAGCTGCGTGTCCTACCGATCGGTGACGATCTGGCCGCGGCGATCGCCAGCGTCGACGGTTACCTGTTTCCCGGCGACGAGGACGGTCACCTATCGCCGCGGTGGGTGGGCAAGCTGATGGCCGGCGCGCTGCCCGACCACTGGACCGCGCACACACTGCGCCACCGGTTCGCGACGCGCGCCTACCGCGGATCCCGCAACCTGCGGGCGGTGCAAACGCTGCTCGGACATTCGTCGATCGCGACGACGGAGCGGTACACCGCTCGACGATGACGAAGTTCGGACCGCGGCGATGGCCGCTCGCTGACCGCACCGATCTACTGCGGCAGAACGCGAATGTGGTCGACGAAACGCTTGGCGGTCCGCTGACTGACGCTTCTCGTGACGATTTCTCTGCCGCACTGCGGCCACACCCGAAAAGCCTTGTAACGGTCCGCATATGCAATCACTTCGGCGCCACCGGGGATCATCCCCAACGTGTCGTTAGAGAACTTCCACATCTGGACATCGTGCGCCTCGACGCGCACAGGCATATCCGGCCCCATCGGCATTGACGACTTTGTCACCGAGCGCCGCGACTCGTAGTCCCACATGACGTTTGGAGTGTCCAGCTTCGAACCATCGGGCATCATGACGATGGCTAGGCCGATATTCCGGATAGTAACCGCCTCGGCGCCGCGGTTCACCACGACGACGACCATCTCGTCGAACTCGCCGCCGACGTCGGACCCCGGCGTGATCACAACGTGTTTTCGCCCGGTGATGTCCACCGTGGTTCGCGGCCACCGTAGCCACGCCAGCAGGTTTGTCGCCGCGAAGGCCGACGTCGACAGCACAAGTGCCGCGACGGCCATCCAGTCGCTCACCGTCACGCGGTGAATCTAACGCCGGTTCGTCCCTGCGCCACGAGGTAACGCTGCCTTGCCGGTCCAGTGTCGACGCGGACCCTCAGCATTCGCATGTAGCCGCGCATCCACAGTTTCGCTAGCACCAGCGACCGGCTGGCATACGGGTTACGGTCGCCAAGTTCGGCGACCGAGCCTGCGTATTGCGCGAGCGTGTATTCCGCGCGTTTCGTCACCCGGCCATCATGCAGCCGTGTGGTGCCGGCGCGGCGGATCCCACGCCGGGCGTCCGTCGAGCCGAGCGGGCCGTGAACGCGGTCAGTCGGAGCGGCGCGAGCGTTTAACTTGAAGGCGTGGGGATCGTCTACCACTACGCGAGTGCGCAAGCGTTCAATGGTGTCGTCGAGAACGCTGAAGTGTGGGCTACGGACTTCAGGTACCTGAACGACTCCCGAGAACTGGTCTATACGTGGGCAGTGTTCGTCGAGCGGCTAGAGGCGAACTTCGCGTCTCCGAGGTCGGGCAGGATCAGCCGTTCCAACATCGACTTGTAGTGCTGGCGGGTCCGTGGCCGCAGCGGGCGCTGTTCAACCCAGCGGTTGGCGTAGGCGCGTAGCGTGATGCCGTCTGACCGTTCGACGGCGCCCCAGGTGCCGAGGTCAATCTTGCGGCGCTCGTCGCCTATCCAGCGTTCGGCGTCCGTCTCATGCATAAACGTCTTGCGGGCTTTGTGGAGCTTGCCATCGGGGCCGATGTAGGACGCCTGGAAGCGTCCGGACGGTAGCTGTCGGATGCGGCCGAAGCTGCGTCGATTGCGCGCCATTGCGCCATGCCCCCTGCGTGCTCTCCGTGCAATATTCGTGCAACATCAATGTACCGGAACGCCCGACAGGGTTAGACACTGTCGGCGCGGCGAGTCGCCTATTTCAGCAGCTAGAAGCACTGAAAACGCTGGTAAGAACGCGCAGTCACCACCGAATGATGAAACTGATTCAAATCCTGTCAGCCCGACAAGCCGCTCGACCGAATTGATGAATCGCCGCCGAGGCGAGATGGCGCATAATGGAGCGCAACAGATTAATTGGCGGGCGATGAGGCGGCACTACTCCGACGATCAGCTGATAGAGGCGGTTCGAGCTTCCCGCTCGTGGCGCGGTGTCCTCCGAGCACTCGGTCTTTCTGCTACCTCAGCCGCCGCCATGCGCTCCGTGCGCCTGCATGCTGACCGGCTGGGACTTGACTACGCCCACTTCACAGGACAACGGCGCTGGACGGATCAGCAGCTCGCCGCGGCGATACCCTCCGCAGCGAGTTGGAGCCAGGTCGCCGAAACGCTCGGGCTGGCTGGTGGCTCGAGTACGACTACATTACGTGGCCACGCCGTACGGCTCGGCCTTGACACCGCTCACCTTGACCTGCGGCGCAAGGCACAACCCGCAGTCGGGATGATGTTGCCGCAGCGAAGCAATCTGGCCCGGGCTGGTTCACTTTTGGCGGCGGCGTGGTTCGAACTTTGCGGTCATTGCGTTTCCTGGCCGCTAGAACCGTGCCGCTACGACTTGGTCGTATGGGCGGGAACTACAGCCCAACGCATCCAGGTGAAGACGACCAATGTGAAGCAAGGGGCGTCGTGGACGGTATGGATCTCCAATACCGGCAAAGAGCGTAAGACTTACGACCCGGATGAGATCGACCACTTCTTCGTCATTGACGGTAACTTTGACTACTACCTCATCCCCGTGGCGGCGGTGGCAGGTCTGACCGCGATCCACCTCTCCGCCTACAAAGACTTTCGGCTTCGTCGGGACGTCGCGCCGTCGGCGCCGCTCAAGGTCGAAGGTCAATGAACCGGCGTTGTTGTTCAATCCCGTCACAGGGTCACCAGCCGGTACAGCCCGATCAGGCCCACGACGACGATCGCCGCCCGCAGCGCATTCGGCGGCAGCCGGCGCCCGAAGTGCGCGCCGACGAAACCGCCCACCAGTGAGCCGACCGCGATCAGCGCTGCCGCCAGCCAGTTGATCCGGTCGAACGCGACCACCGTATACGCAAGGGCGGCAACAACATTCACAACCAACGCCAGCAGGTTCTTGGCGGCATTCATCCGCTGCAGGTCCTCGGGCAGCAGCGCCCCCATCACGCCCATCAGCAGGATCCCCTGCGCGGCGGTGAAATAGCCGCCGTACACGCCGACGGCGAACGTGAGAGTCACCAACGCTGCGAGGCGTCCCGCCGGCAGATGGTCCGGCGCCCGGCCAGCCTCCTCCGCTCGCCGGCGTGCCCAGGTTTGTATTCGCGGCCCCACCACAACGAGCACAAGTGCGGCCACCAACAGCACCGGCACCACCTGCTCGAACACCTTCGCAGGCAGATGCAGCAACAGCCACGACCCCAGTGCGGCCCCCGTCAGCGACGCGAGCAGCTGCCACCTGAGCCGTGGCCACTGACCGCGCAGTTCGCGTCGGTAGCCCCAGGTCCCCGACACGCTGCCGGCGACCAGTCCGACGGCGTTGGACATCGTCGACGTCACCGGCGGAATCCCGAGCGTGACGAGCGTGGGGAATGTGACCAACGTGCCCGACCCCACGATCGCATTGATCGCGCCCGCCGCAACTGCGGCGAGCGCGATCAAGCTCATGTGAAAAACGGACACCGCTTACCGCGACCGCGCCTTGCGTTTCTCGCGCACCCGCACGTTGATCCGGATCGGGCTGCCCTCGAAGCCGAACGTCTCACGCAACCGCCGCTCCAGGAAACGCCGGTATCCGGCTTCGAGGAAACCGGTGGTGAACAACACGAACGTCGGTGGCCGAGCCGCCGCCTGGGTAGCGAACAGAATCTTCGGCTGTTTACCGCCGCGCACAGGCGGCGGCGTCGCCGCCACCACCTCCTTGAGCCACGTATTCAGCCGTCCGGTCGAAATGCGCGCATCCCAGGACGCCAGCGCGGTCTCCAGAGCGGGCACGAGCCTTTGCACCGCGCGGCCCGTCCTGGCCGAGATGTTCACCCGCGGAGCCCACTGCACCTGCACGAGTTCGCGATCGATCTCCCGCTCCAACAGCTCGCGGCGGTCTTCATCCACCAGATCCCACTTGTTGAATGCCAGCACCAACGCACGCCCAGCCTCGATCACCATCGACAGCACACGTTGGTCCTGTTCGGTCAGCGGCTGTGACGCGTCGATCAGCACGATCACCACCTCGGCAGCGTCGATCGCGCCGTGGGTGCGCACCGACGCATAGAACTCGTGACCCCTGGCCTGACCCACCTTGCGTCGCAAGCCCGCCGTGTCGACGAACCGCCACACCTTCCCACCGAGCTCGATCAGCGAATCCACCGGGTCGACGGTGGTGCCGGCCACCTCATGCACCACCGAGCGCTGGTCCCCCGACAGCTTGTTCAGCAGCGAACTCTTTCCCACATTCGGCTTGCCCACCAGCGCCACTCGGCGCGGACCACCCACTGCCGCGACGGTTTCCGAAACTTCAGGCAGCGCGCCCACCACGTCGTCGAGCAGATCCGCCACACCTCGCCCGTGCATCGCGCTGATTGGATACGGCTGCCCGAGCCCAAGTGACCACAGCTGGGCGGTGTCAGCCTCGCCGCGTTCGGTGTCGACTTTGTTGGCCGCCAGAAAGACTGGCTTCCCGGATCGTCGCAGCGTTCTGGCGGCTGCTTCGTCGCCCGCGGTGGCGCCGACGACGGCGTCGACCACGAAAATGATGGCATCCGCGGTCCGCATGGCCACCGATGCCTGTTCGGCGACCAACTGCTGCAAACCTTTTGCGTCCGGCTCCCAGCCGCCGGTGTCTTGAACGACGAACCGGCGACCGGTCCACAGCGCGTCATAGGACACCCGATCGCGGGTCACGCCCGGCACGTCCTGGACCACCGCCTCGCGACGACCCAGGATCCTGTTGACCAGCGTCGACTTCCCGACATTCGGGCGGCCGACCACCGCCACGACCGGCGGCGAAACCGAATGCACCGAGGCCTCGTCGGCAACGGCTTCGCCGATGTTCCAATCACTTTCGTCGACCCAGGTGCCGTCGCTCATCGCCGTGCCCGCGCCCGTTGCTCGACGACGTCGACCAGATGAGCAACCACCTCGGCCTCGGTCATGTTGCTGGTGTCGACGACGATCGCGTCGTCGGCCGGTCGCAGCGGCGACACCGCCCGCGTCGAATCCAGATGGTCGCGGCGCCGCACGTCTGCGAGCACGCTGTCATAGTCATCCCCCAGCCCGTTGGCGATGTTCTGATCGTTGCGCCGACGCGCCCGCGTCTCTGGCGATGCCGTCAGGAAGAACTTGACGTCGGCGTCGGGCAGCACCACTGTGCCGATGTCACGGCCCTCCACCACCACGCTGCCCTCTCCAGTCGCAAGCTCGCGCTGCAGTCGCACCAACTGTTGCCGCACGGCGGGCACCGCCGAAACTGCCGACACCGCACGCGTCACCTCGTCCGTGCGGATCATCAGCGAAACATCTTCGCCCGCAAGGAAACACCGCTCGTCGTCCGGGTCATACCCCACCGACAGGGGCACGTCGGCCGCTGCAGCGCCGACGGCTTCGGGGTCGGTCACGTCGACGCCGGAGCGGAGCATGTGCAGTGTCATGATTCGGTACATCGCGCCCGTATCGAGATACCGAGCGCCGAGCGCACGGGCCAAACCCTTTGATACGGAAGACTTTCCGGTACCAGCGGGACCGTCGATCGCGATTGCGAGCGACCTGCTCACAACCCCACCGCCTTGTACAGTAGCCCGATCTCGTCCCGTCGGAGTGGTCGCAAACTCCCCGGCCGCTGATTGCCCAGCGACACCGCGCCGATGTCGGTGCGCACAAGCGACTGCACCGGATAGCCCACCGCCGCCAGCAAGCGGCGGACAATCCGTTTGCGGCCCTCGTGCAGCGTCACCCGCACCATCGTCTTGCCTGGGACCGAATCCATCACAGCGAAGTCGTCGACAGCCACCGGACCGTCCTCCAGTTCCACACCGTCGCGCAGTGTCTTGCCGAGGCCGCGAGGCACCGTCCCGTTCACCGTGGCCACATAGGTTTTCGGCACTTCATACGACGGGTGCATCAGCCGGTGCGCCAATTCGCCGTCGTTGGTCAACAGGATCAGGCCTTCGGTGTCTGCGTCCAGGCGCCCGACGTGAAAAAGCTTCTTGTTGCCCCGAACCCGGTGCTCGATCAAGTCGCCGATACACGGGCGCCCACGCTCGTCGGACATCGTCGAATGCATTCCGCGCGGCTTGTTCAAGGCCAGGTGCACCAACGTGTCGTCCAGCATCACGCGTGCGCCGTCCACGCGAACCACCGACACGCTCGGGTCCACCCTGGTGCCCAACTCGGTGACCACGTGTCCGTCGATCTCGACACGCCCGTCGAGGATCATCCGCTCCGCGACCCGCCTAGACGCAATACCGGCCTGTGACAACACTTTCTGCAGCCGGACACCTTCAGAAGACGACACGTCAGTCCTGATCCACGTTGATCTCCGGCACCGGATCGTCAGCGGAAACCCGATTCAGACGCGCGAATCGCGGCTCGCTGTCGAGGGTTTCGGTGATGTCGTCGATGACGTCGATGTCCGGCAGCAGCGGTGCGATGTCGGGTAGGTCCGCTAGCGACGAAAGGCCGAGCCGCTCGAGGAACAATTCCGTGGTCGCAAACGTCACCGCGCCGGTGTCGGGATCCGTGCCGGCCTCGGTGATCAGCCCCCGGGCCAGTAGCGTGCGCATCACCGCGTCGACGTTCACGCCACGCACCGCGCTCACCCGTGCGCGGGTGACCGGCTGGCGGTATGCCACCACCGCCAGCGTCTCCAAAGCGGCGCGGGTCAGCTTCGAGCGGGCTCCGTCGAGCAGCAGCTTCTCCACGTACGGCGCGAACCGCGCCCGCGTGTACATCCGCCACCCGCCGCCGGCTTCCCGCAGGTCGATCCCGCTGCCGCGGTCGGCCAGCTCGGCGGCCATCCGCTTCAACGCGGCCGCCACCCGATCTGTGGTCTGCTGTGTCACCGTCGCCAACGTCTCCACCGGCACCGGAGTGTCGACCACCAACAGCAGTGCCTCCAGCACTGCCGTCAGCTCGACGTCGTCGAGCTCGCTCTGAGGCTGCAGCTCGATCCCCAGATCGAGGTCTGGGACCTGTTCACTCATCAGAGGCCGTTTCGCTCCTCGCGTCGTCCGCAGTGGCTTTCACCAAGTCGTCGTCGGTCGGCCGGTCTCCGGTCCATGAAACCTGCAGCACACCAAGTGGTTCTGACTGGTCGAATGCTACCGCTCGCAGCCGGTACAGCTCGAGCAGCGCCAGGAACCGCCCCACGATCTCGATCGTGTCGCCGCAGCCGGCCACCAGCTCCGAGAACGCCGTCCACTGCCCCACCCCGCGACGTGCCAGCTCGTCGAGCACGCGCCCGGCCTGCTCGGGAATCGACACGATTGTCTGGTGCAGGTGCTCGGTGGCCACCGTAGGGACCGGCCGCGGCGTCAACGCGGTCGCGGCGATCTGGGCGAACGCGGTCGCGTCGACGCCCAACATCACTTCGGGCAGGAGGTCGGCGAAGCGATCCTCCAGCGACACCGATCGCGGGTAGCTGCGCAGCGCTGCGGCCTCCAGCTCGGCGAACATCTCGGCGACGTGCTTGAACGCCCGATACTGCAGCAGCCGCGCGAACAGCAGGTCGCGCACTTCCAGCAGAGCGAGATCCTCGGTGTCTTCCACCTCGCCGGCCGGCAACAATCGAGCTGCCTTCAGGTCCAGCAGTGTCGCAGCCACCACCAGAAACGCGGTCGTCTCCTCCAATTCGAGTTGCGCGCCAATGGCTTTCGTGTAGGCGATGAACTCGTCGGTGACTTGATGCAGCGCTACCTCGGTGACGTCGAGGCGGTGCGCGAAGATCAGTTGCAAGAGAAGGTCGAACGGCCCCTCGAAATTGCTGAGCCGAACGTGAAATGCCGGCGCGGACTCCGTCGACGTCACGCGCCGCCGAACCGGTCGATCACCTCTCGGGCCAGCGACCGATATGCCTCTGCTCCAGCAGATTTCGGCGCCCACGTGGTTATCGGCTCACCGGCCACGCTGGTCTCCGGGAATCGAACCGTGCGAGTGATCACGGTGTCGAACACCAGGTCGCCGAACCGCTCGACCACCCGCGCCATGACTTCGCGGGCGTTGATGGTGCGGGTGTCGAACCGTGTGATCAGGATTCCGGTGATGTGCAGCTTCGGATTCAACCGGTCGTGCACCTTGTCCACGGTGTCGGTCAACAACGCCAGCCCGCGCAGCGAGAAGTATTCGCATTCGGTGGGAATCACCACACCGTCGGCGCATGCCAGCGCATTTACGGTCAGCAGTCCCAGCGACGGCTGACAGTCGATGAGCACATAGTCGTAGCGGTCGAGCACCGGGTACAGGGCGCGGCCCAGCGTCTGCTCGCGGCCGACTTCGTTGACGAGCTGGATCTCGGCGGCCGACAGGTCGATGTTGCTGGGCACCAGATCCAGATGCTTGACCTTGGTGTGCACCATCACGTCGTCGATCGATACCCGCGACTCGATCAGCACGTTGTGAATCGTCGCGTCCAGCTCGTAGTGCGGCACGCCCAGTCCGGCGGACAGCGCCCCCTGCGGGTCGAGGTCGACCAGCAGCACCCGCCGGCCGTACTCGGCCAGCGCTGCACCGAGGTTGATGGTCGACGTGGTCTTGCCGACGCCGCCCTTCTGGTTGCACATCGCGATGACCTTCGCCGGACCGTGAGCGGTCTTGGGCTGGGGCTCGGGGATGGCCCGCGGCGGACGGCCGGTGAGGCCGACGCCGGAGCCTTCCGGCTCGTCGGTCACGCCGGGCCGTTCACTGTTGGGGTGGCGGACATCCGGGCAAGTTTAGCGACGTGGCGACCCCGAAACGGGCAGACCCGCGGTCTACGTAGGCCCCCGTTGCGACAGCACGCTCCATAGGCTGTGAAGCATGAGTGTGAAGCGACGGCTGGGAATGTTGCGGTGGTCGGTGATCCGCATGGGACTCGGTGCCCGCCATTTCTCGCGGACCGGGCAGTGGGGCGACGGACGCGAATCGGCCGTCGTCGACTACGTCGAAAGCCATGCCACAAGAGGCGACATCGACGACGTCCTGAACACCATCGACAGGTTCGCCTACGAGCAGTCGTTCCTGATCAACATCGGCGACGAGAAGGGACTGCTCCTCGACGCGGCTGTGACACGGGCCCAGCCGCGTCTCTGCCTGGAGCTCGGCACCTACGTCGGATACGGCTCGCTGCGGATAGCCCGGGCGGCGCCGCAGGCGAAGGTTTATTCGGTCGAGGCATCGGCGGCGAACGCTGCGATCGCGCGGCGAGTCTGGGCCCATGCGGGCGTCGCCGACCGCATCACGTGCGTCGTCGGCATGATCGGCGACGGCGGCCGCACTCTCGATGCGCTCGCGGCAGACGGGTTTGACGCGGGAAGCCTGGATTTCCTGTTCATCGATCACGAAAAGAGCGCATATCTCGACGACTTGCACAGCATCCTCGCCCGCGGCTGGTTGCATCCCGGGTCAATCGTGGTGGCCGACAACGTATTGGTCCCCGGGGCGCCCAAATACCGCAAGTACATGGCCGAGCAACAGGGCAAACGGTTCGCCACGGTCGAGCACAAGACGCACGCCGAATACCAGAGGCTGGTGCCGGACCTCGTGCTGGAATCCGAATACGTCGGCTAGCGGGCTAGTGTGCCCGCGGGTGTGCGCCCGCCCAGACCTCACGCAGCGCGTTGACCGTCACCAGCGTGTAGATCTGCGTGGTGGTCACCGACGCATGCCCAAGGAGCTCCTGCACGACACGTACGTCGGCGCCGCCGTCGAGCAAATGGGTGGCGAAAGAGTGGCGCAGCGTGTGCGGCGATACCCCGGAGCTGATCCCGGCGCGCTCGGCCGCGTCCTGCAGCACCTGCCATGCGCTCTGCCGCGAGAGCCGGCCGCCGCGCGCATTGAGAAAAATTGCCGGGGTGCCGCGTCCGCGCCGTGCCAGATCCGGCCGGCCCCGCACGAAATAGGTGTCGAGCGCTTCGATCGCCGGGCGGCCGACCGGCACGAGCCGATGCTTGCCGCCCTTGCCCCGCAGCAGCACCGAGCGGGCGTGGGTGTCGACGTCGTCGACATCGAGACCCACTGCCTCGGAAATCCGCGCCCCCGTCGAATACAGCAGTTCCAGCAGCGCACGGTTGCGCAGGGCCAGCGGGCCGTCGGACGGGCTGTCGCCCCCGGCGCCGGTCAGCAGCGCCAACACCTCGTCGACTGTGAGGCTCTTCGGCAATCGCCGAGTCGGTGTCGGCGGCTTGACCGACTTCGCGACGTCGATGTCGGTCAGCCCCTCCGCGGCGGCAAACCGGTGCCATCCGCGCACTGCGATCAACGCCCGCGCGGCCGACACCGCCGACAACGCGGGGACGCCGGTGTCCGGGTCACCTCGACGCAGCGCCACCAAGAATTCGCTGACGTCGTTCTCGGTGACGTCAGCAAGGTCATGCACGCCGCGAAGCACCAAGTGGTCCAGGTAGCGGCGCAGATCCCGCCGATAGGAGCTCAAAGTGTTGGCCGCGACGCCGCGCTCGATGGTCAGGTGGTCGAGGTAATCCTGCAGCTGGCCAGTGAGCGCGGGCGCGACCGCGGTCATTCGCGACCCAGCCGGCGGGCGAACGCGGTGGGCCGGTCGGGCCACCGGGCGTCGACGGGCCGGCTCGGCTTGCCGTCGACCACGACCGCGTACGCGGCCAATACCCCCGCCGCCGCTGATGCGTTGACGATCTCACCGGCGAGCACCATGTTGGCCGCGGTCTCGAGCGCAAACCAGTGCACGCTCAGGTCCGCCTCCTCGTCCTCTGCCTTCGGCCGCCCCACATGGGACAGACCAGTGGCCAGATACGTGCGTACCGATTCGTCGGAGAACCCGGGCGAGGACGCGGTGTCCAGCAGCACCCGCCACTGGTCGGCGGCGAGCCCGGCTTCTTCCTGCAGTTCGCGTTTGGCGGTCGCGAGTGGTTCTTCATCCGCGGTGTCCAGCAGACCCGCGGGCAGTTCCCACAGCCGGCGCCCCAGCGGGTGCCGATACTGGTAGACCATTGCGACTTGCTGACGTTCGTCCACCGCGGCGATCGCCACCGCACCGTAGTGCTCGACCACCTCGCGCTTCGCGGTGGCACCGCCGGGCATGCTGACCTGATCGACGCGCAGGGCCAAAATGCTGCCCTGGTAGACGGTTTCCGATGAGACGGTCTCGAAGACGTGCTCAGCCATGCCGCGTGCTCTTCGCGCAAGCCGTCATGGACGCGCCACTGGCTGGTGCAGCAGCCCCGTTACTCCTGTCGGGTGTTCGCTACCGTTCGGCGGCGCTTCCGGAATCTCCACCGGAAGCCGTTCTGCCGCTTTGTATTCCAGCGCCGCGCCGACGAACGAGACGAACAGCGGGTGCGGTCGGGTGGGCCGGCTCTTCAACTCCGGGTGCGCTTGGGTGCCGACGATGAACGGGTGCACGTCACGGGGATACTCGACGAACTCGACCAGCCGGCCGTCGGGCGATGTCCCGGAGAACCGCAGACCGCTGGCTGCGATGCGATCACGATACGCGTTGTTCACCTCGTAGCGGTGCCGGTGCCGCTCCGACACCTCCGTGGCCTCATAAGCCTCTGCCACAATGGATCCCGGCTCCAGCACCGCGGGGTATGCGCCCAGCCGCATCGTGCCGCCCATGTCCGCTTGCCCGGCGACCACATGCTTCTGGTCGGCCATGGTGGAGATCACCGGGTCGGGGGTTTCCGGATCGAACTCGGCCGAATTGGCCTGGGTCAGCCCGACGGAGCGCGCTGCCTCGATCACGATGCACTGCAAGCCCAAGCACAACCCCAGCACCGGTAAACCATGGGTGCGCGCGTAACGGATCGCGCCGATCTTGCCCTCGATGCCGCGGATTCCGAAGCCACCCGGGATCAGCACCCCGTGCACGTCGCCAAGCGCAGCCGCCGCCCCGCTTGCGGTCTGGCAGTCATCGGAAGCAACCCAACGGATTTCGACCCGCGCGCGATGCTTGAATCCGCCCGCCCGCAGTGCCTCAGCGACCGACAGATAGGCGTCGGACAGGTCAACGTACTTGCCTACCAAGGCAATCCGCACGGTCTCACGCGGTTCATGGACCCGCCGCAGCAAGTCGTCCCATTCGGTCCAGTCGACGTCGCGGAACGGCAGGTTCAGCCGGCGGACCACGAACGCGTCGAGTTCTTCGCGGTGCAGCACCTTGGGGATGTCATAGATCGAAGGCGCGTCGGGTGTGGAGATGACGCCGTCGATGTCCACGTCGCACATCAGCGCGATCTTGTTCTTGAGCGGCTCGGGGACGTCGCGGTCACAGCGCAGGATCAATGCGTCCGGCTGAATACCGATGCTGCGCAACGCGGCCACCGAATGCTGGGTGGGCTTGGTTTTCAGCTCGCCTGACGGCGCCAGGTATGGCACCAGGGACACATGCAGGAAGAACACGTTTTCCCGCCCGACGTCGTGGCGGACCTGCCGGGCCGCCTCGAGGAAGGGCTGCGATTCAATGTCGCCGACGGTTCCGCCGATCTCGGTGATCACCACGTCGGGCCGGTTGCCGTCGGCATCCGGCTCGGCCATCGCGAGGATGCGGCTCTTGATCTCGTCGGTGATGTGCGGAATGACCTGTACGGTGTCACCGAGATATTCACCGCGGCGCTCTTTGGCGATGACCGACGAATACACTTGGCCGGTGGTCACATTCGCTTGCGCCGACAGATTGCGGTCCAGGAAGCGCTCGTAGTGGCCGACGTCGAGGTCGGTTTCGGCGCCGTCCTCGGTGACAAACACCTCCCCGTGCTGAAACGGGTTCATGGTGCCCGGATCGACGTTGAGATACGGGTCGAGCTTTTGCATCGTCACCTGCAACCCGCGCGCGGTGAGGAGCTGACCCAGACTCGAAGCGGTCAAGCCCTTGCCGAGCGACGACGCCACCCCGCCGCTGACGAACAGATGCTTGGTGGCGGTTTGCGGGTGCTTGCGTAACGCTGGCAAGAGCGACTCCCGTGACGACGGCGCAGGGCTTTGTCTTTTCCAGGCTTTTTCACCTAGCTGGGGCCTGTCGACCCACGGAATTTCACCTTAACACCGCCGCCGACAACGCGGCGCTAACACGCCCGGCCCGCGGAAGCGTCTACTGCGGCACGGTGAGTGCCTGGGCCCCTTCGCCGCTGCCGTATTGCGTGGCGCGGGCTCCGCTGAGCAGGTCATGCAAGGCCAAAATGGTCGTGATACGACCCGATTCCATGTCGACGTTGTCGACGGTGGTGACGACTCCCGCCATGCCCGAATCGGCGCGCACCACGGCGACCGCGGCCGTGCCCGAGGCCGAACCGTCAGCACCTGCCAGAACGGTCCCTGCGCCGTGGGGCGCCAGCGCCGCGGCGAACCGTGCGACGGTGGGGCCGCTGTTGCCGGCGTCCTCTTTGAGCGCGCCGCCGGTCACCACGATCGCGGTGTTGGCGGCACCGACTTTGCCCTGGTAGGTGATGAAGCCGGTCTGGCGCAAGGCCGCCAGGACGGTTTCGCGCTGCGTGTCGTCGACGGGCGGAGTGGCTGGGTTCTTGTTGAGCTGAAGCACAATGCCCAGCAGGTCTCCGGCTTGGGCACCCTGGTCCACCGATGCGGTGTTCAATTGTGACCCCGCCGGCAATATCGACGAGTTCACCACCGAGAGCAGTTTGTCCGCGGCGTTGCCGTCGACGAATTGCTGGGTGAGCGTGACAGTCCCGCTCAGCGTGCCGCCAGCGTCACCCACGAGTCTGGTCAACGAGGTGACGGTGTCGTCGGATGCGTCCGGAGTGCGAAAGATCACCACCGACTTGCCGCCCAACGCACCGTTGACCATCCGCCCGGCCATCGCGGCATCGAATTCGCTTGCGTTATTTAGCTTTTCGTTGAGCGTATTGTTGTGTTGTTCCAGTTCGCTGATCTTGTCCTGCAGCTGCTTTTTGTCGTCGCGCAGCCCCGACACCAGCGTGTCCGACAACAGCCCGGATCCCAACACCACGCCGACGGCCAGTGCGAGGAACACGGCGGCTAGCGAAATCGCATGCTGGCGAAGCGAAATCACGGGCAGCGTCCTAGGCGACCAGTCCCTGGACCCACAACGAGAACCGGTTCCAATACACGAGAACCCAATCCAGCACCGCATGCTCGCTGCGCGACACCCACAACGCCACAATGATCGCGATGAGCATCGCCAACACCAGCATTGCAATCGCGCCGCCGGAGATCCGGTTGCGGTAGAGGGTGGCGACGGCCTTGGCGTCGACCAGCTTCTGCCCGACCTTCAGCCGGGTGAGGAACGTCGACGGATTACTTTGCGCGCGACTGCGATCGAAGAACTCCTCGATGGTCGCGCTGTGGCCGGCGGTGACGATCAGCGCCGCGCCGTGGTGGTCGGTCAGCAGCAGCGCCAGATCCATCGCCGAGCCGGCCGCCGGGAACGTCATGGCGCCGACTCCCAAATCCTGGATTCGGTTCAGGCCGGGCGCATGGCCGTCGGCATCGGCCGGCAGCACCACCTGCGCACCGCAGCGCAACACGTCGACGGTCATCTTCTCCGGGTCGCCGACGATCAGCTGCGGTCGATAACCCGCCTTGCGCAACACATCCGCACCGGCTCCGACACCCACGAGCACCGGCTGGTACTCCTTGATGAACGGCTTGAGACTCTTCAAATCGTCTGCGGCAGAGTCTTCTTCGCCGACGACCACGACGTGGCGACGGTTGAGATCCACGTCGATGTCCGGGATACCGATTCCGTCGATGAGCAACGGGCTTTCGCTGCGGATGAACTCAATTGTGTTGCCGGCGAACGCCTCCAAGTGTGCGACGAGCCCGCTCTTGGCTTCGTGCATCAAGTCGGCGATTTCTTCGTCGCTGCGTTGCGAGCCGACGACCAGTCGGCGGTCGCCGGAGTAGACCGCGCCGTTGTGCACGCGCACCCGGGCACCGTCCTTGACCTTCTTGAAGACGTCCGGGCCGGTGTCGTCGATGAGCGTCACGCCGTTGGCCACCAGCACCTCGGGGCCCAGATTGGGATAGCGGCCGGTGATCGACGGCGACGCGTTGACCACCGCTGCGACCCCGGAGTCCACCAGCGCGTCGGCGGTCACGCGGTCCAAGTCCCGGGCGTCGAGCACGACGATGTCTCCGGGCCCGACGCGCCGCAGCAGCCGGTCGATGTCTTTGTCCACCACAGCGGTGCCGACGATTCCGGGGCGCGATGACGTGTTTCGGGACAGCAGCGAAGACATCTTCATGCGGCGATTCTGGCCACCAATGCGGCCGAGGCTCGGGAGGCGCGCCGTAACAACAGCCACACAAGTTAACTTCCGTCACACCCCGGTTGCCCCGCGAGCGAGCGTGTCCGTACGCGACACGCCGCGTGTTTGCGTACGGCAGCGCACGCTCACGGCTAGAGGGACGCGCGCTCAGCGGCGGCCGTCTCCAGCAGCTCGCGGGCGTGCGCTCGGGCGGTGTCGGACTCGCCCAGACCCGCCAGCATGCGGGCCAGCTCGGCCACGCGTCCGTCGTCGTCAAGCCGACGTACCACGCTGGTGCCGTTGCGGCCCCCCGCGTCGACCACCAGATGCACGTCCGCATACGCCGCGACCTGCGGCAGGTGCGTCACGACGATCACCTGATGCGTGCGCGCCAGCCGTGCCAGCCGTCGCCCGATCTGAACGGCCGCCCGCCCGCCTACGCCGGCGTCGACCTCGTCGAACACCATCGTCGTGCCTTCAGCCGATGCCGCGAGCACAACCTCGAGGGCGAGCATCAGCCGGGACAGCTCACCTCCCGACGCGCTCTTGTGGACCGGCAGCACTGCGCCGCCCTTGTGCGCGGCGAAGCCGAACTCGACGAGGTCGGTGCCCGACGATCCCGCGTGCACCGTGGTCCCCGGCGGCACGATCAGCGGCGCGGAATCGTCGGGACGCGCCGGCAACGGCTGCACCGCAACTGTGAACTCCGCGGCGCCCATCGCAAGTCCCGACAGCTCCGCGGTGACGGCCTTCGCCAGACCCTTCGCGGCCTTGGTCCGCGCCTTCGTCAGGTCGGCGGCCGCGGCGGCCACCTGGTCCGCAAGGTCATGAACGGTACGGGACAGCGCCGTCAGCGCCTCCTCCGAAACGTCGATCTGCGCCAGCCGCTCTCGCGCCTGCCCTGCCCAGGTCAGCACGCCGTCGATGTCTGCCGCGTACTTCCTGGTCAACGTGCGAAGCTGGGCCTGGCGTGCCAGCTTGGTCTCCAAAGCACTTGCGTCCGTTGGTAATTCGTCGAGATACGCCGCCAATTCACTGGCCACGTCGGTGACCAGTGTCAGCGCCTCCCCTAGCTGAGTGGACAGTGCTGCCAACGCGCTGTCGCCGGTTTCCAACGCTGACATGGCTCGACCGATGAGGTCGGTCGCCGAACCGTCGGTGTCACCGATGTCGTCGCGAGTGCCCGCCAATGCGGCGCGCGCGGTCTGCGCGGCTTCTCGCAGCGCATCGAGTTCGGAGAGACGGCGGATGTCGGCGACGATCGCCTCGTCTTCCCCGGGCAGCGGGTCGATCGAGCTGATCTCGTCGATCGCGAACTTGAGCCGATCGGCCTCCTGCACCAGTTCGCGCGCATGCTGGGTCCGCTCGGCGAGATCGCGGCGCGCTTGCAGCCAGTCGTTGCGCAGCTTGCGGTAGCGGTCGAGCTTGGGCGCGACTCCGGCGTACCGGTCGAGGGCGGCGCGTTGCTCGTCGGGCCGCATCAGCCGCAGCTGGTCGTTTTGGCCGTGCAACGTCAGCAATTCGGTGGTGAATGCGCTCAGCGACTTCGCCGGCACGCTGCGGCCGCCCAGATAGGCGCGGGACCGGCCGTCGCTGGTGACCGACCGACTGGCGATGACGCTGCCGTCGTCGTCACGCTCGGCGCCGCAGGACTCGAGTATCCCGACGATGTCAGTCGCCGCGGTTTCGTCGAGATCACTTGTGGTGAAACGGCCTTCGACCACAGCACGTTTGGCTCCGGAGCGGACGCGGGTAGCGTCGGCGCGAGCGCCACCGAGCAGATGCAGGCCGGTCACGACCATCGTCTTGCCGGCGCCGGTCTCCCCGGTGAGCACCGTCAAACCGCGGTCGAACTCGGCCACCGCCGAGCCGATCGCGCCCAGCGATTCGATCCGGATTTCGGAGAGCACTCAGTGCCTTCTCTTCTTCGCGCAAGCGCTCATCAGTGCCTTCTCTTCTTCGCGCAAGCGCTCATCAGTGCCCCGCTGTCGTCGTCGGGCCGCGCCACCCGGTCACCGGCAACCGGAACTTCCGCACCAGCCGGTCGGTGAACGGCGCACTGTCGAGGCGCACCCAACGCACCGGCGTAGCGCACCTGGTCACTTCCAGTCGTGCGCCGGCGGGCACCAGCATTTGACGCCGGCCGTCGCACACCACGACAGCGTCATTGCCGTCGTCTTCCACTTCGATCGCGATGCAGGCCGCCGGGCTGGTGACCATGGGACGGGCGAACAATGCGTGGGCGTTGTTCGGCACCACGAGAATGGCCTCGAGGTCCGGCCACAGGATCGGGCCGCCCGCCGAGAACGCGTACGCCGTGGAGCCGGTCGGCGTGGAGACCAGCACACCGTCACAGCCGAACGACGAAACCGGCCGTCCGTCGACTTCGAGGACCACGCCCAGCACACCGAGGTGCGTGCCTTTCTCCAGGCTGGCCTCGTTGATCGCCCACCCCTGGCCGACGACTTCGCCGTCGGCACGCACCGAAACATCGAGAGTCATGCGATCTTCGACGCGGTAGTCCCGGTCGATGATGTGGTGCAGCACACGGTCGATCGCCTCCGCCTCCGCTTCGGCCAGGAACCCGATGCGGCCTAGGTTCACGCCGAGCACAGGTACGGCCGCGTTTCGGGCCAGCTCAGCGGCACGCAGGAATGTGCCGTCGCCGCCCAGCACGAGGACGAGCTCGCAGCCGACGGCCGCGTCGTGCGTCGGCTCGACGACCTCGATGTCGACGCCCAACGCACGTATGTCGTCCGGTGACAGGTGCAGCTTGCCGCGGTCGACCGCCTCGGCGGACAGGACACGCAGACTGATTCCGTTGTCTCCCAACACTTTATGGACACGGCGGGCGGTGTCGGTGGCTTCGTCACGGCCGGTGTGGACCACCAGCAGCACCGCGCGTTCGCTGGTCACTGCGGACCCTCCGCGACCGCGCGCGCCACCGCCTGCGCCAACTCGTCACCCGTAAGGCCGTGGTCGGTGCGGGACCGCAGGTGCAAGAAGTACTCGACGTTGCCCGACGGTCCAGGCAGCGGGCTTGCGACCACGTCGACGGGCTTCCAGCCGAGTTCCGCTGCGCGTCGCGCGACGTCCAGCACGGCGCGGCTGCGCAGAACCGGGTCACTCACCACCCCGCCCCGGCTTACATGGGCCTTCCCCACCTCGAATTGAGGCTTCACCATCGGAACGATATCCGCCTCCGCGGTCGCACACGACGTGAGCGATGCGAGCACCGTGGTCAGCGAGATGAACGACAGATCGGCGACCACCAGATCCGCGGGGCCGCCGATGTCTTGCAGGGAAAGCTCGCGCACATTCGTGCGGTCCAGCACCCGCACCCGAGGATCCGACCGCAGCGACCATGCCAACTGCCCATACCCCACGTCGACGGCAATCACCTCGCGGGCTCCGCGGTCGAGCAGCACTTCGGTGAACCCGCCCGTGGAGGCACCGGCGTCGAGGCAGCGCCGATCCGTTACCGATATCGAGAACGCCTCGAGGGCGCCGATCAGCTTGTGCGCACCGCGTGAAACCCAACTTCGGGCGCCGTCGTCTGCGACAGCCAGCCGAGCAGTGGCGGCGACCGCGGTAGCCGGCTTGGCGGCCGGCATTCCGTCGATCGTGACTCGGCCGGCGTCGATGAGTTCGGCCGCCTGCTGCCGCGAGCGCGCCAGCCCGCGTCTCACCAGTTCGACGTCAACACGTGCCCGCCGGGCCACCGGTGGTCAACCTTTTTCCACCGACTCCAAGGCGCGGACCAGCACGTCGTGCGCCTGTTCGAGCCGTGCCGCGATGCCCTCGATATCCAAAGCGCTCAGATCGGCGCCTTGCGCAGAGACGTCGGGCAGGTCGGCCAGCAGCGCAGCGATGTCCGCGCGGATTCGGTCTGGATCTGCAGTCATGACGCCTTCACGCTATCCGATGCCAGGACCCCGGCGGCGACGGCGCGGCGCAGCGCCTGATGCGCGAGCCGGTCTCCGGCGACGATCGGCCGCGCGCGGGGGTAGTCGGCTTCCCGCCACACCGCATCGGCGACCGCGCGAATGACCGAGAGTCCGTCGTCGTCGGCGGGGTTGGCTCGGGAGGTGACGATGACGTCGTCACAACCGGGTTCGACGTGCCACGCCGGTTGAGTGGCGACACGAAGCCGCTCTGCTGGATCCGTCAGTCCGCGAAGATCGTTGGCGATGTACGTCGGGCGCTCATGCTCTGCGGCAAACACTGCCTGCTCGGCCGTGCTGACCCCTGTGAGCACCATCATGCTGGGTAACTGGGCTGCGTTGGCGCCTGCGATATCGGTGTCCAACCTGTCGCCGACCACCAGAGGACTGTCAAAATTCCCGCGGCTCAACGCATCTCGAAACAGCGTCGGCTGAGGTTTCCCTGCAACTCTGGGCTGCAGATCGGTGGCAGCGCGAAGTGCGGCGACCATTGCGCCGTTGCCTGGCAGCAGTCCACGTTCAGTCGGAAGCGTGAGATCGACGTTCGCCGCGAGCCACAGTGCGCCACTGCGAATTGCCAGCGCCGCTTCGGCGAGGTTGGGCCAGCAGGTGTGCGGCGAGTGTCCCTGCACAACCGCGACCGGTCCATCGGCCCACTGCCGGACCGGCCGCAGACCGACTGCAGCGACTTCTGCGGCGAGCGCCTCGGTGCCGACGATCAGCACCGCCGCGTCGGCGGCCAGTTCTGCGGCGAGCAGTCGTGCGGCTGTCTGAGCGCTGGTGACGACGTCGTCGGGCTTTGCGGTGAACCCGATGTCGCGCAGATGTTCGGCGACTTCGGCCGCTGACCGCGAAGCGTTGTTGGTGACGAACAAGACCTGCGCGTCGACGGCTGCGAGTGTTTCGACGGCGCCGATGGTGGGTGACACGCCCCGAAACAGGGTGCCGTCGAGGTCGAGAAGCAAGCAGTCATGTTGACGCGCAAGGGATGTCATGTATCAGCGAGCTCCGCAACGCGATCCTCGGCGTCGGTGACACCGTCGACGTCGGCGGCGGCCGCATGCAAGAACCACTGCAACGCCTCTTCCTCGCGTCCGAGTGCGAGGAGCGTGTCCGCGTAGGCGTAGCAGAGTCTGGCGGCGGTCTGCCCTTGGCGGGCCGGGTCGATCGGCGGTGACGACAGCGTGGCGAGCGCCTGCTCGAGCTGGCCCAGATCAGCGCGGGCACCGGCGGCGACGATCCGCATCTCGTCGGCGTCTTCACCGGTGAGTTGGGCAGCCTCCGGACTGCGGGCCAGCTCGATCGCGCGCTCGGGACGGCCGACACCACGCTCGCAGTCGGCGATCAGCGGCAGCAGTACCGACTTGCTGCCGAGGCGTCGGGCCGCACGCAGTTCCGCGAGCGCCTGAGCCCAGTCACCGCAGCGGTAGGCCGCGATGCCGACCGCTTCGCGGACCGCAGCGATCCGTCCCGAACGCGCCCGCGCGGCGCGGGCGTGGGCCAGCGCCGCTTCGGGGTCGTCGTCGAGGAGCTCCCCCGCGGCGACGAGGTGCTTGGCCACCATGTCCGCGTTGACGCGGTCCAAAGTGGTTAACTCTCGCCGGATTTCGGGTGCCAACTGCCTGGCGTCGATGTCGGCCGGTAGCGGTGGTGCCGGCGACCGCGCCTCCGGAGCGCTGTCGGCGTTGTCCGGCTGCGGCTGCGCCCGGCGGGCACGATTGGGCCCCGAGCGCATCGGTGGTTGCGAACGCTTGTCCCGCCGGTGCGTGCCCCGCGGACCGCCTCCACCGCTGCCGTTGGCGTCGGGACCGTTGCCGCGGATGTGACGACGTTCGCCGCCTGCTCTGTTGTCGACCACTGAAACCTTTCGCACGTAACCCCGTGTCAGGATACGGTCCGGCGCGAGCAGTGACGGGAGTGCGTTGTACGGTCGCGGTCGCCGTGTTCGGGATACGTCGACCGGCGCTCTGGGCAATTAACGGACAGGCAGAATGATACGTGAATGCGTTCTCGTGCGGCAGCAGTTCGAAATGCGGCTAGCAATATTTGAATGAATAGGTCTCTAAATGGAGAAATGCCCCCCGGTTTGGTCCGGGGGGCATTTCTTTAATG